>JAZGDW010000085.1:0-48871 GCA_036478295.1 Candidatus Krumholzibacteriia bacterium
AGGATGTGCCCCGCGTCGTGGAAGGTCACCGTCACACCCGGCCCCAGCGCGATCGGCTTGTAGTAATGGATACCTACGAAAAGCCGCAGCGCTTGCTCCGTGTCCTCGATAGAATAGAGCGGTTCGATCGGTTCTTCGTGCCGTTTCGCACGGATCTTATTGACCCACTCGACGTCCCTCTGGTTCAGGTACGCGGAATCACGCAGCATGATCTGACTTAGATCCGCCGTCGCCGCGGTGGCATATATGTCACCGCGGTAACCATTCTTGTAAAGATTAGGAATGTTGCCACTGTGATCGATGTGCGCGTGGGATAGCAGCATCACATCGACGTCCGCCGGGTCGTGCTCGAAGTTGAGATTCTTTTCGTATGTGTCCCTGCGGCGGCCCTGGAAGAGCCCGCATTCCAACAGAATTTTCTTGCCGTTTACCGTCAGCAGGTGCTGCGAACCGGTGACGGTCTGCGCACCGCCGAAGAATTGAACGTTCATGGTCCTCCCCGTCTTTTCGCTACATGGAGGCGCGAGCCCTGGTGGACGCCTGTTGCCGTTTGCCGCACCGTCCCTAAGAGCGGCGGCAGCTTCTTGCTGAGTCAAGCAGGGCGAGTTTTGTAAGAATAATGAAATACGTCGAAGCTGGCAACCGGGTTCTCACTTGAGAAACACCATACGGCGGGTGCGGTTGACGCCGTCCACCTCTACTCTGTAGAAATAGACGCCCGATGAGACGCCGCGGCCGTTGTCGTCGCGGCCATTCCACGTAGTCGTCCGCGTACCCGCCGGCTCGAATCGATCGACCAGCAACCGCACGCGTTGTCCCAGTGCATTGTAGACGGTGAGGCGGACGTGCGCTGGTACGGGCAGCTCGTAGGTGATGGATGTGGCGGGATTGAACGGGTTGGGCGAGTTCTGCCACAGGGTCAGTGACCGCTCCGGAATAGTAACGCGCCGCGGGACGGAAAGAAACTCGCCGTCGCGGTCCACCGCTCCCAAACGATACCAGTACGTTTCACCGGGCTCGACCGATGGATCGTCGTACGCGGCAGCCGCCGCCTCGATCAACGCCGGGTTCAGCTGCCGGTAACCGCTCCCCGCACGCGGAGAGCGGTAAATATTAAAGCCTTCCAGACCGTCGGCACGGCCAATCGCCCACGACAGCCGTACGCCACCCTCCCGGTACGCCGCATCGAAGGCGACAAACGTCACCGCTACCACGTCCGGCGTGAACGAAAAGACGAAGAGCCCGTTGTCTATATCGCTCACGTATATATTGGCGGACGGCGCAAACGGGTACACGCCGAAGGCACCTGAAAAACCTTCCCCGGACAGCGCCGAGGTATCGAATGAATCGGCCAGAACCGGCTGCGTGGGATCGCTGACGTCGTACACGCTGAACCCCGCCGTGTAGTAGGAGACATATGCGAAGTCGCCGACGATATAGAGATTGTGAACCGTCGCGCTGGAGTCGGCGATCTCGGCGACCTTGAACGGGCTCGCCGGATTCTCTATGTTCCAAACGGTGACGTCCGCGGTCGGGTGCTTCGCCAGTTCATCGCATATAAAAAGATATCTGCCGTCGCCGGTTGGGTACCCGCTGTGGTGAAACACGATACTGGAGTCGCTTATCACGCCGAGCAGCACGGGACTCGCGGGATTGGACACGCCGTAGATCCGGGTCCCGTTGGGGCCGTGAAAATCGTAGAGAATCGTATCCACCACGGACACGTCGTGATCGTTCCCGATGCCATCGATCCATATGGGTGCACCCGGGTTTTCCGGGTTTGGATTGAGGTCGTAGATCCGCAGGTCACGCTGGCCGCCCGCCCCCGCGAGGTAGAGAAATCCCCTATCGTCGATAAAGATGTTGTGCGAAGAGTCGAGCCCGATGGGGACCCGTATCGGCAAGAATACATTCGTCAGATCTATGACGGCGCCCCCCGATCCCGCCGAGCCCGTGACCGTATACGCATAGTGATCGTACACTTTCACATCGAAGCCGATGGAAAAATTGGCCTGGCTGATCTGCGTCGGGCTCTGGGGTGACGTCACATCGACGATAAAAAACCCTTCCGTGCCGACACGTGTTCCAACCAGTGCATATTCCCGTCCGGTCGACGCATCGACATAGCCCCACACATCCGAAAAGCCGCCATTGCGCAGCGGGAGCTGCCCGAGCAGGGCGACCGTGCCGCCGCCGGCGTGGCTTTGCGTGACGGCTGCGAGGAGCTGGACTGCAATGAATGTGAAGAAAGAAAATCGAAGAATCGTTCGCATGTTGCTCAACCCACAACTGGGAAGTACCGGCTCCGAGCCTATTTCAAAAAAACCATCCGGCGGGTGTCGCTGGCCCCGCCGGCTTCGAGCCGGTAGAAGTACACTCCGGAAGCCACCCGGTGACCGCGGTTGTCACGACCGTTCCACGTCGCCGTCTGCGCGCCCGCCCCTTGCACTCCGTTGAGAAGCGTGCGGATCCTGCGCCCCGCGGCGTCGTAAACGGTCAGTACCACGTTCCCCGCTGACTCCAGGGTATAGGTAATCGTCGTGGTGGGGTTGAACGGATTGGGAAAGTTCTGGTTCAGCGCGAACCCGACCGGTGCTCGCTTCGGAATAGCCGTCGGCGTGGTGCCGCTGAACGAGAATATGTACAGGCCGTTTTGCATATCGCTGACGTAGATGTTGCCAGACGGGGCGAAAGGATAGCACCCCCAGGCGCCGTCGAATCCTTCGCCGCTAAGTGCCGATGTATCGAACTCGTCTACCAGTTGCATGGCGAGCGGGTTGCTGATGTCGAAAATCTTGAAGCCCGCCGTATAATACGAAGCAAAAAGAAAATTGCCGACGCGAAACGTGTTATGAATGGTCGCGTTGGGGTCTCCAAACTCATCCACCTTGAAGGGTGTCGCGGGATTGCTGATATCCCACACCGTAATATCGGGTACGGGATCATTGGCCAGCTCATCGTTGATATAGAGATAGTTGCCGTCCGCCGATGGCCAGCCGCTGTGGTGATAATCGATGTTGGGGTCCGTGATCGATCCCAGCAACACGGGACTCGCCGGGTTGGTGATGTCATAGATAAAGGTGCCCGCAGAGCCGTGAAAATCGTACAAACGGTTCCCGATAGCCGTTGCGTCATGGCCTGAGGAGCCGCCGCTCCACAGTGAATCCGGATTGGTCGGATCCGGTTTGAGATCGAAGATGGTCAGGCCGGAGACCTCGTTGTACATGATCCCGTTGTCGTCGATAAAAATATTATGCGCGGAGAGAAAAGTGCCGACCTGGACCGGCAGCGCCGGATTTGCGATATCGAAAATTTTGCCGTCCTGTCCGCTACCGTTTCCATCCACCGTGTAGAGGTAGTGGTCCCATGTCTTCACGTCGAAGCCGAAGCCGAAGGAACTCGTGATGGTCGAGATAATGTTCGGGCTTGTCGGGTCCGACACGTCGACGATATAAACGTTGAACCCATTCCATTCGCCGACGATGGCGTATTCCTTGGAGGTCAGTGGGTCCACCCAGCCCCAGATGTCCGAATTAAGAGTGCCTCCCGGCGCCAGGTCGATCTGCCCCAGCAGGGTGATGGAATCGGCCGCGGCCACCGGTGGCACGCCCGCACCATCGAGCGGCACGTGTCCCAGCGGGGCGACGACCACCAGTACTCCGACGATCGAGGCCCGCTGTATGTCGGTCAGACGACTGCGAATGCCGGTTAGACCATGGCGGATACGGCTGGGGACGATTCGAATCATGGACACTCCTGGATGTTGGCTTACGTTGCGGGGATACGGGTTCTTCACGCACTACGCAGATTGGGTATATATAATTATAGCAAGCAGTTTCGAAATGCACAAGCCGAATCACGCCGGCCCCTGAGGCTCCGGCGGCTCGGTAGGCCGCGGTTTGTGAAATACCATAATCACGCCGGCCATGACCATGGCAACTCCGATGGACTCAACTGGCGAGAAGGATTCACCCAGAAAAAAGTATGAAATGACAAATGCCACCACAACTTCGATGAGGATGATGGTCGAGGTGGCCAGCGAGGAGACCAACCTGACCCCTTTCAAGTACAAGTAATAGCCGAGGATGGTCGGGAATATCGTCAGGTATAGAACGGGCAGCGCGGCGCGCCACTCGAACCGCACCTCTTCGAACCCCAGGAGCGGCAGCGTCAACACGGTGGTCCAGAAGTACAGGGCCTGCGCCATCTCGTAAGGCTGATAGCGTTTCGTAAGGCGCTTCGACAGCAGGATAAACAGCGCCCAGCTGAGACCCACGATCAGGCACAGAACGTCTCCCATGTTGACCGCCGAGAGCCGTGAAAAATCGAGCCGGGTACTGGTAATCACGACGCCGGTGAGCGCCACGGCCATGGCGGCAAGCTGCCGCCTGCCGAACCGTTCCCGCCAGAAGATCGCCGCCAGCAGTACAACGAACACCGGGCTCGAGTTTATGAACAACGCTGTCTTTGACGCTGTCGTCAACTCCTGCGCCTTGAACTGCAAGATGAAGGAGAGCGCGTTTGGAATGGAAATCAGGATGAGGTCCCGGTTAAACAGCCGCCTCAAATCGGCGCGCGTGTGATAGCGGGCAAGCAATATAAGAAACGCCGCGCAGAAACGCAGCACGACGAACATGAACGGGGATATGTCTCCCAGGGCGTACGTTATCGTAGGGAATGAGCTTCCCCAGACGATCGCCGCTAGAACGAGGTAGATCATAGTTGGTAGCCCAGGGGCGGTGCGTTGTTAGATTGCCTCCGTCGCCAACCCAACAACGCACCGCCCCTCCATGCGGACTACTCCTCCGCGTCGAGCGCGCCGGTCATGGTGAAGAACGCCCTGTCGATCTGTACGCCCGTATCGATGGTCTCGAAGACCATTTTGAACGGCGTGCCGGTGACGTCGAGTCCCTCGATCACTCGCGGTGTTTTCAGGCCCTTTACTTCTGTAAAATCGGAAAAGTAGGTTGTGACTTCAGTGGTGTCGCCCTGATACGTCTGTTCGTAGGTCCGCATCACTTCCAGGTACGTTTCGGTGTGAACAAAGACGTGCCACACTTCGCCGTCTGCCCGGGTCAACTTGATCTCGTGCGCCGTCCCCCCTTCGCGCAGCCCCTGCTGCCCCACATACTCCACGCGGCGCCGTTTCTTCTTGTAATTGACGAGCGGTCCGTCGAACTCGGTCCAACGACGCATCGACCTCGCGAACACCTCGGGCATCTCTTTCGGTTCACTCGCACCGGCGAGCGGGTTTATCCACCAGGCCACTTCGCCGTCGTAGGCCTGGATGATCTCGAGCCCCCGGATCGTGACTTCCATCCGGCCGCGATTGGGACGCTGCAGCCACAGCGTGAAATCGACTTCGAGGCCCTCCGCCTGCACGTAGCCGGTCACTTTCACGTTCTCGATGGCCTTGATAGTTTTCATTCCGCCACGTGCCTTGATGTGCTTGCGGATGATCCGGTCCGCCTTGCGTGAGGCGGAGCCAGCCAGCGCCCGCTGCCCTCCAGGGCCGACCGCTATCACCGACAAGAGAGCGGCGGCGCCCAGGACGGACGCTCCGAACGCGCGTTTCACAAGAATGCACCCCATCGAGAACGGCCTCCTGTTTTACGATTGCACTGCTACCATTCCACGGCGGTAGAGGTTCCAAAACCCGGCCCGAGAAAGATCGCGTTTTGCAGCATGCGCTCGCCGCCGTGAAAATAGGCTCGAAAATTCGGGTAGCCGGCAAAGAGAATGACCTGTCCGCTGCCGACGCGTTCGCGTGTCGCGTACGCCGTCTCGCTCCAGCGGGCGCGGGCTTCCGGCCACAGGAGCCCGGAAAGACGAAGCTTGTCTTCGCCGGCGAAGCGTGCGGCCACCTGGACGTTGCTCTTGCTGACGTACACGTATTCCGTCGACACCATGACCGGCACCGGGGACGGTTCTCCGAACGACAGCCAGTGTGTTTTGTCGAGCACCGCGTTCAGTATCACCCCGCGTGGCCGCAGCCGGCGGGCCAGCTCGTCTTCGAGCTTGAGCGCTTCGAAGTCCCTTTTTTCTTTCTTTTCTTCTTCGTCCACGCTCCCCTTCCTGGCTTCCCACATATCCAGGCTGTCCACCTCCGGAGATTCCGCCGCCTTCGACCATTCCAGCCACGAGTCGTACTCGGCTATTTTCTTCAAGACCTGTCTTTTCTGACGCACGGAACTGATCGCGACCGACGAGTCGGCGAGAAAAGCCGCGGAGTGGCGGTTGGCGATCAGCGTACCGCCGTCTTTCACCCACAACTTGAGTTTTTTTATTCCCGCCTCGCCGATAAGACGCTTCATGGCGGTGGTTCCTGCACTGTGCGGCAGGATAAGGACGTTGTACTTGCGGAGATCCATGCCGGCCAGCGCGGTGACGGCGAGCGTCGAGGCGGGGTAATTCAACCGGCTGTCGAGGAGGTGCCAGATGGCGCCAAACCCGTACGTGGAAATGTTGCTCCCACCGACCAGGCCGATTCTTGGTTTCTGCAGGAGCACGAACTCGGCACCACCGAGATCTGCTCCCGGCCGGCCCAGTGAGCTGTTCACGCCGTATACCTGCACACCGGTTTCTTTGGCCAGAGATTCGAGCTCCGCTTCGACCAGAGACTCGTTGCCCGAATTCCGTATGACGTAGCCGCCCGCCGCGAAAGTGCGTCCGGCCGCGTTGAACGGCTTGCGCGCTGCCCACACCTTGTGGCCGCGTTCGAGGAGCCGAGCCAGCAACACGAAACTCCGGTCATCCACGTTGTCCACCGCGTAACCGTACTTCGGCGAACGGCCCTCAATGCCGCCCACCACAGGCGTGGCCGCCCAGGCGGTCGTCTTGACCCCGGGCACGGACTCGGTCCGATAACATCGCAGGTTGTACCCGAGCAGCAGCGACCATCCCGTATTCTCGTAGAGCTTGGAGCGGTTGTGCTTGAGCACTTCTTTGCGCTGGGCCTCGAGAAAATCGTCGGGCAGGCGGATGTCGAACTCAAGAATCGTTTCGAGCAGCGCACGCATCGGCTGGTCCAGGCGGATGATGAGCGACCCCTCTGGCATCTCGAGCCCTCTTATTTCTTTTCCCCCCGTATCGGCTGCGCGGCGCAGTTTGAATGCTTCACTCGCCACCTCCACCTCGATGTTCTGTCTTTGTAACGTCGAGGCGAGCCGGTCGAGACGGCTCCGGTTATCCGAGGGTGCCACCACGTATGCCCCGGACCTGCCCCGCCCGCGGCTGCCTGTGGCACGTTTTTTCTCATTATAGAAGTCGGTCAACAACTCAGCGCGATGATCGGCCGTCGTCTTCAGGTTGGCCATCGAGCTTATGAACTGGTGGTGCACGGTCTCGCGGTAGGTCATCACCGAGCCGTCACGGCGCTTGACCGCCGACCCATCCACACCCGCTTGCTCGAAGAGCATCCCGATCGCTCCAATGTAGATACCCCAGGAGCTGCCGTAACCCGGGAAGAGCTCTTCATTCCACTCGCGCGTGTAGTAGCTCCAGCCGTATTCATCGAACGCCGCTCCCTGGTCCGCCGAGTAAGTCCGCCACCACTTGTGAATCTGGGAAATCATGAACGGGTTGAACGGCCTTCTCGGTGGTGAAAACAGGTACGTGTCCAGTGGTCCCATTTCATGGCAGTCGAGCAAGAACTGCGGATTCCACTGCAAAATAGCCTGGCAGCGTCCGCGGCTCTCCGGATGCACGTGCGCGAACCAGTCCCTGTTGAGATCGAACAGGTAATGGTTGCCGCGGCCCCACGGCCAGAAGCCCCGGTGGTGGAGACTTTGCGTGTCGGTGTTCGGCACCACGCTGTTCCACTGTTCGAGCTGTTTGAGCCAGCGCATGCGGCCGTCGGGATTCTGCATGGGATCGATGCAAACCAACACGTGGTCCCGGATGCTGCGGGTGACGGCGTCCGTCCCCGCTACGAGCTGGTAGGCCAGCTGCACCGCTGCATCGGACGAGGACAGCTCGTCGCCGTGAATTCCGTACGCCATCCACGCCACGGCCGGGGTCGTTTCAATGATGGCCTTTGCTTCGCCGTCGCCGGAGAGCTTGCGCGGATCGGCCAGCTTGCCAATCTTCTCCCGGACCTGGTCCAGGTTCTGGGCATGCGTTTCCGAAGTGATGGTCACGTAGTACAGCTCACGGCCTTCATAGGTCCTCGCGTACTCAACGAGATAGACGTTCGAGAAATTATCGGCCAGATACTTGAGGTAGCTCAGCGCATGCGCATGCGTCATCGGGACCGAACCCAACTCGAAGCCGAGAAACTCCGACGGCGTCTGGACGTCGGTGCGGTAGGCGCCACCTTCGAAGAAGGGAACGTCGTAACTACCCAAACCGGGTGTGGTATGGGTCCGCATCTTGTCTGCAATAAGCGGTGTCGCAAGAGACGCGACCACCAGGCAAAAGACACCAACGCCCACGACTTTTCGTATCATCGGCCTACCTCCATCTCGAAAGGACCTTTTGAAGAACGACAAACAGGAATATTAGTATCTTTATCCGCACCAGCAATGAGTACCCCTTCCAGGCGGGCACTCTCACGCTGGCGGCGCTTGTCGAACTGAGGTCCTTTGCCAGGACCCGTTCTTTGAAGTGGGCGATGGTTTCCTGATCCGTGATGACGGCGATCAGTTCCTGCAGGAACCGGCTGCTCAAAAAATCGAAATTAGACGAACCGACGATCAGGTGCCGGTCATCCACCAGGATCGCCTTCAGGTGCGACATACGGTCTCGATAGAGCCGGACATCAAAACCGTTTCGCTCCGCTTCCCACAGGATGTATTCCTTGAGCCAGGGCCAGTTGTTGTGGTCGGGCGTTATCAGCGTGACCTTCGCTCCGTTGTCGCGTGCCTGCCGGAGCCGTTCCACAAAAGGACACGTCACGTACGGACTTATTACGTAAACCGACTCCCGGGCGCTGCCGATCAGCTCGAGTATGGGGCGAAAAGTCTGCTGGTTCGACCTCGCATCGAAACGGTAAATTTCTATGCCATCAAACTTGTTTGACGTGTTCAGATGATTGTCACGCCATGATTCGAGATAGTCTTCTTTGAGAAACCGGGTTATTGCCGCGTCTTCGATGCGAAGCATCATGTCGTGCCACGAAAAATTGTGCTCCGTGAAATTGATGCCGCCGATGTAGGCCACCCGGTCATCCATTACTATGATTTTTTTGTGCCCGCGGGCGAACGCCAGCAGGTTGAACGGTCCGGAGGGATTGGTCAGCTTGACAACCACCCCCTGTGCCGCCAGCCGCGCCATCATTCTCAGGGTCTCGTCGCGCTCCGCTCGAATCTCCGCGTCGAACCAGTTCCTCGGGTTGCGGAGATATTTGTCGTTGATACGGTGCTTCGTAAAAAACTCGTCCGCGATGATCCGCCGGTCGGGGGCGGCGCAATCGGTCAGGCATTTTGAAACGGCCTTTCCCACACCGTCGCCCTCGAACGACAGCGTCTGAATGTATACGTAATCCCTGGCCGCCCGGACATCGGACTGCAAGCTCGGCCAGAACTCTTCTGCGTCGACCTGGATCTGAATACGCATCAACGATGTCCCGAATTGCGGGCGGAGATAAGTGAATAAGAACTAATAGCATACACGCGGCATAAAAACAAGGGCGAAGGTTTGAAGGCAGCGGCGGCGCGGCGACGATCGGATCCGGCGGCGTAGCGGGGTGGGTCTGCTCGCATACCTGAAAACGCTCCTGCTATTGTTCGCTACGTTGTTGACGGACCCCCATGCGGGAACGAGTGAGGCGGTGCATCGTTGGGTCGGTGACGGAGTCGTTGCGGGAATGAATTGAGGCGGCGTGCTGTTGGGTTGTTGACGAGCCCCCATGCGGAAACGAACTGAGGGGGCGCCTGTTGGATTGTTGATAGAACCGTTGCGGGAACGAGCGAGGATCACCCGCCGTAGGCGGGTAGCCGAGCGAAGCGGAGCGCGGCGAGGGAAACAATCCAACAGGCGCCCCCAGCTAGGCCCGGGTAGCCGAGCGAAGTGGAGCACGGCGACGGAGGCACATCCAACAACACGCCGCCCCAAGCACGAAACCGAACGCCGGGCCGGGCGGTGGTGACCCAAGGGGGACGATCACCGGTGCCCGGCCCGACGCAGACGCGGGGTCTACAAGAACGGTAGCCAGTACGTAATCTTCAACGCAATGAAGTTGTCACCCTCCGCCGACAGCGCGTCGAACAACCGCGACGGACCGACGAGCGATCCGGAGCCATTGTCGGTCGACCGGTTTTGCTGCCACACCAGGAACAGCGTGCTACCCGGGCTCCACTCCCAGCGCATGACGAGGTTCGAACGGAACGACAAGAAATTGAAGTCCGGCTGTTCGAAGTCAAAGGTCTGCGCTCCATCCGTCACCGTATAGGTCCCGTCACCGTTGTTCACGATGCTCGTACCGCCGGCACCGTAGTGCCGCAGGTCCTTGCTGCGCGCCGCCGCCAGCTCGCCGAACCGGAAGTAGCGACCGCTGGCGGCGAACGGCTCCGCGTAGAGTTCGAGCGACAGGTCGGGACTGAAGGAATAGTTGAGGCGGATCTGCGCAACGAGCTGGCTGCGCTCGATGGATGAGAACAGGTAGCGTTCGTTAAAAGTCAGCGGGTTGTTGCCGGCAAAGGTGTCGATGTACTGGCGCGAGCTTACGCGCTGGTTCCACCGGGGATTGAACGACAACTGCCAGCGGTCTCCGGGGCGGAACGTCGCGCCACCGCCGAGATCGTAGCTCCAGCCGCCCGTTTCACCTTCCGAGTAACCGCCCCACATGTTCCAGGTCGTCTTCTTCTGATTGTTGCTCCACAACTCGGCCCACATGTTCCAGCTTTCACCCGTTCCCATCGAAGGGCCGCCGCGGGTGAGGTTATCGCTCTGCGCGGCGGGAAAGTACTCATAACCAAGGAAGCTCCCCATATAGTTCTTGAACGTAAACACGCTTTCGAGATCGAGGAACGAGTACTGTCGGTCGCTGTCGAAGTTCCAGCCGCTGCCGAGCGACGCGCGCGTCCACCAGTTTTGAAAGTGCTTGCCTGGATCGTTTTCGCGGTACCTCACCCACGCCTGGCTGTCTATATCATCCGCCGTGCCGAGACGGCCCGTGTCGTTGATCTCGAATCCCGGTGATTCCGCACCGATGAAACCGCCCCACAACCAGTGTTCGCCACCGTTTTTCTCGAACCACAGATCTGACGTCCAGCCGTTGAGCGACGTGCGTGTCGGATCGAACTCGGTGTGATCCGCATCGGGGCGCTGGAAATAGCGCGCGCTCGACAGCTGCGCCTCGGCGATGGCGCTCTGCGACCCCTCGATGTGGCTGAAACCAACGTTGCCCCCCAACTCGTATTTGCCGCCGTCGAAGCGCAGGTTCCAATCGGTGCCACCGGCGATGGCCCGCGTGCGCAGAAAGGTAGCCAGATCCGTACCGTCGCTGAGATCACGCTCGATACCGGTAAGGATAATGCCTACCGTCGAGGCTTCCTTGCCGAACTCCTGCTGCAGACGAACAACACCGTAACCGGTCAGCGGTTCGACTTCCTCCTCGATCGTCCGGCCCGAGTTGAATACTTTGGCTTTTTCTCTCTCGGTCACCGCGCCGAGCACACCGACCGAAAGACCCGAGCTGAGCCGCCCCGTCAGTTTTGCTGCGCCCAGTATGGACGTGTTGGTGGGGCTGTCGACGAACTCTCCATCGGGATCGCCATGCGGGCGTGCGCCGATGCGCCGCGAATAGAAATAACCGGCGCCGCCGCCTTCCAACAAGTTGCTGCCCTCGGTAAAGAACGGTCGCCGTTCCGAGAAGAATGTCTCGAACGCCGAAAGGTTCACCTCGGCGGGATCAGCCTCTACCTGTCCGAAGTCGGGATTCACGGTGCCTTCCAGCGTCAAGTTCGGCCCCACGCCCATCTTGAAATCGGCGCCAATGCGGGCTTTGTACTCCTCGCCATCGCGGAAGGGGTCGGCCGCATCCACACCGCTCCGAAACATGCCGTCACTCGCCACGTACGGCAGGACCTCGATACGGCGCGACGGTTTTATCGCCTCTATACCGACCAGGTCGGCCATGCGCGACGACCAGCCAGTTTCGTTTTTTGGAATCATGACAAAATACGAATCCTCGTTGTCCGTCGGAACCCAGCGGTTGATGTTGATCCCCCAGGTTTGTACGTCTTTCTTGTTGAAACGGAGCTGCGAGAAAGGAATCCGCATCTCGGCGCTCCACCCTTTGGGGTTGCGCGCGGCGACCGCGCGCCATACGGGATCAAAATCGTAGTCGCGGTTGAATTCGTAGTCGGCCCCGTGATAGTAATCCACACGAACGCCGGAGGCCGTTACGCCGAAAGTATACGCCGTCCGGTTGTCATTATAAGAGTCGAGTGAAACGAGGATCCGCTCCGAATTGCTCACGTTATCGCGGCGGGTTAAGGTGGCCAGGATTTTGTTGGGATCCTTCGAATACATGCGCGCACCAACGTAGAGCGCGTCGTCGTCGTAGACGATTGCGATCTCTGTTTCGTTCAGCGCGGCCTCACCTTCCTTGGGCTCTTTTTGCGTAAACTTGGTGAAGAACTCCGCCTTTTTCCATATCACGTCATCGAGTTTGCCATCGATCTTCGGTGCATGCGGGTTGATGCGGAGCGCCCGGATCTGTCTGACCTGTTTCTGTCCGGTGTCTTTGGCCTGGTTCTCCTTGGATTCCTCCGCACCCGCCATGACGGGAAGGATGAGTCCCGCAACCAACCCTGTCACGATCCGGCTGAACACTCGATTTGAGGGCGTACGAACCCATTGGCACCTGAACATGGCAACCTCCTATCCTCGTATTCCTGTGTTGATGGGGACTTGCTAAGGATGAATCAGTATTTTAAGATCGACTGTTCCTGGCCGATTCCCCGGTTTACAGTCCTGATTATCGTCTCCGGCGTAATTTACGAATCTCGATATCACCGTTGGTCGTTTTCAGTGTAATGTTGCTGCCGCCGCCGTTGAGCACGTACTCGGCGAGGACACCCTTGCGATTGCGCTCGTGCCTGGCAGCCTTGAAGTCCGAATAGACGTCGAACTCACCTTCTTCGTCGTCATCCCATCCCCAGCCGCCGTGGATGCGGATCCTGGCCAGGATATTCGCCTTGGCCTTCTCCGGGATGTAGAGCTCGATGTCGCCACCCGCCGTTTCGAAATGGCTGTCCTTGTTGCCACTCGGAACCAGCTGGACGACGATATCGCCGCCCGCGGTCTCGGCTTCTATGGAGCCGGTGATGTCCTCGAGCACAATGTCGCCACCGGCGGTGCGGGCCGTTACCCGTCCCGAAGCACTGAGCAGCTCGATATCGCCGCCCGCGGTCCTGACGTCTGCCGTGCCGGACACCTTTCCCAACCGCACATCGCCGCCCGCCGTCGACACGTCCGCGAAACCGCCAACGTCGCCGACCTCGATATCTCCGCCGGCCGTCTTGGCGTCGAGGTCGTTCTCGACTGCTCCGACCGTGATATCGCCGCCAGAGGTGTGTGCTTTCAGCTTGCCCTTGACGTCACCCACCTCGATGTCGCCGCCAGAAGTATTGAACTCCGCGTTGCCCAGCACGTCGCGCGCGCGGATGTCGCCGCCGGAGGTCCGCAGGCGGACTTCTCCGTCAACCTGGTCTATCTCGATGTCACCACCGGCCGTCGCCGCGGTGACGGTCCCGCTGAGCCGATCGTTCACTTCGATGTCTCCACCCGACGTCTGCAAATCGAGACTGAACTCGTTGGGCACATCCACGCTGATCAGTATATGACCGGACCGGTGCCATCCACCGCGTCCGTGGTACTCCACGTGCACGGTATTGCCGCTAGCGCTCATCTCCAGGTCTTCGAGATCTTCCTCAGGAATGCCGTCGACCTTGACCTTGACTTCGCTGCTGTTCCACACACGGATCTCGATGTCCGCACCGACGTTTTTTGCGCTTACGACGAGCTCTCCGCCCTTCTTCACCCTGAAAGTCTCCGTCTTGCTGGTCCTGCGCCCGGCGATCGCCGCCGCCGCCGAAAGGGTCAGGAAAGCCACCAGTGCCGCGACGATTTGCCATTTGAATCTATTCATTACCGTTATCCTCCTGGATGAAAGCGGTCGTCTTCGCACGGAGAAGGTCATCGTCTCCGAGTTGTGTTCTCAGCGTATTGTAAATCTCTCCACCAGCGAGGTCACCCTCCTGGGTGGCTCGCGCCAGCAAATTGATCGCGGCGACCCTCATACCGGGGTTGCGATCGTTGGTCAACACGTACAAACACGCGTTCTTGATATCGTCATCAAAGGTAAGCTGTTGCAGCACGCGGAACGACTCCCTGCGAACGCCCGCATTGGGATCCGTCGTCAACGCTTCGATGAGTGCTCTCTTCACATCGCCGTCGCCGGTCCGGGAGGCAGCTGTGGCGAACGCGTTGACCGCCTGCAACCGCACGCCCGTGTTCTCTTCATTGAGTAGCGCGTAGGCCAGCATGCGCTGCATGCGAGCGTCGTCGAGGCCCGCACGAAGCCGGACCGGACGAACCAGATCGTAGTGAATCTCGATCTCGCCACTGGGCGCACTGGTCCCCACAAACCGCACGTTGGCGATGTCCGGACGCCCCAGCGCCTCGTAATTATTCGCCCCAGGCGGGGCGCTCGTTGTGGCCTGCTCGACGGTGCCCCCTCCAAAGGACACATAACCGATGAACACGCCAATCGCGATGGCGGTGGCCCCTGAAAACGCGAGCCGGTATCCCCGCATCCAATCCATCCAGCCGCGGACCAGTCCGCCCGGGGAGAGGGAGGATCCTCTTTCTGCCAACGGGCCTGAAACCATCGGTGCCACGTCCTGCGTCGTACGTGGTAATGCCGGCTGCGCTGGAGATTCTTGACGGATTGTGTCAGAGAGCCTCCGACGAGTTTGCCACAACATTTGCTCCGAAGGTTCCGCGGTTCCGCCCTCCCCGAGAACGGTCATCAACTGCCGCAGCTCGTGAAACTCAGCCCGGCATGTATCGCATTCCGTAAGATGATCCCGCAGGGTTGACATTTCACCTGCGCTGATCTCGTCCGAAATCGCCAGCTGAAGCAATTCTCTGTATCTTTCGTGGTCCATCGTTACCCCTCTTGTTCAGAAGACCTTTTTGAGCTTGCTGCGCATCCTGTCATTGGCGGTAAACAGATATTTCTTAACGGTTCCCTCACTGCACTCCATCATGGAGGCGATCTCTCTCAGTTTGTATCCCTGATAGTGTTTGAGCGTAAACACGAGCCGCTGCTGCGGCGACAACGATTCCAGCGCAGCTTGTATATATCGAGCGATTTCCACATTCTGCGCGTGGCGCTCCGGTGACACGGGTTGCGACCCTCTCATCGGTGACGCCTCCAAGGCGTGGCCTTGCATCTCCAACTCCTCGTCCAACGACACGAAGGTCCGGTTCTTGTGCCGTGTCTGATGCGTAATGCAGACGTTTGTGACAATTCGATAGAGCCATGTCGAAAACTCGCTCCTGAACTGAAATCCTGATAGCGAACGGTAAACTCTTAAAAAAACCTCTTGGTAAATGTCTTGGGCGTCTTCGGTGTTATTTGTGTAAGACGAGGCGATCGATAGTACCTGCCGGTCATAGCGATAAACCAAATCGTCGAACGCTGAGGTTTCCCCCCGCTGTACTCTGGAGATCAATTCCTGGTCAGTTGGGTTCACAGAATCAATTTCCAAGGTCATAGCTTTAGACCCCGGCCTGCTAGAAAAGGTTGTGAGCTATTTTTGACCCGGGATGATGTGGTTAACCTGTGTGGTTATAGCGAGTTATCACGGTGCTCCCGGCGTCCCGGCACTCCCCTACACGATAGCGATTTCTACTTCAAATTGCAATCCCAGGTTGCGCGGACGCGTCCTACGATACATATATACAAAGAGTTATGGCCGTGCCTCGTACATATGGCGGTAAGAGCACCGTTCTCACCGGTATTCTGGGCGCCCTGGGCCTCCTGTCGCTGCTGGTGGGGTCCGGCAACGGGCGGACGGCGTCGAGCGCCGCCCTGGAGACTTCCAACTACCGTATTTACACCGCCGACCCATCCCCCAACCCCGAATGGCTAGGGCGAGTGTCGGAGCGCCGCGAGGAGGCCCACCGCCGGATCCAGGCGTTTCTCGAGGCGCCGGGGCCCTCACCCAAGATCGACTATCACATCTACCCCAGCTTCGAGTCCAAGGGGCTCAGCACAGGCAACACGCAACTCGCCCACGCGGACATCGAGAACAACGCCATCCACCTGGTGATCAACGACTGGATTCGGGGGGACGACACCAGGATGGACGCGGTCCTGCTCCTGCGACGACATCTCGGCAGACCCGCCACGCATCTGCTCGAAACGGGGCTTGCGGTCTATTTTTCCAACGAATGGCGGGGCAAGGGGTACCGGTACTGGGCGGGCCGCCTCCACGCATCGGACAACATGCCCGCGCTCGCCGAACTGGTCGACAACGAAGCCCTTCGCCGCGAATCGTACCTGGTGGCGGAAGCAGCGGCGGGCTCTTTTGTGGATTTTCTCATCGAAGAATTCGGCGGCAGCGTATTGGTCGAACACTACGGTGCCTGGCGGCCGGCGCCCGACGAGATCCAACGCCTGCAAAACGGCTGGTGGTCCCACCTCGCCAGGCAACCCGCCGCCGCGGCAAAGCAACTCGCCGCGCGCACGCGCCCGCCTTCGGACAGGTTTCAGAAGGGATTCTGCCATGCGCACGAGGGCTACCAGATATTCAACGGGTACCTGTCCCGGAAATCGGATGATGCGCTGGAAAAGCTCGCCGACATGGGAACCAACGCGGTTTCGATAACGCCTTTCACCTACATGCGAGACCCGCAGCGGCCGGTGCCGCTGCGGTTCTCGCACCGTGCCGGATCCGAAAACGATGAGTCCGTCATCCATTCGTCACACACCGCCCATCAGCTCGGCATGTCAGTGATGTTAAAACCGCACATCTGGCTGGGTGGCGGAAGGTGGCCCGGCGATGTCGAGATGCGAACCGCCACCGACTGGCGCCTGTTCTTCGATTACTACTACCGGTGGATGCGCCACTACGCGCTCCTCGCCGAAATGTACGACATCGACCTGCTGTGCATCGGCGTCGAGCTGGCGCGCACGACTGCCTCCCACGAGAACGAGTGGCGCCGGCTCATCCAACGGCTCCGCGGCCTGTACAGCGGTGCGATGGTCTACGCGGCAAACTGGGGTGAGGAATTCCAGAACATCGCCTTCTGGGACGCGCTCGATTACATCGGCATCGATTGCTACTATCCGCTGACCAGCCATGACGACGCCACCGCCGAAGACCTGCGCCAGGGGGCCGAAGCGATGTTCGAGAGAGTGGAGCGGGTGTACGATCGTTTTCACAAGCCGGTTCTGTTCACGGAAATAGGCTTTACCAGCACACGCGCTCCGTGGAAGAAACCGCACGAGCCGGCCTGGCGTCACTCGGCTTTTGTGGATCACCAGGCGATGTGCTACGAAGCGGTCCTTGGTGCGCTTTACGGAAAACAGTGGTGCAACGGAATCTACTGGTGGAAGTGGCCGAGCTTCCTCGAACACGGGGGACAGAAAAACCCCGGTTTTACGCCCAACAATAAGCCCGCTGAGAAAATCGTTCGTAAATGGTACGGCAAATCCTGGTAGACTTGTGCTAACATCGGCTTAGCGGTTTGTTAGTTTTTTTGAACTCCCCCGTCTAATCCGGACAGAGAATGACCACGTTTTTCCTGCACTTTTGCAGCCGATTTCTAGTCGCCTGCCTCTGCCTCGGCATCCTGTTGAGTTTGCCGATGGTGACCCGCGCGGATGATACCCGTCCTGCGGCCTCTGGAGAGCGGCAGGCAGGCGCCAAGCAAGAACCGGCTGCAGCGGTACCAGCAGACGACCCCGGGGAAGGAGCGGGCGGGGCGGCTGAGCAACCCGGCGAGGCCCCCGACTCCTCGCAGGCGTTTCCCAAGAAAATGCCGCCGACCAGTGCCTGGGAAAAAATAGCGTCTTTCCCCGGATGGATAGCGTACGCCCCGCTGTGGCTGACGTTCGAAACCGTTGTCGGTGTCATCATTTTGAACGACCGTGTCCAGCTGATTCCGAAGACGATTGATTTTCTCACGACCGAGGACGGCCGGCGGGGAGTACTCCCCACGGTTGCGCCCCGTTCTGGCATCGGCGTCCGATATTTTGCGAACGATATTCTGAATCCCGGTTCGCGCTTCCGGGGGACGTTTGCCGCGGGGTTGCGCGGCCGCAAGCTTCTTGAAATGCATTACTACGGGATCGACGTGTTCGACGCTGCATTGGTCGTCAGTGGCAGGGCCCAGTACCGCAACCTGACGGACGAGCGTTTTTATGGCATCGGCCCTGGCACCGAAGAGGATGACGAGACGTCGTTCGGGCACAAGAGAGCGCTGGCTGAGCTTACCGTAGGCAGGCAATTGCGAGAGAGGTTGCGAACGGAAGTGGCCCTTGGATACGAGCACAATATCATCCGCCAGGGCCGGGGTGACAGCATTTCGATCACCGACGTGCTGACCGAGAACGAGCTGCCGGGACTCGAGGAGGAGAGCTCAATGGCAAGAATCGAACTCTCCTTCCAGTACGACGGTAAGAACAGGGACTTTCGCCCCTCGGCCGGTGTGGAGGCCGAGTTGCGCGGACGCGTTACGACGGAACTCAAGGACGATGATTTCGGGTTCAGCACGATTGGCGGCGATATAAGGAAGTACGTGCACATTCGTAATGACCGTATCCTTGTCTTTCGCCTGGCCGCGACTTTTGTAGATCCGCTGTCGGATCGACGCGTGCCTTTCTATTCGCTAAGCGAGCTCGGAAGAACCAATACTATCCGCGGGTTCAGACGGGGACGCTTCCGGGACCGGGACATGATACTTGGTTCTATCGAGTACCGGTATCCGGTCTGGCGGGCGATGGATGCTCTGTTCTTTGTCGACGCGGGCCAGGTGAGCAACAATATCGACGCGAACGACCTTCAGTTAACGTTTGGCGGGGGTTTTCGCGTCTGGGAAAAGAAAGGTGCTTTCTTGCGGCTGGAAATTGGCGTCAGCGATGACGGGGTTCGTTTTCATTTTTTCTTGAACTGATTTTCTGAAGCGGTGCGCGACGATAACGACATGACTATTTCAGGCAATAGCTTATTTCGAACCACGATGATCCGTACCGTATGGCTACTGGTGCTCCTCTGCGCACTCGGGTGCGGCGGCGCGGGTCAGCTCAGGGTCCCCGATCCTGTCCCGGATGACCGCCGTGACATCCCGACTCCCAAGAAGAACAAGATCTACGTCATCGCCAACGCGTTCGAGCAGCAAGTGTCCAAACAGGCCAAGCGCAGCTTCGACCTGTCGCGCGTCATCCGCAAGGTCAGCGGCAGCCCCAAAGAGGCGTTTAACATCGATGCTTTCGACGGGGTCCGGGATTCGAGCTGGTTCACCAACCGTAACGGCCGCACCCCGCTCACGCTCGAGGAAATCCGACGCGGGCCCGACGCCGGGCATGGACCGGACACGTCGGGCACCTGGACGGTGGTGGCGGCAAAGAGCGAAGGTGTCACGCCTGGCTTTACGATCGAAGACAGTCGCGGTGACCGATATTTCCTCAAGTTCGACCCACCGGGTTACAACGAGCTGATGACCGCAGCGGAAGTCATCGCGACAAAGCTGATCTACGCGTCGGGCTACCACACGCCGGAAAACTATGTGACGTACTTTCACCCCGACCGTCTCGAGCTGGGCGACAACGTCACATTACGTGAGGAGGGCAAGAAACGGCCCATGACTCCTCAGGACATCGACCGCATTATGCGTGGGGTCGAACGGCGCCCCGACGGCACCATTCGCGCAGTGGCAAGCAGGTTTCTCCAGGGCAAGGTGCTGGGGCCGTTCCGGTACGAGGGTACCCGCAAGGACGATCCAAACGACTTCATCCCACATGAACACCGGCGGGAACTTCGCGGTTTGAGAATGATCGCCGCCTGGCTCAATCATTACGACACAAAAGCGAACAACACCCTGGATGTCCACGTCGAAGGGGGCGGCCGCCGTTACGTAAGACATTATCTGATCGATTTTGGCTCGACGCTGGGAAGCCGCGGCAACGAGCCCATGTCGACCTGGACTGGCCACGAGAATTTCTTCGATGGTGGGTCGATTCTCGCGAATACCTGGAAGCTCGGGCTTCACGTTCCCGAGTGGGAGAAGAAAAACACCACTATCAGGTATCCTTCGGTCGGCCTGTTCCGTTACGAACCTTTCGACCCTATGAAATACAAGTTTTCCATTCCAAATCCCGCGTTCGCCAATTTGACCAATCGTGATGGCTACTGGGCGGTGAAAATCGTGACCTCGTTCACCGATGAACAGATCGAGGCGGCCGTGGAGACAGGAAGCTACTCCAATCCCGAGGCAGCCGCCTACGTTGCGCGCGTCCTCGTGGAACGCCGGAATATTATGGGGCGCTTCTGGTTCAACAGGGTGAACTGCCTGGACGAGTTCGCGGTGGCCGGGGACCCGGACGGCGGGCAGCTGAGCTTCGTCGATCTGGCGGTGGAAACCGGGATCGAATCCGCCGACGGGAGACGCTACCAGTACCAGATACTGCGGGATGGCAAGGCCATTGGCGAAGCCGTGGAGATGTCCCGCGCGGACCCGATTGGCCTGCCAGCCGGGGAGGCCGGCATGGTCGAAGTCCGCGTGCGCAACCGGCGCGGCGATGGTAACTGGGCCGGGTGGGTCTCCGTATACGTGGAGTCTTCGCCCGATTCCGGCGAGTACACCCTCGTGGCTGTTGCGCGTCCAGACTAAGGCGTCTCCATTATGACAAGATACGTGCGGAGCGCAGGCCCTCTCCTGCTGCTTCTAATTGTTCCACTCCTGATCACCAGTCTCGGCTGCTCGGGCCGGGGATTCGTGCGGGACGCGTACTCGCCGGATTTCTACAAGATTCCCCGCTTGCTGCCGGACAATACGCTCGATAAGAACCCCCGCTTTATTGTCTATGGCGACAACCGCCCAGGGTGGCGGGGCAAACAGGTCATGGCAAAGAAGCATACCTACCTCACCTGGAAACAGCTCTACCTGCCGGGCGTGTACCAGTTGTACCTCCTGGGCAGTGGGTTCTCAGCGGGCGTCAACTACCTGCGCAAGGCACCGGACTGGGGAGAACGTCAGGCACGGAGGGTCCGCGACGACATCTACGCACAGGCCAGGCGTTCGAACATAGACTTCATTATTCACGCCGGTGATATGGTGACGGACGGCCGGCGCCCGAAACACTGGCGGACGTTTCTCAGGCAGTACAAGGAGGAAGTCCCGCTGGCGTTGGAGTTTCCGATTCTACCGACCATCGGAAATCACGAGATGGCGAACGACAGCGTCTACGGTATGCCCAACTACAGAGACGTTTTTTCGTACCCGCAGTTCTATGTTTTCCGGTGTCCGGACGTGGACTTTTTCGTGCTGGATTCTGATATCCTGCTCGATCAGAACCAGCTGATCGACGATGACACCCAGGATGAGCTCTTCGCCCAATGGATCTTCGCCGGGGAGGGCGCGGAGGAAACCGCCTGGCTGCAGCGGCAGCTTGCGGCCAGCGATAAGACGTTCAAGGTCGTGGTGATGCACCACCCACCCTTGGTATTCGCGAGGCACTTCGACGACTGGCTCAATCCGGAATTCGGCAGGAACCTCAAGCAAAAACGCCAGGCATTGCTGCGCGTGCTTCGGCACCACGGGGTTCAGATCGTGTTCTCCGGGCACCAGCACATGTACGAGCACAGCATTCTTTCCTACGAGGGCGTAACGGGCAGCGAAGGCAAGTTGCACGAAATCATTACCGGAGGCGGCGGTTCACCGCTTCACAGCCCGTACGAAGGGCAGAGGCTAGAGGCGTGCGCGGCGGCCTACCGGCAGGAGGGCCTCGATGTGCTCTGCATCAAGCAGGAATCGATTTACAACTACTGCCTCGTGGACGTCACTTCCGATACGATCACCGTCACGGTCTTCGAGGTGACGGAGACTCCCGAAACCACCGGGAGGGTCGTCGACACCATTATCATCGGCAAGTGACAGGCGACACGCCATGGTAAAGCGTATATTCGGCGCGGTCCTGGATGTCAGAAGAGGTGAAATCGCTCTCACCCTTTTGATGCTTCTTTACTACTACCTCTTGCTGGTCACCTATTACTTTCTCAAACCGGCCCGCGACGGTCTTTTTCTGGTAAAGCTCGGGCCCGATCAACTTCCCGTTGTTTACATCCTGATCGCCATCGCCGTAGTGCCGATTACGACGATCTACTCGCGCGCGAGCCGTTCGCTGAAGCTGAACCAGCTGATAAACGTCACGACGGTAATTTTCATCGCAAGCCTGTTCATACTTCGCTGGCTTCTCGGGTTCGGGCAGCCCTGGGTGTTTTACCTCTTTTATGTCTGGGTGAGTATTTATGGAGTAATGGCCACCGCCCAATTCTGGCTTCTGAGCAACGGTGTATTCGACGCGACCCAGGCGAAACGGCTTTTCGTGCTCTTCGGCCTGGGCGGCATTATCGGAGCTTTTACCGGGGGTGAGCTGACCGGCTTTGTCGTTCATACGCTGAGCGTATCGACCAAGGATCTCCTCTTCCTTTGTGCGGCGATCCTGGTCGTTTGCACCCTTCTCGTGAACGCCATCTGGACGATCAAGCAACGAGGTGAAGCCCCTATCGCCCACGGCTCGCGCGAAAAAACACGTGCCGCGGTCAGCTATGGTGAAATCTTTCGTGATCTCACCCGTTCCCGTCACCTGATGCTTATTGTCGGCATTATCGGTATGACCATGGCCACGGCCTCCTTCGTGGATGTCCAGTTCAAGACCATCGCCGCCGGGGCCTTCGAGGCGGAAGAAGATCTCACGTCTTTCATCGCCAAATTCTACGGGCGTGTGAGCCTGCTCGCTTTCTTGTTTCAGCTCCTGATAAGCTACCGCTTTTTGAAACGGTTTGGTGTGGCCGGGGCGATATTGCTGCTGCCCGCGGCATTGTTCGCCGGGACAATTGTCATGATAGCTGTGCCGGGTCTCTTGGCGGGTATGCTGCTCCGGGGTGCCGATTGGACGTTCAAGTACTCGATCGACAAGACCGGCCGGGAGCTTCTCTTTCTGCCGGTGCCGCTGGAAATCAAGAAGCGCACGAAGGTATTTATCGATATGTTCGTCGATCGCGGATTCCGCGGCATATCCGGTCTCTTGCTCTTGCTTTTTGTCACCGTGCTTCATTTTTCCGTCCGCCAGTTGAGTATCGTTGTCACCGTGTTCCTGGGCGTGTGGTTGACCTTGGTGCTCCTGATGCGCAAGGAATATGTCAACGCTTTCCGCAGGGCACTGGAACGTCGTGAGGTCGACCTCGGTGACCTCAGTATGAGCATCGTAGACCCATCCACGCTGGACAGTCTGAAGACCGCGCTGCAAAGTACGAACGAGCGCCAGGTGGTTTATGCGGTACAGATGCTGACGGGCGTTCAGGACGATGAGATCAAGGAAGCGCTGCGCCCGCTCCTGGGCCACGAATCCGACGACGTGCGCTTTGCGGTCCTCAAGGCATTGCAGGAGTCCGGACAGGATGGAGAGTTCGCGCAGGAAGTAGGTTCGCTGCTCGAAGATTCCAACCCGTTCGTGAGGCGTGAGGCGATACACTACCTTTGCGAGAATGCGGCCGAGGGAGACACACGAGCATTACAGGACTATCTGCAAGATTCGGACATCCAGATCCGTTCCGCTGCTATTGGCTGCATCGCCGAGCACGGCGACGCCGCCCAGAAAGACCTCATCAGCGAGAGCCTGATCCGGGAGATAATGGCCAGCGAGGGGCCGGAAAGCGAGTTTGCCCGCACGCAACTGGCAGAAGCGTTCGGCTCCCTGAACAAACCTGGCTATCGTGGTGTCTTGTCGGAACTGCTAAGCGATCCTTCCCCCTCGGTTGTCGAAGAGGCAATGCGCAGCGCCGGCCGGACCGGCGACCGGGAACTCGTACCGGAACTGCTCGAGCGCCTCGCCGACAAGCGCTACCGCAAGGCGGCGAGAGAGGGCCTGGTCAACTACGGAGATCGCATTGTCGGCACGCTGAGTGATTACATCGTCGATTCCTCCCTTGGCTTCACCGTGCGCAGCAATCTGTGCCGTGTACTGAGCCGGATTCCCTCCCAGCACTCGGTCGATTCGCTTGCCGCCATCCTGGATAAAGCGGAGCCGGCGCTGAAGTATTTCATTATTAGAGCGTTGAACTCGCTGCGCGCCAGGTATCCCGATTTCAAGTTTGCGCACTCGGCACTGAACGACGCCTTGCTCGAAGAGAGTGAATCATACTATGCGATACTCCAGATACTCCGCGTGATTGGTGATTCCAGCGATCCGGGCTGCAAGTTGCTCGACCGGGCGCTACGCGAAAAGATCGATCAGAACCTCGAACGGATGTTTCGTATTCTCGGACTTCGCTACTCGCAGAAGGACATTTACGGTGCGTACCTGGGTATCATCGGCGGCCAGAAGCAGTTGAAGGCCAGTGCGATCGAATTTCTGGACAACGTCCTCAAGAAGGAAGTAAAAAGATATCTTTTCCCGATCTTTGACACCGTTACGATCGACGTGAAAATCAGAAAAGGCCAGGAGCTCTTTGGCGTGAATTTGAGTGATCACGAGGCGTCAATGAAGTATATTCTCGATGGTAGCGATCCCTGGCTCAGAGCGTGTGCGATCTTCAGCCTCAAGGATCATCTCTCTCCCAACACGAAGGAGATGGTGAAGCGCTGCCGGGACGATGCGAACCCGGTGGTACGGGAGATCGCGTGCTTGGTGCTGGGCGACTAATGATCGGTAGCTGCGGGACTCGAGACCTTTCCCGCAAATCGAGGCCAGCGGGCAAGGGAGCATGGAGCAATGCTTACAGTCGTCGAAAAAGTAATCCTTCTGCAGAACGTGGAAGTCTTCGAGGGAATTCCAACGGAGCAGCTCTCATACCTCGCCGCAATCGCCGAAGAGGCCTCTTTTTCCAAGGGCCAGGAGTTCTACCGCTTCGGCGAAGTCTCTGACGCTCTTTATATAGTCCTCGAGGGTGAAGTGGGACTGCACCGGGACAACGAACAGATCACGGTCGCGCGCATCAACGACACGTTCGGAGCCTGGGCCCTGTTTGACGACAAGCCCAGGGTCGCGACGGCCACCGCCGCCGAGGACGGCCGGTTGCTCCGCATCTACAGGGAGGATTTCCTCGACCTGCTGTCCGACAACAGCCAGATTACCGAGGCGGTGCTCAAAATGATCGTGGGGCGCCTGCGGGGCCTGCTCGAGCGCGTAGAGGCGAATCTCGGCCAGAAGCGTGACAACTAAGAAAGTTTCCATGAGCGCCTCCGACAAACAAGAGATAAGACAACTTCGCGAATCCGAGGAGAAATACCGCAAGATGATCGAGCGGGCGAGCGACGGGATTTTCGCCCTGGATACGGAGACGGGCTGCATTATCGAGGCCAACCCGCGGGCCGAGGCAATGACCGGCTACAGCAAGAAAGAGCTGCTCGGAATGCACGTGTCTGACCTGCATGCGCCCGGAGAAAGGGAGGAGGTAGAAACCCTTTTCCGAAAGGTGAACGCAGCGGGCAGCGGATTTTCGAACCACCTGTGCTTTCTGACCAAGTCGGGCAAGGAAGTCGCGGTGGACATCAGCGCCTCGGTCATTACTTTCGGTGACAAGAAGATTATCCAGAGGATTTGCCGTGACGTCACCCAGCGCCGAGCATTGGAGAGACAAATCGCCGCGCAACGAGATTACTACGAGTTCATCCTGGATATGCTTCCGGTGGGTCTGGGCGTCAAGAAGGACGTCAACCGCGCACCCACTATAGAATTCGAGAACCGGCGTCTGCGGGAAATGTTTCCTGCCAACAAGGACGATCCGAAGCGACGAAGCTGGCACGACCTGCCGGGCGGAGACCTGCCGCGCAAGACGATTATTGACGACACCGGGGTGTACGCCGAAGAGCGCACCTATCCCGACGGCAAGGTATATCAGTTCACGCTGAACTATTACAGGAACCGCGAGAACTCATGGTCGGAGCTGCAGCTGGTACGTGACGTCACGCGGCGTCGTGAACTCGAGGACCAGCTGAAGTTGGCCATGGAAGACCTGGAGCAAAAGGTGCAGGAGAGAACGCTGGAGCTGCGCCAGAAGCAGGCCCAACTGGTACAGGCAGAGAAGATGGCCTCGCTGGGCAATCTCGTGGCCGGCATCGCCCACGAGATAAACACGCCCCTGGGAGCCTTGAAGAGCAACAACGACCTCCTGGTCCGCTCCCTGCGGAAGATCCGCACGGTTCTGGACCGGGACCTGTCCGCGGAGGCACGACAGCATCCGGAATTCTTGAAATCGATGGTGGCGATCGAGGACCTGAACCGTGTCAACCAGACCGCCATGCAGCGTATCGTGGCGATCGTGCGCAGCCTCCGCAACTTCGCGCGGCTCGACGCCGCCGAGCAGGACCAGGTCGACATCCACGAGGGACTGGACAGCACCTTGACCCTGGTTCATCATCAGATGAAGAACAGGATCCGCGTGCACAAGGATTACGGCAAGCTGCCTACGATCTACTGCTACCCCAACCAGCTGAATCAGGTCTTTATGAACGTTCTTGTAAATTCCAGCCAGGCCATCGAAGACAAGGGCGATATTTACATCAAGACTTTTCGGGACGATGACAAGGCTGTCATCGAAATACGCGACACGGGCAGGGGTATCCCGCCCGAGCACCTCAAGCAGATCTTCGACCCCGGTTTCACCACGAAGGGTGCGGGTGTCGGCACCGGACTGGGACTTTCGATCGTTTACCAGATTATCGAGGATCACCATGGGGAAATAAAAATCGAGAGTGAAGAAGACAAGGGAACCACGGTTCGCATTGCATTCCCGATCGGCTGACCAAGGAGAGTGGTATGGCGGAGACTGTTGAAACGACTGTTGTGCTCGTGGACGATGAGGAAATGGTTTTGACCAGTTTGCGTTCGTTCCTGACCTTGGAAACGGATTATACCGTCGAAACCTTTACCAACCCCGTGACGGCTCTACTTTTTGTGCGAGAGAATGACGTCGATCTCGTGCTTTCCGATTATCTGATGCCGGAGATGGACGGGATAACTTTTCTTGGTGAAGTACGAAAAATCAAGCCCGACGTGCCCCGCATCATCCTCACCGGCTACGCGGACAAGGAGAATGCCATCAAGGCCATAAACGAGATCGGCCTTTTTCAGTACATCGAGAAACCCTGGGACAACAGCGACCTGCTTCTCGTGTTACGCAACGGCATCGAGCGCAAGCGGCTCATGAACAAACTCGAGGAAAAGATATCACAAGTCGCCGACGCCGAGGGCGATCTGCAATCATTGTACAACCAGATACTCAAGACCTTCGTTTAACGAGCTGCGCGTTCGTTCGCGCCCGTGATCGTTCGCGCCCGCGTCCTTTTGCACGCCCGGTTTTTGCTAGCGGTTCGCGATACCCAGCCCGTCCGGCGTATTCCCCGCCTCGATCTTGCGAACAACCTTGTAGGTTTCCAGGTTCACTACTGAGATGGTATTGGCGCGTGTGTTGGCCACGAACGCGCGTTTGCCGCCGGCCTCGAGAAGTATGCCGATCGGCGCGAGTCCCGCCTCGATTCTTCTTACCTCTTTGCGACTCTTGATATCGAAGACCGCCACCTCATTCGCCCTCGCGCAGGAGACAAAGGCCTGCCTGCCGTCGCGCGTGATTTTGACACGAATGGGAAAACCACGGCAGGGCACGGTGGCGACCACGTCGTCGGTTTTGGTATCGATCACCGATACGGTTCCCGCCGCACGGTTGCTCGCCCAGACCTGCCGTCCGTCCGGTGTAATATCTATGCCCTCGCAGCCGTCTCCGGTCTCGATTTGCGCGACCACTCTTGCCTCTACCAAATCTATCGCCGTCACGCTGCCGCTGCCAATGTTCGCCACGTACATCTTTTTGTCGTTCGGAGTCAAAACCAGCATATGTGACACCCGCTGGCCTGTTTCGATACTCCGGGTCACCTTTTCGGAGGCGATGTCCATCTCGATTACCACCTGGCTGCCTTCGCATGTCGCGTACAACCGTTTGCCGTCCCGGCTTACCAGGATCCCGTGGGGGTTGCGATACGGAGCAATCGGTATTTTTCGCAGTTCCTTCATCGCCTTCACGTCGATTAGCGAGATACTGCTCTCGCTCGCCTCGTAGTTGGCGACAAACGCCCACCTGCCGTCCGGCGTCACCGCGATCTCGTGCGGTCCCCGGCCGGTAGTGGTCGTACCCAACACCACAAAAGTCTCGCTGTCGACGAATGAGACGGTGTCGTCGGACTTGTTACAGATGAGAAGTACACTCTTGCCGCCGCCCGCCTCTGCGCGAGCGCTGGTGAACGTTATCATAAGGCCCAGCAAGAGGAGAAACGTCCTGCTGTACATGTTGACTCCTTTTGTCGTTGGACGCCTGTGTCACGGGGCATCGTAACTTGTTTGACAATAATATCCGCTCCCCGGTGAACAAAGTTCTTTTGTATGGTGGGCTTGCGCGGTGCCCACCGGAGAGAGGACCGCCGGCGCAGGTAGGGGTTGAATTCCTCGCTTCAAGCGAGTACATTTGTTTTTTCTAAGCCGCAACGAGACACATCCTTAGCAGAGCCGGCCGCCCCGGGGCGCGCCGTCTTTAGCAGCGCAAGAAACCGATTCCAGGGGGCGAGATATCATGAAGGGAATCGCTATATTCCTGGCAGTGGCGTCGCTTGTCGTGGTCGCAGGTTGCTCGACCATGGCGGTGAACTCGGACTATGACCGTGACGCGGATTTTGGGAAGTACCGTTCCTACAAATGGCTGGCCCGGACCGGGAATACCCGTGTCAGCCCACTGACCGACAAGCGGATCAGGACCGCGGTGGACGGTGAGATGGCCGCGAAGGGCTACCGCAAGAGCGACGACGGCAAACCGGATCTGTGGATCGCCTACAAGGCGTTCGTCCGGAACAGAGTCGACGTTTCCACGTACACTTATGGCTACTGGGGTCCGTACCCCGGCGGTGCGTACGTGGACGTGGACCGGTACAAGGAAGGCACTCTGGTTCTCGACGTGGTGGACCCGGAGAAGAACCAGCTGGTGTGGCGTGGTTGGGCGCGTGGCGTCGTGGGCCGGCGTTCGGATCCCGAAGCCAGAATCAAGGAAGCGGTTCACAAGATAATGGAACGGTTCCCGCCGAAGTGACGGGACGAGATTTTTTCTTCGTTTCCAGCCTGGATTCGTTGCCCTTCCGAATACCTTTGATTATCTTTTCTATCGATGAACAATTCGCCCGACCATAAGAGCACGAAACGATCGACTATTCTCATAGTCGACGACGAATCCGTGGTAACGGAAAGCATCGCGGCGTTTCTCGAATTGGAAACCGACTACAAGGTTCTGCAGTTCCAGTCGCCGCTGGAAGCGCTGCGGCTCGTCAAGGATACACCGGTCGACCTTGTAATCTCGGATTTTCTCATGCCGGAGATGAACGGGCTCGTGTTTCTTGCCGAAGTCAAGAAGTTGTACCCGGAGGTCCCGCGCATCTTGCTCACCGGTTACGCGGACAAGGAGAACTCGATTCGGGCGATAAACGAAGTCGGGTTGTTTCAATATATCGAAAAGCCGTGGGACAACGACCATTTCAAGCTCACCATCGAGAACGCGCTCGCCAGCAAAGGCCTGAACGAAAGCCTGGCAGCGCGCATTCGCGAGCTCGACCGCGTGCTGCGGGAACGGGACAAGTTAGCCGCCAGGGATGAGTTGCTTCGCGAGGAGCTTTCCATCGCGAGGCGCCTGCAGCACAACATGCTGCCGCGTGAACTCAACCTCGGCCATATCTCTCTTTCGGCAAAGTATTTGCCGGCGCTGGAAATCGGCGGCGACTTCTACGACGTCATTCCGCTCGCCGGCGATCGCACGGGCGTGGTGCTCGCCGACGCCACGGGCCACGGCATTCAGGCAGCCCTCAGCACGGCGATCGTCAAGTTCGCTTTCTCGACCTTTGCGAACCGCGACGTCGGGCCGGGAGAGATCCTCACCGGTATGAACCGAACGCTATCGTTGGGGTTGCCCGCGGACACCTTCGTGGCTGCTTCTGTGCTCACCGTCGGCCCCGGTGGCCACTGCCACCTGGCCAATGCGGGTGTCCCTCACCCGTTCCTGATGCGACGCAAGAGTGGCGCTATCGAACGGATCATCGCCAACGGCTTCGTCCTAGGTGTCTTCGACGATGACATGTACACCCACGATGCACCACAGGCTTTTACGATGGAGAGCGGCGACCGGCTGTTACTCTATACGGACGGGCTGGGCGAACCGCAAAACGGCAAAGGCGAGCAGTTTGATTCCGAGATGCTGAAGCAGTCCCTTTTCGCCAACAAGGACAAACCCACCGAAACGTTTTTTTCGAACATCGTCGAAGCCAGCCGATCGTTCAGCCGTGACGGCCACGATTGGGATGACATTACGATTCTCGGCATCGAGTTCAAATGACGTACGTCACTCGTATGCCATGTTCGCTACCATCGTTCCCACCACGGAGGACGGAATAATGACCGCCGAACTGAAGTTTTCCGAACAGGTCGATCGTAATTTCGACCGGGCCGCGACGTACACCAAGCACCCAAGCGGACTTCTCAAGCAAATCAAGATTTGCAACAGCGTGTACCATATGACGTTTCCCCTGGTGAGGGATGACGGCACCATTGAAGCGATTCAGGCGTGGAGGGCGGAACACAGCCAGCACAAGACGCCGGTCAAGGGCGGGATCCGGTACTCGTCCTCGGTGTCCCAAGACGAAGTCGTGGCACTGGCCGCGCTTATGACCTATAAGTGTGCCATCGTCGACGTACCCTTCGGTGGTGCCAAGGGCGGCGTCAAGATTTCGCGCCTCGACTATTCGCAGGCCGAACTCGAGCGAATCACCCGCCGATACACCTACGAGCTGATCCGCAAGAATTTCATCGGCCCCGGCATCGACGTGCCCGCACCAGACTACGGTACCGGCTCGCAGGAGATGGCCTGGATCCTCGACACGTACAACTCTATTGCGCCGCTGAAACTCGACTCCATCGCGTGTGTAACCGGCAAGCCCGTGTCCCAGGGCGGTGTGCGGGGCAGAACGGAAGCCACAGGACGCGGCGTGTACTTCGGCATCCGTGAGGCGTGCAGCATCAAGGAAGACATGAAGAAGCTGGGGCTAGAGGTGGGTCTCGACGGGAAGACCGTTGCCGTCCAGGGCCTTGGGAACGTAGGATACCACGCCGCCAAGTACCTGAGGGAGGGCGGCGCCGTGCTCATCGGCCTGTCGGAACGGGAAGGTGCCATTACCAGCGAGAAAGGCCTCGATGTCGACGACGTGATCCGACATCGCAAGGAGACCGGGTCCATACTCGACTATCCGAAGGCGAAAAATCTGCCCGCTGGCACCCAGATTCTGGAAATCGACTGCGATGTTCTGGTGCCCGCCGCTCTGGAGAACCAGATCACAATGGACAACGTCGACCGGATACAAACCAGGATTGTCGCCGAGGCGGCGAACGGGCCCGTGACATCGGAGGCCCACGAGCGATTGATCGGCGCCGGCAAGATGGTGCTCCCCGACACCTATCTCAACGCGGGCGGTGTGACCGTGTCGTACTTCGAGTGGCTCAAGAATCTATCGCACATGCGTTTCGGCAGGATGGGCAAGCGCTTCGAGGAAAACACGAATACAATGATATTGAAAGCCATCGAGTCGACGTCCGGTAAGAAGGTCGCCACGGAGGTTTTCAAGAACATTGCCCACGGCGCGGATGAAGCCGACCTTGTCGATTCGGGGCTCGAGGAAACCATGGTGGGCGCTTACCATGAGATTCGCGAAATCCGCAAGCGGCACGACGACGTCTTCGGACTGCGCACCGCTGCATTCATCGACGCCATCAACAAGGTGGCGACTTCGTACCTCGAGTTGGGAATATTCCCGTAGTGGCCCGCGCGGAACGCCTTGCCGCGCCCCGCTTCCAGCCCTCACCCTCCACTTCTGGCCCCACCCTCCAGGTCGTCGAGAAACGCCACCGCCCGCCGCATGTGCGGGATCACGATCGAGCCGCCGACCACCAGCGCCACGCCGAACAGTTCGAAGAATTCCTCTCTGCTAACATCCTGTTCTCGACACGCCTGGACGTGATAGCGTATACAGTCGTCGCAGCGCAAGACCATGGAGGCGACGAGACCCATCATTTCTTTCACCTGCCCACTGAGCGCGCCGTCCTTGTATACGTTGCTGTCCAGGTTGAAAAAACGCTTGATGTGCAAATTATCCTCTTTGAGGATCTTGTCGTTCATTTCCTGCCGAAATGAATTGAATTCGTCCACGCTGTTCGTCACGGTCGTCAAACCTCCTTTGCTCTTTCCGACGGCACACCGGCGTTTTGCAACACCACGTTCCGCGCTAATTGTGTTTATATTTGACCGAGCCGATCCCGTGCGGAAACAGTTCCATCGCTTCTTCTGACACTTTGGGCCAATGTAGCGGGATGTACACCCAGTAGCTACGGTCTTCGACCCAGTCATACCGAACGGATCCGAGATGCCGGTATCTCTTGGCGAAGCGAGGGTCCTCCGCAACGGCAAAGTGCTCCGGATAGAATCGAGTCGCGAACTGGCTCCGCGACGGAAAGATGACAATGTCCGGGCGGCGCCGATAAAAGTATTCCTTAGTAAATCCGTTCTTGGCGATATAGAGATCGGTCAGCGATTCCCTGTGGATGTCTATGGTCTTGAAACCGGAGTAATAGGGGATGACGCCGACGTCGCTTATGGCTAGCACGGAGCCCTGAGGTAAATTATCGTGCAGCCACTTGCCCAGCACGACAAGGCTCTTTTGCTTGCTGGTCTCGGTGCGTTTCGTAATGACCCTCATATTGGCGAGACCGGAAAAACTGATGAGCAAAACCGCCGCCCCGCTCATCCAGAATCCGAGCAGCGCCCGGCGGTCTGCTTCCTCCTTTTTCTTGAACATGCGCGGCTGCGCGTGAACACCGGTTAGCAGGAACAACCCGACGATAGAGGAATGGTAACGCATCGCCGGCATCCAGTCCTTGAAGTTGAAATAGATGGCTACGTGCATCAGCGCGAGAAGAAGAGCGGCTGTCTCGGTCTTTCTATGCACCGCATTCGATCGCGACAGCATCAGGCCCAGGACACCGACGATCCCGAGTGCCCCGAAGTAGTACCCAACGGGGGGATAATAGTCACCCTGTTGCTCGAAATAGATGGTCATGTTCTGAGCCCACGCGGTGAAAACCGATTTGCCCGCGCCGCCCTTCGACAAGAACGGTGTCGGCAACACTTCACCAAAATATGAAATCCGCCAGGCATGGTAGATGCCGACGATCAAGACAAAGACTCCCAGCGCGATGACGAGGTTTCTTAAGCGCGACCGGTAGAAAGCGCTGTCCTCTTGCCTGCGTCTGCTGAGAAAAAAGATGATGGCGAGCACCGCAGGTAAAACCACGACCCCCTCCGGCCTGCACAGCGAAATCAAAACCCCGGTGAACGCCAGCAGGAGGTAGTAACGCAGGCGTTCGGTCGCAAAGATCAGATCGAGCCAGCCCACCGTCGCGAGGAGTAGCAGCGCATACAATGGCATTTCCAGGCCAGAAATCGCGTAGGTGACGAACGGTCCCGAACTGGCGAATAACAGGAGCGGAAAAACCAGCTGCAGCGCGGGCAGCCGCCGCCGGACGAGAATGACCCATAGAAGCAGGACGTTCATCACAGCGATGAACAGGCCGAGGTAAGGTGTGAAGGTGGGAAGCTCCAGCCCGGCCTTGTACAGTCCCGCACAGAGGAGGATCCACAGCAGGTTGCTGTACGCTTCGACGGGCTGCTCGTCAGTGTTGAAAGCCAGCCCCTCGCCCTTTGCCAGGTTTTCGGCGTAGCGAAATGAGATGTAGGAATCATCGGGCACGTATGGCATCATGAACAACGATGACATTACGCACAGGGCAAGCGCCGCCAGGAGTACCAGGGCAGATTGTCTTGTTGTTTCCATGCCGGTAAGTGCCATTCCGTGCCTCCGCGAAGTGTAAACACTACGATAATAACGAGTTCACTGCAACTCGGAAATCTTTGCGCGAACCGGCGCCCCGCCATGAGAATCCATTCGCCTCATCAATGGAACTTGACCTATGCTGCAGCAGTGGCGTTGCAGGAGCGGCTGCGTGGGCAAGTACGTATCGAACCACTGCCGCTGCGGACGATTTGTTTTGTCGCAGGTGCTGACATCGCCGTTTCCAGTCAGCTGGACCGCCTCATCGCCGCTGTCGTTGTGTATCGTTTTCCGGACCTCGAGCGCGTGGAGACTCGCTTCGCGAGTGTCAAGACGCGGTTCCCGTACATTCCCGGCCTGCTGTCTTTTCGTGAAATCCCCGTAATCATCGCCTGCTTTCGCAAGATTAAATCGCCGGTAGACGTAATCCTCTGCGACGGCCACGGGATCGCCCATCCACGGGGACTGGGACTGGCGAGCCACCTGGGTTTGCTGCTCAGTACACCGTCGATAGGATGCGCCAAGAGTCGATTGGTCGGTACGCACGATGAGGTGGGACCCGGCCGCGGTGATCATACGCCGCTCCTCTACACTAACAGGCGGGTCGGCACGGTGCTGAGGACCCGGGACGGCGTCAAACCGCTGTTCGTGTCGCCCGGGCACCTGGTCGATCAAGCCGCTAGCCGCAGGATCGTGCTCGCTTGCGCAAAAGGCTACCGACTACCCGAGCCGACCCGGTGGGCCGACCGGCTGGCGGGCGAAGAACGGCGCCGCAGGGAATTGGTTGCTAAGCGGTGAGCACTTTGCCGAGGCGGAGTTGCCGGATGAGCTGGTAGGCGTACGCGTGCTGCTCGAGCACCTTGAGTCCCTCTTCTTCTTCGCCACCCAGGTGATACTTCCAGGACGTGGCGAAGTAATCGTATAACAGGGTGCCGTCGTAGGGAGACGTGCGCGCAACGCCGTCCGAGAGCAGCGACAGGTTCTGGATTCCGAAATTGCGCGAAGAAGCGAGTAATTCCTGCAAGCGGTTGCCCAACCCCTCATCGTTGTATGCCCACAACGACAGGACCAGCGGCTCCGGAAAAAGGGCCGCCCACATCTCGCCCAGATCGTACAGGCGGACGTTGCCGTCCGAGTGCTCCAGACAGTAATCGAGCCCCCGGTCACCCGTCAGCAGCACACCGTCGTACCCTTCGCACCACTTTTCGGGGTCACCTTTGAACACACAGAAATCCGGGGTGTTGTCGTAGAGCTTATCGAGTACGATACGCAGGACGGCGAGCGGGGTACGGCTGTTCTCGTTGACGGCAACCCGGCCCATGGAGGACGGATCGCCGCCGGTGACCAGGATCAGCGACCGTGTGTGCATGCCGCCGATCAGAGCGGGTCCGTGGATATAGTCTCGCCCCACGCCTCTGAGGAATTCGATACTCGGGATCAACGCCGCGTCCAGGTTGCCCCGATCGAGCCTCTCGGCCAGCCGACCGGGCTCGTCGTACACCAGATCGACCTCCGCACCCGAATTGCGCATCAGCCCGAACACTAGCGGACGGGCAGCCAGATGGCCGGGGGCGCCAATTCGGAGTTTTTTCACGGCTAGATTCCTTTGCCAGAGTGTCCCGTCTCGAAAACGCTTTGCTTATAGCACCGGGCCGGATTTTGTGCAAGAATTATCCAGGCAGGTGCAACAACCGTGCCGGGCAGGATGGTTGATGACCGAAGTCCTTATCGGATAGAATCTTTCCTGGGCTAGGCAGACCCGGTTTCGACCGCCGTTGCCGGTAGGGGGGAGAGAATATGGTCACCAAGGAGGCGCGCCGGGGCTCCATGGCGCCCCTGAAAAAGTTAGCTCTTTTCGGGTTGCTCCTGGTTTTCGGCCTTTCCTTCTTTGGACTGGTGAGAAACAACACCTTCTGGAACTCCGGAGATTATTCCTACCTGGAGCAGGCCATCGAGATGGATCGATCCTTCGGCCACGTCTTCACGTCCGTTCCGTTCCAGCCGTTCCAGCCGTTTGTGAAGCTCGTCTTCTTTGTGGAGTATTCGTTCTTTGGCCTCGACGCCTGGAAGTACTACCTCTTCAACGTTGTGGTACACACCCTCAACGCCTTCCTCGTTTTTTTCCTGGTATTCACGCTTCTAAGAGATCGGGCCATCGCGATTTTGTCAGCACTGCTCTTTGTGTTTGCCGTCGGCAATTACGGCAAGGCCGTCATGGTCGTATCGGGCATCAGCGATCTCTTGATAACCCTGCTTACTCTGTCGACACTCCTGCTCTACTTCAAGAACGAGCTTGAAAAGGGAGGCCGGGCCTCTTCCGTCTGGTACATCGGGTCACTGGTTTGTTTTTTCTTGAGTTTAATGACCAAGGCGACTTCGTTCAGCATTCTTGGCTGCATGTTCGTTTTTCACGTGTTCTTTCGTTCGGAGATCAACAAGCGGACCTGGAATCGGAACTTCGTGACGATAGCGCTAGTGGCGTTCGCCGCTCTTGTCATCAAGTTGAGCGTGTTGCCTGATGTCGCGTCTCAGAAGGACTTTGTGTTCGGCGGGTTTACATTCTTCAGAAATATAGCGAGTTACGTTGTTCGTATGATTTTTCCCATACATGGCTCTAGCCTGGTCACTCACACGGGCCCCGTGGTGCAGTTTCTCTACAGGGTCGCGACCGAGATTCGAGTTCTTACATTTCTCTGTATCGTATCCTATTCCGTTTTCGGATTCATCTTCGGCAACCGTACCATTCGTTTTTTCATCGCCTGGACCTACATCACACTTTTCCCGTTCTGTTTCTTCAAATTTCCCAGCGATTGGTTGAACATTCGTCATCTTTACCTGGTTTCGGTGGGTTTTGTCATGATCCTCTCCTCGGCCACAGTACTTGCCTCCCGCCTGCTCTACCAGAAGGCCTGGCGCCGCTTTTTGCCCTACAGCCTGCCGTTGCTCTTTGTTCTATTGTCGCAGTTCATTGTCTACCACCTGGACAAGAAGTACGAGCTGACGGCGCAATCACCGCAGATCGAGAGCCTGAGACAAGAGTTTATGGAGAAATACCCGCAGGAACTCGGGCTGGACGCGCCGGCTCAGAGGAGATAACGGATACGAGCGCCGTCGATTTTTTCGAGCTGATCCATCGCACCGGCCCTGATGACACCCTTGAGGATGCACAGCTCGCCTTCAACCGAGCTAGTAGACTCCTCGAGAAGGCCTTTCGCTGCTGCGATGCCCTTACCGTCGACGGTTTGAATCATGACTTCTACCTTGAGGCTCTTGCCAAAGAGTCTTTGGTTGATACGCGTTTTCAACTCTTCGAGCCCTTCCTCGCAGCTCGCGGAAATGAACACTGCATCCGGGTGCCGCAGTTTGAGGCCTTCGACAGTTTCGTCATCCACCGCATCAATCTTGTTCAGCACGTAGAGCACGTGGTCCGCTGATCCGTTGATGGCCTTTAGCGTGCTGTCGGCGACGGCCATTTGATCGGCGTAGGCATGATGGGCGACGTCAATGACGTGCAGACACAGATCCGCATGCGCGATGTCACCGAGCGTTGCCTTGAAGCTCTCGACTAGGTGGTGCGGAAGCTTGCGTATGAAACCGACCGTATCGACGAGCAGAATCGACGTATGGTCGCTCGTATCGAGGCGGCGGGTCAGTGTGTCCAGAGTGGCAAAGAGCTGGTTCTCGGCCAAGGTGTTTGCGCCGGTGAGCGCGTTCATCAACGTCGACTTTCCGGTATTGGTGTATCCCACCAGGGCGACCACAGGACGGCCGTTGTGTGATTTGCGGAGGATATCGGTGCGCTTGTCGAAGTTCTTGAGTTGTCGCTTGAGACGGGCAATGCGTTCACGTACCCGGCGACGGTCGACTTCCAGCTGGGTTTCACCCGGGCCTCGGGTGCCGATACCACCCTGCTGGCGCGACAGGTGATCCCACAGTTTCTTCAATCTGGGCAGCATGTATATCAGCTGCGCCAGTTCGACCTGGGTCTTGGCCTGTTGGCTCTTCGCATGACGCGCGAAGATGTCGAGAATCAGCTCGGTACGGTCGATTACGTTCAGCTGCAGGATTTCTTCGAGGTTTCGGGCCTGGGCGGGGGACAGGTCGCGATCAAAGATAACCAGGTTGGCGTTGAGCTCGTTGCATTTGTCTTTGATTTCTCGCGCTTTGCCCGCACCGATGAAAGTGGTTCCGTTTATACGCGTCCGTCCTTGAATCGTCTTTCCCACGACGACGGCACCGGCCGTGGTCGCCAGTTGCTGCAGTTCTTCGAGGTGCTCCTTCTCGGTCGCGAGGGGGCTGTCTGGCAGGCTCACTCCGACGAGGTAGGCCCTCTCCACCAATCTCTCCTGTAGGGCAACTTGGAACCCCTGCTTCACTTAGCGGATTCCTCCCGGCGATGGGTGACTATGACGATCCTCCTTGTAAAGAGCGTTGTAGCAGTCCGTTCGACTGGGCTTCTTCTATTATATGATAACAATTATTGGGCCAACATGCTGGGAAAATCGTGCCTGACTCGCACCGCTCTTCGGAGGTCCAGGGAGGGGGTTACTTTAGCAGCGTGAGGCGCCGCGTGATGTATCTCTGTTCTATCTGCAGCTTGATATAATATACGCCGCTCGCAACGGGGTTGCCGCTGTCGTCGACGGCGTTCCAGTTGACCGAATGCACACCGGGAAACTCCTGGCGGTCGACGAGTACGGCGACTAGCCGACCGGTGACATTGTATACTTTTACATTGGTCTCGAAAGCCCCGGCAGATTCGATGCGCCTGCCATCAGCGGTTTCGACCACTGACGGTACTTCGTAGAAGATTGTCGTCACGCCGCGAAACGGATTGGGAGACCCGTTGAGCAGCTCGCGGCTCAGCTTGCCGTCACTCTTCCAGAAGCGCTGTGCCTCGATCTCGGAAGGCGACCTCGGATCAGCCATGGACGCCCTGGGGCGCAGGATCGCCTCGAAGAATTCTCCAGAGCGCAATCGACCCTTTAGCGTCACGCGCTCGCGCCGCTGCAGAATTCTCTCGATCGCCTGCCCACGGATCACGATCCGCCGCTCTCCCGTCGGAGCAACGTCCCGTTCCACCTGACTCTCGTCCACACCACTGAAATAGGAAATGTCGTCGGGGTCCACCGGCTTGTCGCCCAGCTCTTCAAGCTCGATAGATAGTCCCGACTCGACTCCAGTGACGGGCCGGTAGTAGCCCCAGAGAACGCGGGGTGTCATAGACACCGGTGGAGGCAGATAGGTATGCGTGCCGTCACCCGTGTAGGTCTTGAACGCATTGGTCGCAGCTTCGTCCACGTTCGAGCCACGAGGCACCACAACCAGCGCGAAGTCGATCCGGACGGTCTCGCCGACAAGCAAGACATCGCGGGCGGGGGACAAGGCGTAGACGTTTGCATCCCCGTCGATTTGAATCCCCCTGCGACCGACCCGGCCCGCGCCGGAACCCCGCCGACCCACCGTTTCTTTCGTGCCTCCGTTCGCACGCGCTTGCACCGCCATGCTGAAATCCTTCGCCACCGGCGCGTAACCACCCAGCCATCCCGTATCCCGGCCGCGCTCCGGCATCGCGACCAGTGCAATGCTGCCGGCGCCTTCCGTTGTGCTAACCCAGCACGCCACCGAAGATCGGCTCCCCACCGGGGCTATCGTGAGCTCCGAGAACACGAACGGTCCGCGGACCTGAAGCAACGCCCCCAAACGAAGATCGTACAGTGGCTCAGTGCCGTCATTTCTCACCTGAAGGCTGACCATCACCGCGCCGTCGATGTTCGGCAGCGACCACGCATAACATTCCTGGTGAAAGAACAGGCTGGCACCGGAGGCCCCGCTCGCAAACTCCGTCACTACCATTTCGTCGCCAATGGCCGCAAAATCTTCATCGATCTTACCGTCGTTATCGTTGTCGACGCCGTCCAACCGGTCCTCATTGGCCCTTCCATCATGATCGTCATCCGGGTCGAGCGACGGAGCCCGGAAACCGCCGGCCATACCCTCATAGCCCGTCGGGAGATCCCTTGTTTCTTCCTTGACCGCCAGGTCACTGAGAGAGGTATTCACGAGCTCGATCAGTTCACCGTCCGGCCCGGCAGCGAAGGCAATAAGGCCACCACCACCGATCAGGCTCCTCCCCGTGGTCCACGTGGGAGTCAGCTCGAGCAGACCGCCACCCCGCGTAAACGACAGCCGCACCTTACCCGGTCCGATGGTCAGGTACTCGGGATCACCTGCCTGAGGGCGTTTGCCGATGACGGACCGTCCCGGCAGGTTGACGTTTTGCGCCAACACCGTGCCCGCGACGCACAGAACTGCCACAACGGCCCAGGCCGCCAGACGCAGGATTGGATGTATACGAGCGGTATTCTTCATGTGTTTTGCGGTCCCTGCTAGATTGTTTCCTGACCCGCGCTCTGCTCGGCTATCCGTCTGGGCGGTGCGTTGTTGGATTGCCTCCGTCGCCGTGCTCCACTTCGCTCGGCTACCCGCCTACGGCGGGTGATCCTCGCTCGCTCCCACGACGGGTCCGTCAACACTCCAACAACGCACCGCCCTGACTAGTTCCCGCAACGGCTCCGTCACCAACCCAACAACGCGCCCCCACCTGTTCCCGCATGGGGGCCCGTCAACAATTCAACCGGCCGCCTCATCTCGACAGAAAAAAGCTCAGGCTCTCCAGCGCGACGGCCAGGTTGACGTTTCGCAATCCCACCTGTTTCGGCACCACAAGCTGCCTGGGTGCAAAGTTCAAGATGCCGGATACGCCTGTTTCCACCAGAATGTCGACTATTTTTTGGGCGGTGTGGTTGGGCGTAGCGATGACACCGATGTCCACCGGCTTGGCTTCGAGAGACTCCCTCGCCTCTTCAAACGGATGAATTACAACATCTTGCCATTTTTCTCCTATTTTCTTTGGCTCCACGTCGAAGAGATGCGTGAAAAAAAACCCGTCGTCCCTGAAGCCCTGGTGAAAAAACAGGGCGTGTCCCAGACTTCCCGCGCCGAAGAGCGCCATCGTCCATTTCTTGTCGAGTCCCATGATTTTCTCTATGGCCCTTTTCAATTCCGGCACCTGATAGCCCAGGCCACGAGTACCGAAATTGCCAAAATACGAAAGGTCCTTTCGTACCTGTGCGGAGGTAACACGGCACAGCTTGGCGAGCCTCGCCGATGAGACGGTCCCTGTTGATTTTTCCTCGAGGTCGAGTAGAATCCTGTAATAACTGGACAATCTCCGGATTGTGAATTCTGATATTTTTTCCATGAGCGGCACTCCCATCCCCCGATGGTTACTCGAATTCCGTCCGCCGCGGCTACTTCGTTGCACCCCGGCCTCCTTTCAAGCGGGTGCCGATCGAGCTGCCCATCGCCATCGCAACTCCCATCGCCAACCTATTCCTCATCTTCCTTAACCAAAAGTGCTACGTCGGTGACCACATCTCCCTCGTCGAGGTTGATGAGCCGCACGCCTTGCGTAGCGCGACCGATCACAGACAATTGTGAGATCGGACAGCGAATGACGATGCCCTTTCGCGTAATAATCATGATGTCATCGCCCTCTTTAACCTCATTGATCGAGACAACCTTGCCGTTGCGTTCGGTTGTTCGAATGTTGATGACCCCTTTGCCGCCACGGTGTTTGGTCGCGTAGTCGTCGAGCGCCGAACGCTTGCCGAAACCGTTCTCCGTCACCGTCAGAAGCGTGGCGTCCTTGGCAACGACGACCATGCCGACTACCTCATCTCCCGAATCGAGTTTGACCCCCCGCACGCCGGCGGCGGACCGACCCATGCTTCTCACATCGGTTTCCTTGAAACGAATGGCCCGCCCATCGCGTTTACTTAGCACGATGTCCTGCTCGCCCGACGAGACCGCCGCCGCGATAAGGGTGTCGTCGCCTCTGAGACCCATGGCGACGATTCCGCCTCGGCGCGGCCGGCTGTACCTGCTGAGCGGTGTTTTCTTTATTTGACCCTTCCGGGTCGAGGTAACGAGATACTGATCCTCGTTGAATTCCGAGACGGGGACCCGACCGGTCACGCGTTCACCCCCCGCCAGGCCCAGCAGGTTGACAATCGCTTTGCCCCGCGCCTGCCTGCCGGCGACGGGGATGTGATGGACCTTGAGCCAGTGACAGCGGCCGCGGTCGGTGAAAAACAGGATATAGCTATGCGTCGAGGCGATGAAGATGTGCTCCACGAAGTCCTCGTCGCGCATCTTGATACCAGTAACGCCTCTGCCGCCTCTCCGCTGCGCGCGGTACGAATCGAGGGCAAGACGCTTGACATACCCGGCGTGGCTGATCGTGATAACCATGTCCTCGACGGCAATCAGGTCCTCGGCCTCGAACGTAGTCGCCGCCTGATCCAGTATCTCGGTGCGGCGTTCGTCCCCGTACTTTTTGCGGATCTCCGTCAGCTCGTCTTTGATGATGTTCAGCACCAGCTGGCGGTCCGCCAGTATCGCCTTGAGTTCCGTGATGGTCTTGAGCAGCTGCTGGTACTCGTCCTCGATCTTCTGCCGCTCGAGACCGGTGAGACGCTGCAAACGCATATCGAGAATTGCCTGGGCCTGGAGCTCGCTGAGACTAAACTGGTTCATCAACCCTTCGCGGGCCGTGGCCGGCGTATCGGAACCCTTGATTAGGGCCACTATCTCGTCGATGTGGTCGAGCGCGATCCGGAATCCCTCGAGGATGTGCGCCCGTTCCTGGGCCTTGCGCAGATCGTACTTCGTACGCCGCACCACCACGTCTTCGCGGTGCTGCAGGAAATTGTCGATCAACTGGCGAAGCGTTAGAATCTGCGGCCGGTTCTCCACCAGGGCCAGCATGGTAATTCCGAACGTCACCTGCATCGGCGTGTGTTTGTAGAGCTGGTTTTCGACCACGCGCGTGTCGGCGTCGCGCTTGAGAATAATCACCATGCGCATGCCATCCCGATCTGATTCGTCGCGAAGGTCAGCGATGTCGGAAATGGTCCCAGCTTTGACCAGCTCGGCGATGCGCTCGAGGAGCGCCGCCTTATTCACCTGATAGGGCAGCTCAGAGACGATGATCACCTCGCGGCCGTTCTTCAGCGTCTCAACCCCCGTCCGTGCCCGCACGATCACGCGCCCTCGACCCGTCCGGTACGCCTGCTCGATGCCCAGGCGGCCAAGGACAATCCCCTGCGTGGGGAAATCCGGACCCTTTACCAGGCCAAAGAGCTGCTCGTCCGAAAAATCGGGGTCCTCCAGAATCGCGATGCAGCCGTCCACAACTTCACCGAGGTTGTGCGGCGGGATGTTGGTAGCCATGCCCACGGCGATACCGGAGGCTCCATTGACCAGCAGGTTGGGCACCCTGGCCGGCAACACCAGTGGCATCATGCGCGAGCCGTCGTAGTTCGGGCCGAACGTGACCGTCTCCTTTTCGAGATCGGCGAGCATCTCCTCCGCGAGCTGGGTCATGCGGACTTCGGTGTACCGCTCCGCCGCCGCCGGATCGCCGTCGACCGAACCGAAGTTGCCCTGTCCGTCCACAAGGGGATAACGCAGCGAAAACGGCTGCGCCATGCGCACCATCGTTTCGTAGATCGCCGCCGTGCCGTGTGGGTGGTAGTTACCGTTGACGTCGCCCGTTACCTTCGCCGATTTGCGGTAGGGCCGCGTATGCGTGAGATTGAGGTCATTCATCGCAGTCAAGATGCGACGATGGACCGGTTTCAATCCGTCGCGCACGTCCGGAAGTGCCCGGGAAATGATCACGCTCATGGAGTAATCGAGATAAGAACTCTTCATCTCATCTTCGATCTGAACGGGAACGATTCTTTCGCCGTCAATGGCCATGCTTGTCTCCCTGTATTGCCATTACCGTTTTTACAACCATATCCACATTATCACTGTCTGTACCCACTGTACGCGGGGGCTAAATATCCAGGTTCTTGACGTTCAGGGCGTTCTTCTGGATGAAATCCCGTCGTGGCTCCACCTGGTCCCCCATTAGAATGTTGAACATCCGGTCCGCCTCGGCCGCGTCCTCGATTCGTACCTGCAAAACGGTGCGTGTCGCCGGATCCATAGTCGTTTCCCACAGTTGATCGGGGTTCATTTCTCCGAGCCCCTTGTAGCGCTGGATGTAGATTCCATCGTCGCCGCCCCAGTCCTGGATGATCCGTGCCTTGTCCACATCGTTGAACGCATACGCTTCCTTCTTGCCCTTCTTCAACCTGTACAGCGGCGGCTGCGCGATGTACACGTAGCCCTGCTTGATCAAATCCGCCATGTAACGATAGAAAAGGGTCAAGAGAAGCGTGCGAATGTGCGCGCCGTCCACATCGGCGTCCGTCATCAAAATGATTTTCTTGTACCGGATCTTGCTGATGTCGAATTCGTCGTCGTGGTCCTCCTCAGCCATGTCGGTCAGCCCGCCGGAATAGCGCCGCACACCCGTACCGACCGCGGTGACAATTGTTCGTATCTCCTCGTTGGACAGTATCTTGTCCAAACGTGCCTTTTCCACGTTGAGGATCTTTCCTCTCAGGGGCAAGATCGCCTGAAAGCCGCGGTCGCGGGCCTGCTTGGCCGACCCGCCGGCGGAGTCGCCCTCGACCAGGTAAATCTCCGTACTGTCGGCGTCGCGGCTCGAGCAGTCGGCCAGTTTGCCCGGAAGCGTGCTCGATTCGAGCGCCGACTTGCGCCGGACGAGATCGCGCGCTTTCCGCGCGGCCTCGCGCGCTCGAAACGCAGCCAGGCATTTTTCGACTACTTGTTTGACGATCGACGGGTTCTCTTCGAAAAATTCGCGCAGGCCGTCTCCCACGGTGGCCTCGACGATTCCTTTGACCTCACTGTTTCCCAGTTTGGTCTTCGTTTGTCCCTCGAACTGGGGATCCTTCAGTTTGACGCTGATGACGGCGGTCAATCCTTCGCGAACGTCGTCGCCGGTGAGCGCGACTTTTTCCTTTTTGAAAAGGTTCGTGCTCTGCGCGTAATTGTTTAGACTTCGTGTCAGTGCTGCCTTGAAGCCGGATAGATGCGTGCCACCTTCAATGGTATTGATGTTGTTGGCGAACGCGAAAACGCTGTCCGTATACGCATCCGAATATTGCAGGGCCACTTCGACCTGTACGCCGTCTTTTTCGGAATTGATGTAGATCGGTTCTTCGATGATGAGCTTGCGGTTTTCGTCGAGGTACTTGACGAATGACACGATACCGCCGCTGTATTCGAAGACCTGCTTTTTGGGTTGTTTCCCGCGCTTGTCTTCCAGGGATATCTTGAGGTCGCGGTTGAGAAAAGCCAGTTCGCGCAGGCGTTGCGAAAGCGTCTCGAAGCTATACTCGATCTTGCCGAATATATCCAGGTCAGGAAGGAACGTAACTTTCGTACCTGTGGCATCCGATGCGCCGCGCTCTTCGAGATCGCCAACCGGTTTGCCCTTTTCGTAGCGCTGGAAGTAATGTTTGCCGTCCCGCGCAATCTCTACTTCGAGGTACTCGGAAAGTCCGTTCACCACCGACACCCCCACCCCGTGCAGGCCACCCGACACTTTGTAGCTCTTGCCGTCGAATTTGCCGCCGGCGTGCAGGGTGGTCATGACCACTTCAACGGCGGGTCGATGCTGGGTCGGATGCATATCGACGGGGATGCCGCGGCCGTTGTCCTTGACAGTGACAGATGTGTCCTCGTGGATGACGACCTCGACCTCCGTGCAATGCCCGGCGAGCGCTTCATCCACACTGTTGTCCACGACCTCGTAGATGAGATGATGCAACCCGTGGATATCCGTGCTCCCGATATACATCGCGGGCCGCTTGCGCACCGCTTCCAGTCCCTTGAGAACTTGTATCTTTTTTGCGGTGTATTCCTGGCTCATTCGGTCCCTTTCCTCATGTGGGGTCTACTGTCCCGTCTCGAATCGAATCCGGTGAAACTCGATATCCGGCGCGCTTTCCCTCAGCTTCCGGAAGATCTCCTTTTCCATAAAGTGCAACTCCTGCAGCCACGCGCTGTGGCTGACCTCCACGTACAGAACGCCCCGATCGACCCTGACCGCCCGCGACCTGGCGGCAATCTCCTCCCCAACGACCGTCGGCCACAGGGAGAGAAGCTCCCTCTCTTTCAGTTTTTTGTCTAGTCCGACGGATTTGAGCACGGCGGGGAGGATGTCGCCAATGCGTAAAAACCGATTGTGATTCATCTATAAAAGATACCCGTTTTGGAAACCTTGTGAAACATGTTTTTTGCCATTTCTTGATTTTTAATTCCTTATAATATATTGATGATTAATACGTTATGGCGTCGCCGGCCGTTCACCCGAGGGTTTGCGGACAAGAATGCGCGCCGTGCTTGCACCTTTGAATTCTGCCCGGCCACGCTCGTTCCGCGCTATGAGATGCCTCTCGAAAACGCGGGAATACCGCCGGGCGGCGAAGCGCAACCATGTACTTGATCGACGCTCCCCTCAGATGTTACATTTCGTATGCCTCTGCCTGAAGGCCTCCCGCATATGCGCTCTGCTCCAATTCGACTTCTCGCCATCGGTCTCCTGCTGTCGGTGGCCTCGCCGGTGCAACCGGGGGGCAACCAATGGACCTCTCTGCTCCCCGACAGCCTCGCCGCCGTGGCGACACGCTTCATTGATCAGGGGAAATGCCCGTGCCGGTGCGGCAACTATCTCCCGGGAAGCACCAGGGCGCCAACGTGTTTCGGGTGCAGCGTCGGCAAAGCCGAAGTAAGCCGCGTGGCCGAGGGACTCGCGGCTGGAATCCCTCGCGGCGACGTCCTCCTCGTGCTCAGCGAGCCGGTTTTGATCAACGTATTCGCTGACTATGCCGACGCCGGTCTGCGCGAGACCTGGCAACGCGTCGCGCGTATCGCCGCGGAGAATGGTCTTCATCGTATTGTCCTCCGCACGCCGGCCCGCACAGAGGCTGCGCGCCGCGCGGTCGCGATCGGCGAATTCGCCCGCACTCGCGGCCGGTTCTTCGACATGCAGCGCGTGCTCATCGATCACGACGGTCCATGGGACGTACGGACACTGGTCGCCCTCGTCGAACGGGTGGGCCTGTCGCCCCGCGCGGCGAAGCGTTACGTCAAGGCCGCGGACGTGAGCGCCCAGGTCAACAAGGACCGCCAGCACGCGGCGCTAGCTGGAATCGCGTCGTATCCAACGGTCGAGATCGAGAACACGATCGTTGAGAATTCGGATGATGCCCTCCGCCGCAAGATTCGACGCGTGTTGTACGAGGATAGTATGTAGGAGATCGGGGCCGGCGCTAGCTTTTCTGCGCTTCGCCGCCGAGTATGCTGCGCGTGAAAGTCGTCGCAGCGATGGCTACCTGCCAAGAATGGTCAGGACCCTGCGCTGCGGGTCACCGGTAACGTGGACCTTACCGGCACCGTCGACGAAAACGTTTATCTCGCTACGGACACCAAACTCCTCCATGTAAATACCGGGTTCGACAGAAAAGAGCGTGTTGTGGAGAATCAGACGCTCGTCGCGAGTTTCGAGGTTGTCCATGTGGGTACCGTTGCCGTGGAGGTCCTGGGCGATATTGTGACCGGTGCGGTGGACGAAATACTGGCCGTAGCCGGCCTCATCTATCACGTGCCTGGCCGCATCGTCAACTTCCCAGCCATGCAATGGCCGGCCGGCCGCGAACGCTTGCCGCACACAATCCACCCCTGCATCCCTCGCCTTTGCCACGATCTCGAAGATGTCGGCGTAACGTGACGGCACCGTTTCGCCCACGAATACCATGCGTGTGTAGTCGCTGTACACGGCCCGCGGTTTGTTGAGCTTGGCCCAGAAATCGATCAGTACAAATTCGCCTTCTTTGATCTCGCTGTCGGTGTCCGGCGACGGCTCGTAGTGGGGATCGCCGCTATGCGGGCCGGCGGCCACGATCGCAGGGTGGTCGGTCACAAGATTGCTGTCCTCGAAGTACCCCATGATGGTCGCCTGCACCTCGGTTTCACGCGGCGGCTTGCCACCGCGGACGCGGTCTGCAATCATTTCTACGGCGAGGTTGAACGCAGCGAGTGTGTGCTTTTCGGATTCCTTGTGAGTGTTCCACTGCTCTTCATCGAGCGTCGCTTCGAAACGCTGAATCAGGTCGCCCGAAGAGACGACTTCCGCGCCAGCGCTTCGCACCACCTCCACCGTACCCGCGTCCACCTTGGCAACGTATGGAATGGCGTTGCGCGCTGAGTATTCCATCGCGACGCGTTTCAACCCGTCGACCAGGCCGGCGACCTCCTTCTCCAGCTCTTCCCAGCGCAGATAAACGCGTTTTCCTCCTGGGAGGTGGTCGAGCGCGGCCTGCTCGATGCGGTGCACGAGCCGTATCGGAGGGCCGTCAGCGGGTACCATGTAGAACCAGCGCCGCGTATTCATCTTGCCCTCTTCAAAACCGAGGATGCGCCGGGCAAGCACGTTGCTGCCGTGAAAGTCGTAAAAAAGCCAGCCGTCGATATCGAACTGCTTGAGCGCTGCTTGAACGGCGTCCAGGTCGAACATGGGTGGGCTCCTATCTAATCGTGTGGCGTTGTGGTTGTGTCTACCATTCTAGTTTCCGCATCGGTATTTGTCAAACGCGGCGCGCATCGTCGGGAGGCCGTGCGCTGTTGATCGCCTTCGCGGCCAGCGCGGGTACAGGAGGCGGTGCGCCGGTGGGCTGTTGACGGACCCCCATGCGGGAGCGAGCGAGGATCACCCCGCGTAGCGGGGTAGCCGAGCGAAGCG
>JAZGDW010000086.1:0-2934 GCA_036478295.1 Candidatus Krumholzibacteriia bacterium
ACCACAACCTCGCCGACCGCTTCAACAGCTACTTGAGCCTGCGAGAACGAAACCAATACCAGGAGGCTAATCGCCCCCGCCAATACCGTTGTACGCAATCTGTTCTTCATAATTCCTATTCCTCCCCTTTCCCAAGTGTCAGTAAGTGACAGCCACAACGTACCTATAATGTTGTAGCCTTAGCCTCTTTCCGGATGAACTACTTCTTACCCAATTCTCCACTTCCAATTCGCCGTGCCGTGGCCCCCGCCCTTTACGCGAGTTGTCCGTGACGTCGGCTCTTCGCTTAGCGCTCTCGCGCCGCTGCCCCATCCCTTCCGAAGGCTAAAACACGATCAATGCGGGAGCGTGAACCTGCGGAACGGATACATTCCGCGAGAGTCTTTCTCCCACCATTGCCAAGCAGCCCCATTCTAACAAGTATGCCCGGTGCGTTTCAAGCAATACGGATGATGTCCATTCCCCGTTTCTAGCTATGTATATTTTTGGACCTTGAAGTTTCACTGCTCGTTGTCACGCCGATCGTCACGGCCACTTGAAGAATCAAATCCCAGGCTCCGAGTGGCCCAAAGTGCGCACCCGCGATTCTTGGGTAATAGCTGACGGCGTGCCTGAAGACCACGGGCAGCGGCGCTATCCTGCGTCGTCTCTCGGAGGATCAGCGTGTCCAAAGCGCGGTGTTGGCGAACGCGATCAATCCACTGTAAATGAAAAATCTCGGAGACCGGCACGAATCGCGGCGAGAATGGCTGGTCTCGCTTGAATCGAGATGGTCATCCGCATACGATGTCGGCTTTAGGGAAACGGTTGCCCAACGGCGGCGTGAGGACACCTCGCGGAGTGCGCCACGCCGCCGCGCAGGGCTTAACATGTAGAGATCCTCGGCGTCGTGATGCCGAAATCTGATAACCGTGAAATGGCGGTCTAAGACGAGACCCTACTTCGGGTTTCAACTAGCCGTCGAATGAGCACGCTCCTTGAGACGGGCGGGCAGAAAGAAGGAGGTTAGCATGAACGCATCGACCGCACGGGCAGACCGATTGGCCATTGGGAATATCCTGGCGCTGGTGGGGAGCCTGATCTTGGCACCCCTTGCATGGGGAGCTGGAGGCGACGTCCAGTGGGAGGACCAGGTCGACCAGGCTGGAGGATTCGACGCCGCCTTCGCCATAACGGCGCCGGTAACACTGATTTCCTGATCCGGTCTTACGACAGCTCGACCGGCGCTTTACTCTGGGAGGATCAGGTCGATCGCGCGGGGGGCAACGATTTTGCCAACGATGTAGCTGTTCGAGGCAACGACCTCCTTGTCGCCGGGCGCGTCACGAGTGGCTCCGGCAACCACGACTATCTCGTCCGCGCTTACGATCTCGCCTCCGGGAATCTTGTCTGGGAGGATCAGCTCGACGTATTCGGCACGAACGATTTTGCCAATGGTGTCGCTGTGGCAGGCGGCCGCGCCTTCGTCGTCGGGATTGCGCTAAACCCTGTCGGCAACTTCGCCCTCCCCAATTTCGTGATTCTTGTGCGCGCCTACGACGTCTCCACCGGTACGCTCCTGTGGAATGACCAGTTCGATCTCGCGGGAGGTGACGATCAAGGCTTTGCGATCGCTGCCGAAGGGTCGGCGGTGGCGATCACCGGGTTCGGTCAGAGCGTCAACGGTGATTTCGACTTTCTCGTCCGAACCTACGATGCCATCACGGGTACCCTCCTCTGGCAGGACCAATTCGATCAAGCCAGCGGTGACGATGCGGGCATATCGCTGGCCATGGGAAGCGGTCTCGTCCTCGCTTCCGGAGTTGCAGGCGCCGATTCGACATGCGACTTCTTCGCGAACACCGGCGACTGCGATTTCGCGGTTCGGGCCTACGACGCCACCACCGGTACGCTCCTTTGGGAGGAGCGGCTCGACCTGGCTGGTGATTTCGACATCTCCTTCGACATTGCGACGAGAGGGGGGCGTGCGTTTGCCGTTGGGATGGGCACGAACGCGGCTGGCAACGGGGACTTGCTAGTACGAGCCTACGATGCCAGAACCGGCATGCTCCACTGGCAGGACCAAATCGATACGGTCGGAGGCAACGATTTCGTCTCTGCGGTGGCCCTCAACAACAATCACGTCTTTGTTTCCGGACACCAAGCCTCCGACGCGAGCTGCGGGCTCTTCTTTGGCGGCAACTGCGATTTCGCGGTCCGCGCCTACGATGCCCGCAACGGTGCCCTCGCATGGGTGGACCAGCGTCCCACGGTTGGTGGCAACGATCTGGCCTTTGCGATCGCCGCGTCAGGCGTACGCGTCTTCTCCGTCGGGAGAGTCACGAACGCTAACGGGGATTTCGACTTCTTCGTGCGCGCCTACGACGGAAGGTAAAAGACGGTAGCGCGGCTGTTCAGGTTCGAGGAACGCTCGTTCTCGCACTCGCCTCTCTCCTACTTGGCGTGTCCCTGTTGAGAAGGTAGTTTGCGTTTCCAAGGCTTCCCGTATCCCTTCACACCGGGCGATCCGTGCGGGCCGGGGTAGGATTTAGCCGCTTTCGGCGCCAGGTCTCGACAAATCCCCTTCCGGTCCATACGTCATTTGCGAATATCGACGGACGTAAGACCTCAGAACCTCCTGCGTGGGCTAGCGTTACTGAGAAGCGTTCAGCACTGGTCGTTGACCACGTTGCGGTAGAATCTCAACTCATTGAGCAGTTTCACTAATCCAGCTCGGGTATCACGATTCTAGCGCTTGAATAACGGTGCCGCACTCAGGGCACAGACTGGGATTCATTTCCGGTCAGACAGTATCCACACTGACAGCGAGGTTCCGGAAGCGTCCGACCCATCCACTTGCGCAACGAAGTAGGCGTTGCACATTTTGGACATCCTGCGTCGTCGAGTCGCGGCCATCAAAATCCGCAGATGCAGCATTCAGGACTCGACGGACGA
>JAZGDW010000087.1:0-3929 GCA_036478295.1 Candidatus Krumholzibacteriia bacterium
TCTCGAGCGTTGGACCGTCTGCTCCATTCCCCGGCAGGCGAAGGTGTATACCCCGCAGGGCAGCACCGGGAACACCCGTTCCCGCCTCGAGCCCAGGACCCGAGTAATCGCGCTCTGGCGGAACGTCGACGCAGCCAAAAACCAAACGGTAAAAAGCCGCGAGGGCGCGCCAGTCCCGAGCAATCAAGTTCGTGTGGACGTATCTCGCTCCGCGAATCATTAGGTAGAAATCTGTCTGGCTAAAGGATGGCGTTTCAGCTGCGGGCCGTGGTGCGGACCGCCAGGGGCATGCGCGGGTTAGACGGTTTTGTCCTAATCAATCGTGTCCTTGCTCAATCCTGAACCGCATGATCGGTCGCGTGTTGGAACGCCGCAAGACTTCTCGAAACCCTGCCTTCCTGAATACCGATGGGGTCCCCGTCCAGACGAACGGATCAGGAGTGTGCTCCATGGTCGGCTCAGTGGGGTAACCCTCGACAATCGTTGCGCCACGCTTAGCGGCAAACTCAACGGCCGCCTTCACCATGCAGACAGAGATCCCTTTCCGCCGGTAGGGCTTCAGGACGAACAAGCACGAAATCGACCAGACCGGCTCGTCATCTAGGGGCTGGAGCACCCTGGAACGCTCCAAGAAGGAATACGCTTCGCGTGGCGCCACCGCGCACCAGGCGATCGGCTGCTTGGCTAGGTAGCCCACCACGCCCGGTCTCTCTCCCGCCATCACGATCTTGTTGAAAGCGCGCTTGTTCCTAGCACCCTTGCCGGCAACCCAGTCCTTGTTTCGTAACCGCCATACCATGCACCAGCACCCTCCACAGGCGCCGCGTTCTCCGAAAAGCGTTTCTATGTCCGACCAGCGCGACGCCGTTGCCGGGCGAAACCTCAAGCTGGATAAGGTCATTGCTCTCTTGACCATGGGCCTGCGTGCGTCCTGAAAGGACGAACAACGCTGTCTAACCCGCCGTAGCACCTGACGGCCGCCCGTCTGGCGCTCGGCGGCCGCAGGTCGTTAGACGGATAAAGACACTCGTATTAGCACCAAGTTCTTGCTCAACGCTGCGCCAAGGTCTTCTTCGCCTGTTCGTATTCGTACGTTGTTAGCTCCAATTGGTGCCCGAACGGATCGCGGAAGTAGATCGAATAGGCCGCCGTGTGGTCGACCACGGAATTCACCGTCACGGGCTGTCCGCGATGGTCTGCCAGATCCAGCTCGGTTAGCCGGTTGAGGAATTTCACGAAGTCGACTGCCCCCACCCGAAACGCCACCAAATGGAAGCCAACCATCTCTTTCGACCCTTGCGGTGTACCTTCAAACAACGCCAGCTTGGTACTCCCGCTGTCGCTCGAAATCATAAGAGGCCCACCCGAGTCGTCGGCCCAGTGCTCATACTCCCGAACGATGCGCAGACCCAAGACGTGCCGATACCACTCAGCCGCTTCCCGGCGTTCGGGCACGAAGAGTTCGACGTGATCAATCTGATCAACACGAAACTCGTCGCTCGTTCTTGACTCGTTCATCGATCTCCTGGTCTTGTTCGTCTTCTCTTGTCCCGCTAACGGTCTGCCGATAAGCTGCGGGGGGCGAAGCCGACCGTCAGCTTCATCGGCTTGTCAGGCCGCGTGGTCTCGGTCACCGGTCAGCGGCCGTGGTGGCTGGAAACGCTGGTTAGGCCGCTCGCGCCAGTCTGGCCAAGGATTCGTCGGTTGAAAAGACGGCGATTCCGGTATTCCTCATCTCCGTTTCGCCCCGTTCATCGAGGCCGGAAACGGCATCGCGCACCAGCACGACCCGAAAATCCCTTTCGCTCGCTTCGACGATGGATGCTCGCGGACAGTTCGGAAAGTTGCAGCCCGTGAATACCGTCGTTGTGATCGCTAACTTCCGAAGGTGGTGCTCCAACGGCGTCTGGTAGAAGGCGCCCCAACGAGCTTTGTAGATGATGATCTCTCGATCGGTCACCGCCTGCACCTCGCCTGAGAGGAGCCGATCCCAGTCTAGCGACAGCTGCTCAGTTGGGAGCAAGCCTGGGGCGAGTTGAGATCCTGACGTATGCGGTGCCAGCATGACTTTGCCGGCCTCCACCTCGGCCCGCCGACAAAGATCGACGTTTGAACCATCACGTTTGTACAACCGGACAACGTGCACGATCGGTTGCCGGTGGGCCCGAAATGCCGATAGGAGCCGGCGCATGTTGGGTAAAATCGCGGAAGTGCCTGGGATCTCGAGCGGTTGCGCATCGAGAGTATCCCGCTGCGTATCGATGGTGATCAGCGCCGCGAGACTGAGATCCGGTTCGGTATAGCGATCCATCACATTTCCGCGCGATCTAACGGAATGCGGCTGACCCGCGGCGGCTGTACATGATTCTACGACTCAGCTCGATCTCCGCACGGCCGCCGACGGGTCCAGCCGCGTGTTAGCCAGCCCCTACAGCTTCGGAGTGTGAAGCGACAAGTCGATACGCCTACGTCTGGCCCGCCTTCGCCGGTTTCAGAGTCTGCAGCAGAACGGTTCCCGGGCCCGTCAATCGGGTCATGAATAACCCTTCCTTGCTGAAGAAGGTCTTTCGTAAGGAACCTACGGTTTCGATGTTGTAGTCGACGACGGCCGAAAACGCGGCCACGTTCCCTGTGCTCACTCTGAGCTCTTCCCCGTCGGCAAGCTCCGCTTTCCTGAAGTCTCCTCTCCCATGAACGAGTACCGTCCCGCTACCCTCGATGCGTTGCAGGACCAGCCCGGCCCCACCGAATAACGCGGCGCCCGGCCGACGGGCGATCGCTACGGTGATGTTGATTCCCGCCCCCCAGGCGGCGAGAAATGCTCCGCGCGTCGTCAGCACCGGCCCACTCGCATCCAAGTCCCACTCTTCGATGTGCCCGGGTGCGTTGGCGCCCAGCGTCACGAACTGCCCCCCGGCCGTCGCCTCGATGTAGGTAAGCGCAATCCCTTCACCCGATAGCGCCCGCTTGAGCGCGCCTGCCAGGCCCCCAGGGACTTTGACGTCCCACTTCAGACCGGTGGCATAGGCGATGATCGACCCTTTCGACGCCCACACTGTCTCACCCTTGGCAAGTGCCAGGCGGGCGGATTGCGCGACGGTGCCATCTATGGTGAAATCCACGCGGCCTCCTCACATCCCATGGCGTCACTTCGCATCTTTCGTCGTCGATGGATGGTCGGAGAGGACACGCGATCAGGTCTCGGGACTTCCTTCGACTCCCTTGAGTCTGGCTAACGGCTTGGCGTTCACCTGCGACCGCAGGGCGTCATCGCGTGGCCGTCAGGTGCAACGCCTGGTTGGGCTGGTCAGCCCGCGGCCTGTCAACTGGTGCTGTGCGTCCCGCTGATCTTATTGAGCTTCTCTAACGTCAAGGGCCACCTGCTTCGGTCAGACTCCACCTGCCTCTCGTGAACCTCGTCGGCTAACCCCGGTGTGTCGACCAGGGACACGACCTCCCAATTGACCGAGACTCGGAGGTCAGGCGATGATCCTGTCCTTCGGATAAACACCGCCCGCTTGAAGCTGCGCCTAACCTGCGGAGTGACGGTTGTACACCTGAAACGTGGTTACCTTCGGTTCAGGTATCCCGCCGACCTTCGCGAATGCCGGTCCAAGACGCGACTCCTTGAACTTTCCCCAGGCCGCCTCCGACTCCCAGATATCAACCACACACCACCCGTTGGCCGTTTTGCCAGCCGTGTGTCCCAGGATTCCCTGGGGCCAATTCGCTCCGAGGCGATCAAGGCCCAGCTCCCTCATGACCGCATCGTATTTGTCCTGACCTAAGTTATCGAACTGCAGAACGAATGCAACAGACATGGTTCCTCCTCCTATGTGGTTCACTCGCGGTACCGGATTCCGCCACAGTGGCCGGCTTTTTCAAGCCACTCAATATCCTCCGGGTCGAGGAATTCCGCTGCGGCTCCT
>JAZGDW010000088.1:0-10766 GCA_036478295.1 Candidatus Krumholzibacteriia bacterium
GGCAATGTACTGCATCGTGTCGTAAATCGCCATTCCCGAGGAGATCATTCCACCCGGGCTGTTTATGTAGAGGAAAATATCCCGGTCGGAATCCTCTGCCTCCAGAAACAGCAACTGGGCAATGACAACGTTGGCCACCATATCGTCTATCTGGGACCCGAGAAAGATAATGCGGTCCTTCAGCAGGCGCGAGTAAATGTCGTACGACCGCTCTACCCGGCCCGTTTGCTCGATCACGTATGGTATTGGAACATAGGACATTATCTGACAATCCTTTCTACGCTCGTAATATAATGAATGCTACGGACGTGCAGAAGGGAAATCATCAGGCTGCTTTGACTTCCGCCGCCTCCCGCAAGAAGCTGAGAACTTTCCTGTCGAGAAGATCGTTCTCCAGGCTTCGGCGTCTTTCGGGATGAGCGAAATACTGCCTGACTTCCTCTGCATTTCCCGTTCCGCCCCGGGCCAATTCTTCGATTTTTGCGTCAGTTTCTTCCGCGCTAAGCTCTAGTTTTTCCTGGTTCTTGACCGCCTCCAGGATAAAGTACTTCTTAATGCTGCGTACAGCGGCCTGCTGGAAATGTTCCCGGATCTCGCTCTCGCGCTGGGCCTCGTCGGGCACCTGCGGGCGGCGCTGCCGGTCCTCCTGGAGGATCGATGAGAGGTAATTCTGTACCATCGCCTCGGGCACCTCGAAAGAATTTATGTCGATCAGGCGGCCCACGATCACCTCTTCGACTTCGTGCAGGTACCGTTTTTCTTCCTCTTTGACCAGATCTTCCCGGATCTGTGACCGGAGACTGGCCAGATCCTTGAACTGCTCACCCATGCCGCGCGCGAACTCGTCGTCGAGTGCCGGCAACTCCTTTACCTTAATCTCTTTGACCGTCGTCCGGAAGACCTTCTCGGTTCCCGCCATCTCCTTTTCTGGAAAACCATCAGGATACTTGACGCGGATGTCTTTTTCCTCACCAACTGCCATCCCGGGCAGCCGCTCGCGGAATTCCTCGAGGAGATTCTCCCCGCCCAGGTCCACCGCGTAATTGCGGGTCATCGCCTTGAGGTTAATGACGCCCTCCTCGAGCAGCGGCGCGTAGTCGATCAGTACCACGTCTCCGTTCCTGACTTCACGGTCCACCACGCGCAGCGTCATCATCCGCTCGCGCAGGTGCTCGATCGTCTCGTCCACCCGCCCTTCGTCAATTTCTTTCTTGGCGACCTTGACCTTCAGGCGCTGGTAGCCCTCGATCTCAACCTCCGGCCGCACCTCGACGGTTACCTCCATCGTGATGTCGTGACCCTCCTCCGCCTTGACCTTGTCGAACTTGGGCTCACCGACCGGAGTTATCCCCTCCCGGACCAGCGCCTGATCGTAGATCTGGGGCAGCAGGCCGCGGACCGCATCGTTGTGGATCGCCTCGCTGTAGTTCTTCTCAACGTATTTTGCGGGAACCTTGCCCTTGCGGAATCCGGGGACCTTGAGTTCCCGGCGTAGTTCCACCATCACCTGTGCCTTTTCCGCTTCGAGTTCCTCCTTCGGAATCTTGAATGAAAGCACGCGCCGGCATTGGTTCGGACTCTTCACCTCGACGGTAAATTCTCTATCCTTGTCGGGCGTCCTTGCCAAGTCTCTTGCCATCTCCATCTCCAGTTGTTTGGTGCGAGAGGGGGGATTCGAACCCCCACGAGGTATCTCACTGGATCCTAAATCCAGCGCGTCTGCCAGTTCCGCCACTCTCGCGTCACCCGGGCGTCGTCCGCCGCACGGCCGCCGTGCGGCCGCCGCTCGCCGGCTATGGTACGAAGCGCCAAAAAACGCGGTCAAGCCATTTCGCGCTACGCAGACCTCACGGCTGCGTAGCGTGCGGTGATTGGAGCTGCCGGCGCGCAGCGCCGCGGCTCAATCAGCTTGTCCGTCCACAAAGGCCTGGCGCCGTAGCTCGATCACCGCAAGGCCCATCTGCCTACCCGGCCGCTAGTTCAGATACTCCAGCAGGGTATCCGTATAGACGGAGGTCTTGATGCCGCTGCTCGTCGACAGCGACGGTATCTTGCCGGACGACAACGCACTGTGCATCGCCTTGTCGATGCGAGCGGCCGCGGACGCCAGTCCCAGTTCTTCGAGCAGCATCTGCACGGCGCTTATCGTGGCCAGGGGACAGACGACACCCCGCCCGGCGTGTTTGGGTGCCGAACCGTGGATGGGCTCGAACATGCTCACCTTGCCCGGATGGATGTTACCCGAGGCCGCCATACCCATCCCTCCCTGGACGGCGGCGCCGAGGTCGGTGATGATATCGCCCATCATGTTACCGACCACGGCTACATCGAACCATTCGGGGTTCTTTATCATCCACATGCAGGCTGCGTCTATGTAAGCATGGTCCCTCTTGATATCGGGATACTCCTCGCCCACCTCCTCGAAGGTCCGGGTCCACAGCTCCTGGGCGGGCAGCGCGTTACGCTTATCGATCAGCGTAACTTTCTTGTCCTTGTTTCGTTTTCTCGCAAGGTCGTACGCATAACGCACCGCACGTTCCACGCCCTTGCGTGTCATAATCATTTCCTGAATCGCCACTTCGTCCGGCGTGCCCTTTTTGAACTGCCCCCCGATGCCCATGTAAAGCCCTTCGGTGTTCTCGCGTACGAAAACCATGTCGATGTCTTCGGGGCGTTTGTCTTTGATCGGGGTGAGACCTTCCGCGTAGAGTTTTATCGGGCGCAGATTGACGTAGAGATCCAGCGTCCAGCGGATGCCGCCCACGATGGCCCGTTCCAGAACACCGATCTCGACACGTGGGTCGCCAATCGCTCCCAGCAGGATGGCGTTCATCTCCCTGTATTCGGAAAACACGCTGTCCGGCATGAGCTCGCCGGTCTTGAGAAAGTGGTCCGCCCCGAACGGGTAGGTCACCCTGTCGAACCGGAGCCCCTCCAGCTTCTCGATACGCTCGAGGACACGGAGCGCCTCGTCGACCACTTCCCGCCCGACGCCGTCGCCGGGTATGACAGCCAGCTTGTACATAGTACCTCCTGCTATGATATTACTTTAATATATCACTATAACAAGTTATAACCGCTATCGTTACGCGTTCATGTTCTCGACGAGCATCGCAATGCCCTGGCCTCCCCCGATGCAGGCGCTGGCGATGCCCCAGCGCTTGCCGGTGTTGTTCAGCTCCAGCGACAGTGTCAATAGCAGGCGGGCACCGGTGGCGCCCAGCGGGTGGCCGAGAGCGATGGCGCCGCCATTGACGTTGACCCGGTCGCGATCCAGTCCGAGCTCTTGCTCGACGGCAAGGTATTGGGCGGCGAACGCCTCGTTGATCTCAAAGAGATCCACGTCGGCGAGCTCTTTGCCTGTCTTCTCGAGCACCCCCCGGATAGCATTCACGGGACCGATCCCCATGATTTCGGGGTCGACGCCCACCGCGTGCCAGCCGATGATCTCCGTGAGGGCCCGGTGACCGTCGCGCTCGGCGGCGTCCTTATCGGCCACCACCAGACACGCGGCCCCATCGACCATGCCGCTCGCGTTGCCCGCGGTCACGTAACCGTCCTCGCCGAAAGCGGGCTTGAGCGCGGCGAGTCCCTCGATGGTCGCCCCTTCGTACAGGTGGTCGTCCTTGTCGACTGTAATCGTCCCCTCCCGGCGGTCCTTGATCTCTACCGGCACAATCTCCTCTCCAAAGCGCCCGCTCTCGATCGCCTTTGCGCCGAGCTGGTTGCTGCGAAGCGCGTATTTGTCCTGGTCCGAGCGCGAAATCCCCCGGTCCCGAGCGAGCTTCTCGGCCGTCTGCGCCATCAGCATTTCACAGTAGGAATCCGTCAACGCCTCGAAAAGCGAATCCTCAAGCCTCGCGTGTCCAAGGCGGATGCCGGTGCGTCCCTGCCGAATGACAAACGGTGCCTGGCTCATGTTTTCCATACCGCCGCACAGCGTGTACGACGCCCCGTCGCCAATCGCGTACGCGCCCTCGATGGCTGCCTGGATCCCCGAACCGCACAAACGATTGACGGTGAGCGCGGGGACCTCCTTCGGGACCCCCGCCTTGAGGCCCACGTGCCGCGCACCGTAGATGGCGTCGCCGCTGGTTTGCAGGGCGTTACCCATAATCACGTGGTCGATCTTGTCGGTGGGGACGCCGCTGCGCGCCAGCGCTCCCTTCACGGCTACCACGCCGAGGTCGATGGCGGAGACGCCGTTGAACTTGCCGCCACGCTCACCGGTACCGGTCTTGCCCCCGACCCACTCGGCCATCGGCGTGCGTGCGCCGCCGAGTATCACATATCGCTTGCTCATGACCGCTCCTCTAACTGTAGGCCTCCACCCCTGTCAACGCGTGCCCGATGATCAAGGTGTGAATATCATAGGTTCCTTCGTAGGTGTCCACGGACTCCAGATTGCACATGTGGCGCATGCTCTGGTACTCGCCGCTGATGCCGTTGGCGCCCAGTATGGTCCGCGTCTCGCGCGCGATTTCCAGCGCTTTTCTGACGTTGTTGCGCTTGGCCATCGATATATGGGTGAAATCAGCCTTGCCGGCGTCCTTCAGACGCCCGAGCTGCAGGGCCAGAAGCTGCGCGAGGGATATCTCGGTGGCGATATCCGCGAGTTTGCGCTGCGTCAGTTGAAAGGCGGCGATCGGCTTGTTGAACTGGATGCGCTCTTTGCTGTACTCCACCGCTTCGTGAAAACACGCCATCGCCGCTCCGACGGCCCCCCACGCGATGCCGTAGCGCGCCTGGGTGAGACACATCAGCGGACTCTTCAGACCCTTCGATTTCGGCAGAATGCAGTCCTTGGGAACGCGGCAATCGCTGAAGATAAGCTCGCTGGTGTCGCTCGCGCGAAGGGAGAGCTTGTACGGAACTTCCTTGGCCTCGAATCCCTCACGGTCCTTCTCCACGATGAACCCGCGGATTTCGCCATCGAGTTTAGCCCATACCACAGCCATGTCGGCCAGGCTGCCGTTGGTGATCCACATCTTGGCGCCGTTCAGGACGTAATCTCCGCCGTCCTTGACCGCCGTGGTGATCATCCCGCCCGGATCGCTGCCATGGTCCGGCTCGGTCAGTCCGAAGCAGCCGATGGAATCGGCCCTGGCCAGCCGCGGTAGCCAACGGTTCTTTTGCTCGTCGCTGCCAAATTCATGGACGGGGTACATGACCAGGGCCGATTGCACCGACGCGAAACTCCGAAAGCCCGAGTCGCCGCGCTCGAGCTCCTGCATCATGAGCCCGTAAGCCACGTTGTTCAGACCCGCGCATTCGTAGCCATGGATGGTCGCGCCGAAGACACCGAGTTCGGCGAGCGGCTTGATCAGATCCTTGGGAAACGTGCCTTTCTCGTACTGCTCCGTAATGACGGGCAGCACCTGTTCTTCGACGAAGGTTCGCACCGTGTTGCGAACGAGTCGCTCGTCCTCGGAGAACTGCCCATCCACCCGCATGTAATCGAATCCATCGAAACGCTTCATGTTAGTTTCCTTTGAAATCCGGCTTGCGCTTTTCCAGAAAGGCTGCGAGGCCTTCCTTCATGTCCGCCGTCGCACACAGCACCCCGAAGGCTGTTGCCTCCAGCGTGCAGGCGTCTTCGAAACCCTGGTCGTACCCGCGGTCGATCACCTCGATGCCCGTCTTGAGCGCCAGCGGGCCCTTCGTGAGAAGTGTTTTGGCCACGGCCCGCGCGCCGGCCATCAACTCGTCGTGCGCGACGACGACCGACACCAGGCCGATACGTAACGCCTCCGCCGCGTCGATAATGCGCCCCGTCAGCACCAGGTCCAGCGCCAACCCCTTGCCCACGATGCGCGCGAGACGCTGCGTGCCCGCGTAGCCGGGAATAATGCCCAGGTTTACCTCGGGCTGACCGAACTTCGCCTTGTCCGAGGCGACCCGCATCGTACAGGCCATCGCCAGCTCGCAGCCGCCGCCCAGGGCGAAACCGTTGACGGCGGCGATCGAGGGCTTGCCCATCGTCTCCAGCCGCCTGAGAATGCGCTGGCCCCGCTTCGCCATCTCGGTTCCGCTGACGGCGTCTTGCTTGGCCAACTCGGAGATGTCGGCTCCAGCGACGAATGCCCTGTCGCCAGCGCCGGTGAGAATCAACACGCCGACCGATGGATCGCCCGCGACATCCTCCACCAGGGCCTCGAGGTCCGACATGAGCCGCGCGTTGAGCGCGTTCAAGACCTCTGGCCGGTTGAGCGTCGCGTATGCGATGCGGTCCTTCTTTTTCAGTTGAATGTGTTCGAGTGCCACTTCCCTTCCTCCTTATTCATCCAGTGTAATCGTAGAACCCTTTGCCGACCTTCTTGCCCCACTGGCCGGCGAGTACCATGCGCTTCATCAGGGGCGGTGCCGCGTAGCGAGCCTCCTTGAATTCGTCGAACATGATATTGGCAATATGATACGTCGTATCGATACCCACAAAATCGAGAAGGGTGAGCGGCCCCATCGGGTAGCCACAACCCAGCTGCATCGACCTGTCGATATCCTCACGGGTCACCTTACCCTCCTCGAACATGCGGACCGCCTCTAACAGATACGGCACCAGCAGCTTGTTGACAACGAACGCCGTCGTGTCGGGACAGGTAATCGGCTCCTTCTTCAGCGACACCACAAACTCCCGCGCCTGGGCTACCGCCTCGTCGGAAGTGGCAATCGTCTTGACCACTTCCACCAGCTTCATCACCGGCACCGGATTGAAGAAGTGCAGCCCCAGAACTTTGTCCGGGCGATTCGTCGCCGCGGCGAGCTCGATCACGCACACCGAAGACGTGTTGGTGGCAAGCAGCGCGTCGGGTCTGGTGATTTCATCCAGCTTCTTGAAAACCTTCTTCTTTTCTTCCACGTTTTCGACGACCGCTTCGATGACCAGGTCACAGTCCTTCAGGTCCTCGAGTTTCGTGCTCCCCTCGAGATTGTCGCGGGTTTGTGCCGCCTGTTCCTCAGTAACTTTGCCTTTTGCGATTCCCTTGTCGATGTACTTGTTGATGCGTTCCATTCCCTTCTTGAGAATGTCTTCGTTCACTTCTACCACGATCGTCTTGTATCCCGCCTGGGCGCTCACCTGTGCAATACCGGAGCCCATCAGACCGCAGCCGATAACGCCAATGGTTTTCATGATCCTTTTTTCCTCCTTCTTGTCTTTTTTCCAAAGGTTAGCCGCCGTCCCGGCGGATCGTACTCTCGTGGTTCCGTTGAACGACGTTTTACAAACGCTGTCCGCTCGCGCTGCCGGGTGTGGACCGCCACCCCGGGACCGGGTTCGTCACCCGGCGATACCGACGCGGTCGTGCCGGCACCCGGCACACCTCGCCGCGGAGCCGGCCGGAGAGACGCCAACTACGCTCAGTTCTTGTCGATGAGGAGTGCCATACCGAGACCGCCGCTCACGCATAGCGTCGCCAGCCCCATCTCCGCTTCGCGGCGGTTCATCTCGTGGAGAAGCGTCACAACGATTCGTGCACCCGTCGCGCCTATCGGGTGCCCCAGACTGATCGCACCACCCCGCACGTTCACCCGCTCCAAATCCAGCTCCAGATCCTTCTGGCATGCCAGTACCTGCGCGGCGAAGGCCTCATTGAGCTCGATCAACGGGATGTCACCGAGCTCGAGGTTGTTCCGTTCGAGGATTTTCCGGGTGACCGGCACCGGACCGATCCCCATACGCTTGGGGTCCACACCGACCATCGTGTAGTCCCGTACGAACCCGAGTGGGCGTTTTCCCAGTTGCCCGGCCCTTTCCTCTGATACCAGCACCAGGGCGGCGGCCCCGTCGGTAATCCCACTTGCGTTTCCCGCGGTGACCGTTCCGTCCTGTCTGAATACCGGCGCGAGTTTGGCCAGGCCTTCCAGGGTCAGGCCGCTGCGCGGGTGCTCGTCCGCGCTGACCTCCACCGGCCGGCCGCGGTCATCCGGCGCCATCACCGGCAGGATTTCCTCCGCAAGGATGTCCCTGGACTCCGCCACCCGTTCCTGGCTCATCAACGCGTAGCGGTCCTGCGCCTCGCGGTCGATGTGGTATTCGTCGGCCAGCACCTCCGCCGTTTCGCCCATGAGCAGTTCTGAGAGGGGGTCCATGAAACCGTCGCGGTACATCCCATCGATGAGCTGCGCGTGCCCGAGCCGGTACCCAAGCCGCGCACTGTCCAGAAGAAACGGCACACGGGTCATGTTCTCCGTCCCGCCTGCCACCACGCAGGACGCCCCGCGCCAGGTGATGGCGTCGAAGGCCAGCGCGATCGCCTTACACCCGCTGGCACACGCCATGTTCACCGTATACGCCGGAACCTCTTGCGGAATGCCCGCCCGGTGCGCGATCTGCCGCGCGGGGTTCGGACCGCCACCGGCCTGGCGAGCGTTACCGAAAATAAACTCATCGACATCGCCCGGCGCCACCCCCGACCGCTCCACCACAGCGTTCACCACGGATGCGCCCAAATCGACAGCGGAAAGGTTGCGAAACGCCCCGAGAAATTTGCCGATGGGGGTGCGCTTCGCCTCGATAATCGCGACGCGGGGAGGTTTCACCGATTCTGCCATCCAGATTATTTAACGAATTATAAATCAATGACTTGCTAGGGTTCAAAGTAATGGAGGCCGGCGGTTTCGTCAACAAAAAAGTCGCCGCTGAACCCATAGATGGGAACCGGATTTGCATCCATTTTTTTGTGTGCGCTGATCGTGAAAAAGGGGGGCACTCCAAAGGAGACGAACCACCGATGTCAACCCGTTACAACACAACAATTTCAAACAGCTTAGGACGCGTCCGCCAGGCGGGCCGGGCGGCCGGTGTCACGGTCCTCATGCTGGGCCTTCTGTCGTCCGGGCCGGCCATCGGCGCCGGTGAGGCAAAAGGCTTCTCACGCGAGTGCGCGTCCGAACGCGCGTGGTTGAAATCCACCCTGGACGACCTCCTTGCAACCCAGGGCGCCGACGGCAACATCGCGTTCTACGCGAACGACGATCTCTTCTTGAACTACCCGCTCATAGCCTCCTTCGGACTGCACATCTATCAATTCGACCACGACGCCGGGTTCTTGGGTGACTTGTTCAACCACTCGACGCGCTACATGGGGTACCTGCTGTCCCACTTCGACGCCGACGGCGATTTTCTCCTGGAACGGAACGCCTGGGGCGATGCGTACACCCAGGACCCCGCGGTCGAGGACGTCGGTTTCAACGCGATGTTTGCGCTCGACATGCTCGCTATCTCGCGCATCGCCATCGAACTCGACATGCCGGCCAACGCGCTCTACTGGTATCAAGGAATGCGAACCGTCAGCAGGCAGCTCATTGATCACACGTACGATTCAAATTCCGGATTCTTTCTACCGGTGAACAATCGTCTGCAAAAAAAGGAAAGCTTGTATTTCGCGCTCTCCGCGCTGCCCGTTTATTTCAATGAGCATCTCGGCGAGAACCTGGCTGGGGCTATCGTCACAAACTACATGTTAAAAGAACCGGAACCCCAAGTGGACTCGCCGATGCGGTACCTGCAGTGGGATTTCGCCGGGAACCGGCTCTCCAACGGTGCGTCCGCCGACCACTTGATGCGGGCGATTCTGATGCTCGGCGCCCTCGACTGGAACGGCCACGGAGATGACGCGCGGCGTTTCTCGCAGGACATGGGCCGCCATATCGAATCGTTCCCCGGCGGAGATCGCGGGACCCGCGCCGAAAACGCCTATGCCGACTACCTCGCGTGCTTCATTGCGCAGAGCGGCTACACATCTCTGTTTCCCCGCTGCCATGAGCTGTCGCTGCTGGAAGCGCTCGGCGGACTCGACGGCGCGCTCGACGCCAACCGGCGAGCCCGCTTGCGGAGCAGCGTCGCCACCATCCGCGCATTTCTCATCGGCGGCAACCGGCCCGGAACCGGCGGGGCGGAAGAAGCCCTTCCCACCGACACACCCACCGTCGAAAAGGCTGTGCGAGAAGTATACTGGGCCATTTCCGTGATGCGTGCGAAATGGCGCAAGCGGACGCTGTTCACGCCGCACGACCGGGACGCCATCCCGGGCTTCGACTTGTACGCTGGGTTCGCAGAACTGCTGGACGATGTGACGGCAACGCTGGCCCGCGCGGAAACGAAAGTATCCCGGATCCGATCGAGAGACACCGGTTTCGACATTACGGCAACGCTTGTCAACGAGACTGCCGCGCCGCGTGGCTCGGCGAATTTCAAGTTCGGGCTGTCCACGTTGGCAAAGCGCGTGGATATCGCTTCGCTGGTGGTCACCCATGGGCAAACGAGCGAAACCCTGGTGGGCGCCCCCCTGACCCTCGTAGGCGGTGAGGCGGCCAGGGAATACTGGTTCCGCGTTACCTTGCCTGCCGGCAACGAGTCGACCGTCCTGCCTATCCAGCTGGTAGCGGAGGTCAGGTTCGCCGACGGCCGCAGGCAGCGCTATCACTTTCGGCGTGGTGTCTATGTAACGATGCCCGTTACGTACGCCGTGTCCTTTCCGCACGGGACCATTCTCAAAGGGAGCAACGTGCCGATCGAGCTCGTCGTAACGAAACACGTGAGCAAACGCATCGTCATCAACGCCGAATGGTACAGTCCCGCCGGACTGCGGCTCAAAGAAGGCCACTCGTTGAGCATGATCATGCCCGCAGACCAAAGTAGCGCCGCTCTGGAGATGCACGTCCAAGTGCCGACGCCGTGCCGGCCCGGTGCATTTCCCTTTTTGCTGAAACTCTTCGCCAACGGCGAAGACCAGGGTACGCTTGCCTCTAATATGTTCAAACACTAC
>JAZGDW010000089.1:0-3226 GCA_036478295.1 Candidatus Krumholzibacteriia bacterium
TCTCTGCCCCACGTTCTTGCGTCGACGTTACCGCCCCGCGGGCGCATAGGTCAAAAAGCGTTTGACGCGACCGGGTCAACACGGGGAGACGCATGGCCCAACGAAACGTGGCCCCGACGACTGCAATTGTGCATCTGTCACAATCGTCGACGCATAAACCTGGTTCAACGTGTAACGTGCACGTTTCATCACAGTTGCTAATAATAAGGAGACAGCCGTGCTCGGACAACTTTGGTCATTCCGAATTGAAGATTTGATCCCGATCACGGTGCGCCACAATGAAGGGGTGGCGGCCACGAAGGGAAACATCGACGAGCGGAAGTTCCTCGTGCGTCCGATGAAGATCCTTGTACCGCAGCAAACCAACCCGTTCCACCTGTACGAGCTGGACGGTAGCGTTCTCAAGCCGGAATTCGAGGGTGCCCCCGCGAGGCTTGACTTGACCCTCCCGGCGCACCTGTGAGGTCTCTACCAGACACCTCCCTCGGAGCTGGCACCGATGACAAAGGCCGTTCCGACGGCGGCGCTGAGCACACCATACCAGATGGTCAACCGTCGGGCCTCCCGCGGTGTGTAGCAGGCGAAGAAGTTGAGGAAGAACACGGGTACGATGTAGTACCTCGGCTCCACGAGCGAGTGGGGAACGAGAAACAGCAGCGAGAACACCCAGGTCAACGCCAGCATCCGGCGGGTGGGCTGCGCGAGGCTGAAACGCACGATGGTCGGCGTGAACATGAGCATCAAGACGACGGCCACCGCACGTACGGGGATCGAGGCGTCCATGAGTTGCAGCGGGAAGTTCCTGAAGTAGTTGTCGTTGTTGTTCCAGGTGTGGGGGTTGCTGAACTCGGCGATCGACACACCTATGGCCGTGAGCACTGCCAGCCCCAAGAGCGCACTGACCCCGGTGTGCCCGGCCGCCCAACGGGCGATCACCGTCACGTCGCCCGGCCATCGCACCAACCATACCGGGAGCCACAGGAGTACCACGAACAGGCCGAACAGGTAGAACTGCGCGATATTGAACTGAACGCGATTCTCCGCCACGCTCGTGATGGCGAAGCCCTCCAGCGTGGCAAAGACAACGGCGGACGCGACCAGAAAGACCAGATGCCAACGCAACCGGTACACCCCGCGCCAGAGGCCCGGCGCGCGGCGAGCCTTGGCCGATCGGACCCTTTCGTCCCATAGGTCCGACAGGCCCCAAGCCATCATCAAGACCAGCCACACGACATTGGACTGCCGGATCAAACAGGCCATGAAGACGGCCACGGCAGACCACGCGTACTGACGCCGGACGTGCAGGTATACCCCGCCGAGCACGCAGAGCATCCCGGCGGGTTCCGTGTAGACCAGAACCGAAAAAGGAAAAAGGATCGGGTGCCACGCGAAATGGAGCAACGCGTCGCTCGGCGCTGGCCAGTCTACGTGTCTTGTGGCCGAGAACAGCAGCCAGAGGGCACCGACAGTCATCAAGGCGCTGAATGCCCGCAATACGAACACGTCCGCCCCGAACAACCGTGCGGGCAGTGAGGCAACGACGTGGTACGTCGGCCACATGACCAGGTCCTGCGGCCAGGACCAGTCACCGCCGGCGAATTGCCGGATCGCGCTGAGGTGATGCCCGGACTCGTCGGCGAGGGGCTCGGGGTTGAACACGGCAAACGCAACCAACAGCAGGACCACGCTGCCGGCCGCGAGACCTAGGGCACCGCGTGTGGCTGAAGATACAAGGCTGAGTTGAAATTCTTCGTGCATCAACGCGGCATTGTAGCCGGCGCAAAGATGGCAGCCACGGCCATGGCCCAAGTCCGTCTACGCTTGCACTTCACCGCCGAGGGTCGGGCGGTGCCGTGGGAGATGACACGCGGCCCGGAAGGTGGACGCGTTGCGACGCCAACCACCAAACGGGCCGACTACTTCGGGGCGACGATGTTCTGCATCAAGAGGTCTTCGCCCCATTTTCCGCATCTGCGGCCGCCCAAGTCGTTGGCATCGTGGATTCCACCGACTAGCATTCCGCCGCCCGAGCCGACCCATCAATCGTCCTTGGCCCAACCGGATCCGCTGTAAACCGTGTCGATGGCGGCTCTAGCGCTTCCCCTTGTTGACCTGGTCATTTCGGGTCGTCCTCGCCTGGGGACCGAGACCACGTACGGTTCGACGGACGGTTACGAAGAACGCCTCTCAGCGATTCGCTGGACGAGGATGACAATGAACTGGCGACGGGCGCAAGCGGATCACATAGGACGCTGGCAACTTCGAATTCGGCCTGTTCTTGGCGAGGTAGTGTCTCCGATCGTGTTCCGAGGCGACGTGGATGGCGCTCGTAACACTATGTCAGCGTCGTGGGTATCGGATACGCAAGGCGGTACACTGGTCGTAAAGCTACAGGTTAGACCTTTGGGCAACAGTATATACAGGATGCTTCCAGGGGATTCGATAGCCTGGAGTTTTATAGTGTTCCCGGAGACCGCCAACGTCCCCGCCGTCGGCAACATCGGCATGGTCGTCATGGTCGCACTGCTGCTATTGATACCTGTAAATGCAATGCAACGTCCCGTACGGCGGAAACCCTGGAAAATGGCCTGGAAACGCGATACGCGGGTCGCATTAGCAATACAGGTCTCAATAGTTGCCGGTGCTGTCGTGCTTGCTAGGCGGCAACTGGCGGTGAAACACCGCGACGTCGCGTAGCCTGACGCACGTCCGTGGCCGCTGTGGCGTTACTCTATGGCTTGCTTGGTCAAGAAAAAGCCCGTGGACGTGTCGTCTATGAACTCGACCTCGATGGAATTAAAAATGGCGCTGTCGAGCCTCTCCTGGAATTCTTTTGGCATTGACGCCGCAAAATCTTCTAGTGTCGTAACGGGGATCATTGCGACCCGTTTCCGTTCACCGCTTACCTGAAATTCGTTGATTGTTGCGTGGTTCATTTTCTGGGCTCCTCGAAACCGCCGACTCGCTACATCTATCGGCATTTTCTGCCCCCAACGTGGAGTGATGGCCTACCCAGATCGCGTACAAGCGATTTCTGCGAACCGTAGCACCATCAAAAAAGAGAAGCGCCCACATTGGGACGCCCGTTCTTATTTCACAACGACTTTCACTGCACCGCCAGGGACTCGAACCCCGGACCCGCTGATTAAGAGTCAGCTGCTCTACCAACTGAGCTAGCGGTGCGTCACGACCCGGATTGAATCCGCCCGTACCGGTTTCGTCAAGC
>JAZGDW010000009.1:0-32961 GCA_036478295.1 Candidatus Krumholzibacteriia bacterium
AACAGCGCCGACAGCCGCGTGTGGGGGCCCCTGGACAAGAACCTCATTTTGGGCAAGGCGATGTTCATTTATTTTTCGTGGGATAATGGAGCGAGGACCGTTCGGTTCTCGAGGATCGGCGACGTGATCCGGTAGCTGATGCGGGCTGTATCCTTATACATCCACATTCCATTTTGCAAACGACGTTGCCCGTACTGTACCTTCTACCACGTTCCCCATACTAACGAGTACGAGGATGCGTTCATCGACGCGCTGGTCGCCGAGCTCGAACGCGCGGCGCGCGAAATCGACGAACCGTTCTACGCACCGACGGTTTTCTTGGGGGGAGGGACGCCGTCGACCCTCGGGCCGCAATCGCTCGCCCGAATCTTTGACGCGATCGCACCGTACCTGCAAGGAGACCGCGAAGCGGAAATCACCCTGGAAATGAATCCGGAAGACGTCACGGCCGGCCTGGTGAGTGATCTCGAGCACCTGGGAGTCAACCGTGTGAGTCTCGGGATCCAGTCCATGAGCGATCGCGCGCTGCGCGTGCTCAGGCGCTGCACGGCAGATGCGAACCGGTACGCGATCGAGCGGGTAAGTCGCCGGTTCGACAATTTCAGTGTCGACCTGCTGCTCGGTGTGCCCGGTGGCTCGTCGCGTGAACTCGACGACACGCTCTCCGCGGTGCTCGCCCATCGCCCACCGCACGTTTCCCTTTACTGCCTCGAACCGGACGAGAACATGGAGCGGGCGGTTCGGGATTTTCTCGACACGGTCGACGCGGAAAGTGCCGCCGATGAATACCTCCTTGCCTGCGACAGGCTGCGGAGGCAGGGTCACCGGCATTACGAGGTGTCCAACTTTGCCCGGCCCGGCTACGAAAGCCGGCACAACCACACGTATTGGGACGGCAGCGAGTACCTGGGGATCGGTCCGGGAGCCCATTCCTTCATAGCCGGACAGCGTTTCCACAACGAACCCTCCATCGAGTTGTACCTTCGCACCGCGGCGACGATCCGCTTGAGACGCCGCGACCTGCGCGATGAGGCACAGCGCGAGCTCGAGACTCTCATGCTGGCACTGCGAACGTCGCGGGGCCTGACTCTCGAGCGTCTCTCGTGCCCGCCACACGTCCCGCGCGAGCTCGTGAAGCAGGGACTGGCCGGCTGTCACGGTGACCGACTCGTTCTCACCGACCGTGGATACCTGCTGCTGAACGACATCCTCTTCCGGCTGACCCAGGCGGCATGACGCCCGGGGCGCCGGCCCCGGGGGCGTCTTGACAGTGGCAGTGGGGAACGGTAACTTAAACAGTAGATCCGCATGCGCGGGGGACAATCCATGTTGAACGACCGAGATATGACGATACTACGAGTGGTGGTGGACACCCACGTGCGCGAGGGGATCCCTGTCAGTTCACAGAAGGTGCGGGAAACCGGCGACATGCTGGTCAGCACAGCGACGATCCGCAGCAGCATGGCGAGGCTCGAGTGCGAGGGCTTGCTGACCAAGCCGCATACTTCCGCCGGGCGCATTCCCACAGATGAGGGATACCGCCGGTATGTGGATCACCTGGATGCCGACGTGCCTGTCGGGGACGCGTTTTCCAGCCGGTTCCGTAGCGCGCTGCGGGATCACGAGGCCGACGTGAGCACCATCATGGCCTGTGCGTCCCGCGTCCTGGGTGGGTTGTCGAGAAGCCTTGCCGTTGTCTATGGCGTGGTGACGCAAGAGAGTCGAGTGACGCGCATCCGGCTCGTCGACCTCGAGGGAACACGTCTCCTGGTGGTAGTAAACCTGCAAACTGAGTACGAACGCACAATCGTACTCCGCATGGAAAAACGGTTCACCCCGGATGTCCTGGCGCGCGCCGAAGTGTGGATCAACCGACTGGTAACGGACAAGACCCCGCCCGAGGCCAAGGAAGCGCTCGATTCCGCGGTGCGTGACAACATGACCGACGAGGGAATTATCGCCCGGGAAGTGGCGGTCCATCGCGAGGACATCTTCTCAGAACCGCCTGCCGTGGAACTCTACTTCGAGGAGCGTAGCCATCTGGTGGAGCACCCGGAGTTCGCGGACCCGGATTTGCTGCGGGTGCTCTTGCGGCTCCTGCAAAACCAGGACTATGTCACGCAAATTCTTTCCAATCGCCTGAGCGAACATACCCAGATCACGATCGGGCACGAACACGGCGACCCGGCGTTACGTCCCTTCAGTCTGGTGACCGCCGGCTACCGCATGGGGGGAGCCCGCGGCGTTCTCGGCATAATCGGCCTGACCCGGATGCGGTACGACCTCAATCGGGCTCTGGTCGGTTCGGCGGCCCGGGAGCTTCAGGCGTTTGGTGAGGAGTACTTCTAGTTTTTCCGTACGAACAGCGCCCACGAGAAGGGGAGTGGCACTTTTGCCGCGGTGTCGCTGCATAATCGGCACGGCTTGTGCTTGGACAATTAGCGAATGACCCCATCGGACCGTGATGTGCGTTAACTGAAGGAGTAACAAGTGGTTGACGAAAAAGACCCATTCGGATCTCATTCGGTGATCGATTTGCAGGCTGCCCGAAGGAAGTCCCACGGCCGTAAAAGCAAACGCAGTGACAAAAATGAAGCCAAGCCGCCGGACGAGGGATTGGACTCCGGCCAGCGTAAGACCCGGCGGGGGACACCGGAGACAGACGCTAGCAGGAGTCAGCGTCGCGCGGAGGGCTCGCTCCCAGTCGACGCCCTCGAAGACCCCGCGGGGGATGCCGGGGCTGAATCGCAGCGTGACGCCAGTTCGGTCGAGGAGGCCGCCCGTGAAGGACGGTCTGCCGGCGCGCTGGACGAGCTCGAACAGCAGGATGCGCCCGACGGGTTCGATAGCCCTGGAGCGCTCGATGAGCTCGAGCATGCCGAAGCGGAAGAGCCCGAAGTCGTTGTGGAGTTCGAGGAACCCTCAGCCAGGCCGAAGAAAAAATCTAAGAGGAAGAAAAATGACGACGGTTACACGGGTTCCGAGCGACGCAAGCCGTCCGACCAGGAAGTTCTTGCCCGGCTACTCGAGAAGAACGAGGTGATCCTGCAGCTCAGCAAGAAGAACGTGCAGCTGGGAGCCGCGGCGAAAGGCGCGGAGGACAGGCATATACGGGTCACCGCCGAATTCGAAAATTATCGAAAACGAACACGGAAGGAATGGGAATTGCTTAAGCAGCAGACGAGAGCAGAGGTAATTCTCGATATGTTGGAAATCGTAGATGATTTCGAAAGGGCCTTCGCGGTCCTCGGGAACCGGAATGACGACTTCGTGCAGGGTATTCGATTGATTTATAATAACATGATGGCAATTCTGGTGAAATTCGGAGTGGCGAAAATGGAAGCGCTCCGCGCGCGTTTCGATCCGATTTATCATATGGCGGTGGCGAATATCGACAGCAAAGACGTGGTGTCGAACCACGTCGTGGAGATCATCCAGGAAGGATATTTGCTAGGCGACACCGTGATTCGACCCGCGAAAGTGGTAATTGCAAAATAACCTATGACCAATTGGATTTTGCATCTGGTGAGCAGCGTTCGTCTAGAGAGTGTTTGGTAAGGAGAACCGCATGTCCAAAGTCATCGGAATCGATCTGGGAACCACCTACTCCTGTGTGAGCATCATCGAGGGTGGGGATCCGATTGTCATTCCCAACGCTGAAGGCAATCGCACGACGCCCTCGGTCGTGGCGTTCTCGAAGAACGGGGAACGTCTCGTGGGGCACATCGCGAAGCGCCAGGCGATTACGAATCCGGAGCAGACAATTTATTCGGTCAAGCGATTCATGGGTTCCAAGTTCAGCGAGTGTGACAGTGACCGGGGGCACGTTCCTTACGAGGTCGTGGCGGGCAAGAATGATGAAACGCTGCTGAAGATCAAAGAGCAGCAATACCGGCCGGAAGAAATCGCGGCGATGATCCTGCAGAGCCTCAAGCAGGTTGCCGAGGACTACACCGGTGAGGAGATTACCAAGGCCGTGATCACCGTACCGGCGTATTTCAACGACTCGCAACGGCAAGCCACCAAAGACGCAGGCAAGATCGCCGGGCTGGAAGTATTGCGGATCCTGAACGAGCCGACGGCCGCGTCATTGGCCTACGGGATGGACAAGAACGGCAAGGGCGTACTCGCTATCTACGACCTCGGTGGCGGCACATTCGATATTTCGATACTGGAACTCAGCGACGGTGTTTTTCAAGTCAAGTCGACGAACGGCGACACGCATCTCGGCGGCGACGATTTCGACCGCAAGATCATGGAATGGATCATCGAGGAGTTCAAGAAGGAGGGCGGTCCCGACATCTCCGGAGAGAAGATGGCGTTGCAGCGCGTGAAGGATGCCGCCGAAAAGGCCAAGTGCGAGCTCTCCAGCGCTCTCGAGACGACCATCAACCTGCCGTTCCTGGCGGCGGACGAATCGGGACCGAAGCACCTCGAAACGGTGCTCACCCGCGCCACCATGGAGAAACTCGTCGAGGACCTGATCAAGAGAGCCATCGAACCGTGCAAGAAGGCACTGCAGGACTCGAAGCTTACCACAAAGGACATCGAAGAAGTCATCCTGGTCGGCGGATCCACCCGTATGCCGGCCGTACGTGAAGCGGTCAAGAGCTTCTTCAAGAAAGAGCCGCATAAGGGCGTCAATCCGGACGAAGTGGTCGCGCGCGGTGCCGCCATTCAGGGAGGCGTTCTCTCCGGTGAAGTGGAAGAAGTATTGCTCCTCGACGTCACTCCGCTATCCCTCGGTATCGAAACCCTGGGCGGTGTAATGACCACGCTGATCGAGCGCAACACGACGATTCCAACGATCAAGAGCCAGATCTTCTCGACCGCCACCGATAACCAGCCCGCGGTGAGTGTGCACGTGCTGCAGGGCGAGCGAGAAATGGCGAAGGACAACCGGACACTGGGCCGGTTCGACCTGGTAGGCATGCCGCCCGCGCCGAGGGGAGTGCCGCAGATCGAGGTCAGTTTCGACATCGACGCAAACGGCATCGTCCACGTATCGGCCAGGGACCTCGGAACCGGCAAACGGCAGCAGATCGAGATCAAGCAGGCGAGCGGCCTGTCCGGCGCAGAGATCGAGCGCATGGTTGCGGAGGCCGAAAAGTACGGGGTCGAGGACGCTGCCAAGCGGGCGTTTTCCACCACGCTCAATGAGGCCGAGATCCTGCTCTACTCGACCGAGCAGACCATCAAGGATTTCAAAGACAAGTTCACCTCCGACGACCTCAAGGAAATCGACGCCGCGATGAAGGAGCTCAGCGAGGTCATAAAGAGCAGCGACCGCGAGGTGGACCCCTTGAAGGTCGCCACCGAAAAACTCCAGGCGATCATGCACAAGTTCGCCGAGCTGATGTACAGCGCTCCGAACGCGACCGATATCCCCTAGGCCCAGCGTCGTCCGGCGAAACGCTTTGCATCAGACCCCCGTCGTGTTATATTCCCTCCGAATTTGAAGCCGAACTGCATGCAAGGGTCCGAACAGATGTCAAAACGTGATTACTATGACGTCCTCGGCATCGATCGCAACACATCCCTTGATCAAATCAAGAAAGCCTATCGCCAGCAGGCGCTGAAGTACCATCCGGACCGCAACCCGGGTGACAAGGACGCCGAGGACAAATTCAAAGAAGCCACCGAAGCGTACGAGGTTCTGCGTGACGCCGAGAAGCGGGGGTTGTACGACCAGTACGGCCACGCCGGCGTATCGGGCCGCGCGGGAGCCAGCGGTTTCGGCCAGGGGGCTGAGTTCGATCTCTCCGATGCGCTGCGCGCGTTCATGCGTGACTTCGGGGGGTTCGGATTCGGCGATCTCTTCGGCGGTGCGGCGCGGGGCGAGGACCGCCGCCGGCAGCACCGGGGCAATGACCTGCAGCTCAAAGTCAAGCTCACGCTGGAGGAAGTGGCCGGCGGCGTCGAGAAGCAGATCCGCGTCAGCAAGCAGGTGGCGTGTGACACCTGTGGCGGGAGTGGAGCGGCGCCGGGTTCGGGCTCGGTAGCGTGCGATGTCTGTGGCGGCGCGGGTCAGATCAAGCAGGTACAGCGCTCGCTGTTCGGCCAGTTCGTGAATGTTTCGGAGTGTTATCGCTGCAACGGCGAGGGACAGGTCGTGAAGGATCCGTGCCGGGAGTGCAATGGCACGGGTACCATCCGAGGCAGCGAAACGGTGGCCGTGAGGATTCCCGCCGGCGTGGCCACAGGCAACTATATTACGATCAACGGTGGGGGAGACGCGGGCGAGCGCGGCGGCCCGAAGGGTAATCTCTACGTGATTATCGAAGAGGAAGCGCACGACCTGTTCGAGCGCCACGGCAACGACATCCTGATGGATCTGCCGCTGACGATTACACAGCTAGCGCTTGGCACCAAGACTGAAGTGCCGACACTCGACGGCGATATCCTGCTCAAGATTCCTCGTGGAACACCGTCACACAAGATCTTTCGTCTCAAGGGCAAGGGGATTCCCCGGTTGAATAGCTACGGTAAGGGAGACCATCTGGTCCGCGTCGTCGCCTGGATTCCCGACAAACTCGCCAAGACCGAGATCGAGTTGCTCAAAGAGCTCGACAAGACGCTGGGCAAGAGGGTACCCGGACCCGGCGAGTCCTGAGCGCCAGCCATGCGCGGAGATCACGCCCACCATTTCCTCTATTACTCGCAAGAGCTGGAGAAGGATAGCGCGCGTATAGATATCACCGGCGACGAGCACCACCACCTGCATCGTGTCCTCCGCAAGCGCTGCGGAGACACGGTTTATATCACCAACGGACGCGGCATTATAGTATGCGGCACCGTCGAGACTGTGGGCGACACGACGACCGAGGTAAGGGTGATCGGGACGGTCGAGGAACGGACACCGGAGCAAGCGGTGACGCTCGCGCTCGCCTGTCTCAAGAAGGACGCCTTCGACCAGGCGGTGAGGCAGTGCACCGAGCTTGGTATTACACGCTGCCTGCCCTTCGCGGCGGACCTCTCGCATCTGACCGACTACTCGGACGCCTACCTCGAACGGCTGAGACGGGTCGTGTTGTCCGCGATGAAACAATCCTTTCGCTCCATCCTTCCATCCATAGAACGAGTTGCGCCTTTCGAGAGACTCCTGCGCGAGGCACGTGAGCACGCGGTCATAGTGGCCGGCGACGCGGACGGGCAGCCGCTCAAGCCCCTCCACGAAAGACCGGGCCGCCTGCTAATTGTAGTCGGCCCGGAAGCGGGGCTCAGCGGCGACGAAAAGCGCCAGCTCGAGAAGTGCGGGTGCGAGTTTGTTTCCGTCTCCGCCTACCGGCTGCGCTCGGAAACCTCCGCCGCGGCACTGACTGCGGCCCTCCTCGCGCCGTCCTGCGACGGTGGTGGGGACCCGGTTTGACAGCGCCGGAGTTTTGCCATACGATACTGGCGGCGTAACGATCCGGGCTTTCCGGACGCTGGTCGGCCGAAATCTCCGCATTCGCCGTATCTACAATCGCTTCGAAGGGATGCAGTAGTGATATCCGAAAAATTGATCGAGGATATGAAACTCGCGATGAAATCGGGTGACAAGACCAGGCTGAGTGTCATCCGTATGCTGCGGGCCGAGCTCAAGAACGCCCAGATCGCCGCGGGGGAAACGTTGTCGGATGAGCTGGAGGAGAAGGTTGTCGCTGCGTACGCGAAGAAGCGCAAGGAATCCATGGCCCAGTATCTGGAGGGTGGGCGAAAGGACCTTGCCGACAAAGAAAAAGCCGAATACGGAATTACCCTGTCCTACCTGCCGCCGAGGATGGAAGAAGAAGAACTAACCGTGCTGATCAAAGCCCAGATAGACGAGACCGGAGCGTCGGGGACGCGCGATTTTGGAACGGTCATGAAGGCGGTCATGCAGGCAGGGGGAAGCCGCGTGGACGGGTCGGTGGTCTCGGGTTTGGTGAAGAAGTTGCTTGTCGGCGATTGAACCGCGAACGGCAAGAGGGTGGCCGAACCGGTCGCCCGCGCCGTGCGGTGAGCCGGCGGAGGGTTTGACCAGGCGGGTGCAGATGGATGCGGTAGGTATCGTCAATCTTGCTCTTTTCGGCGTACTTTTTCTCGGTACGTTCGTGGGTTTCGCCAAGGGCTTTCTCGAACAAGCGGTCGAGCTGGCCGGTGCGGTGGGGGCCTTTGTTCTCGCCATTTTCATGGCGGGCGGTGTCGCCCGCTTTGCGGAGCGGCACTTTGACATTGCCTATTCGGTGGCACTGGTGATTTCGTTCATCCTGCTGGTGATTGCGGGTCTGGTGGCCACCCACTTTGCCGCCCTGGCGGTAGCGCGAGTGGTGAAGATGACCATCCTCAGGATGGTGGACCGCTTTACCGGGGCCGTGCTGGGGCTCATTATGGCGATGCTCGTCGCCAGTCTCATGATAACGGTGACGCTGGAGCTTCCCCTGTCGAGGGCGCTGCGAAACGATGTCGCCCGGGCTTCGATGAGCCTGTTTCTGAGGCCGATGGCGGGGCAGATGTTCGACTGGGTTATCGACCGGACATCCAGTTCCGTGCATTTCAAAGATATCTTCAAGCGAAGCAACACGGTCTAGGGCCGACCCCTCCGTTTTATTCGAACTCTTGCCTCTCGTTGCACGAAGGATGCCGTCTATGAGCGCTGAACATTTCAATCGTGGGGCGGGCCGCGACATTTTCGAGCACGCGGTGACCACGCTTGAGCTCGTGTCCGTTGCGGAGAACATCTGCCGGCGGTGCCGTAATGAGGGCGCAAGGGAGCTCGTGCGGGCGCTGAGGCCGCAAACCGACCGCGGATGGATAGAAGAGAGTCTCGCTGAGATCGCCGAGGCCCGAGAATTTCAGGAGCGCCACGGCCGGCTCCCCATGCCCGATACCTCGGCGCGGCGCTGGTTCGACCGCGAAGCGCGAGACGCGATCCCGGCGGAAGGCCTGCTCGAGATTGCCGCCCTCGAGCGGTCGGTCGCCGAGCTGCGACGGAATGTGGAGAGGGAAGAACCTGCGTATGCACGGTTACGGCAGGGGGTCTCGGGGCTGCGGCCGCAGGAAGAGCTGGTGAAGGCTATCGACGGCGCCCTCGAGCGAGACGGCGAGATCAAGGACAAGGCCAGCCCGGAGCTCAAGCGGCTGCGCTCACGCCTGCGGCGGACCCGCGAGGATATCCGTGCCTTCGCCGCCAACCTGGCCAGGTCTCTGGGGACTCCGGACGACGCCACCTTCGACGGGAGCCGCTACATGCTCGTCGTGCCGCGCGAGAAGTGCCAGCGCAGGGAAGGCATCGTGCATTCCACATCGCACTCTGGTGGATCGCTCTACTTCGAGCCGTTTTCCCTCGTTGAGAAGAACAATGCGCTCGGGACCCTGCAGAGCGATGCGGGGGCGGAAGAGGCACGGATCCTGGCGGGGCTGATAGACCGGGTGGAGGCCGCGCGGGAAGAGCTCTTGTCGAACGTCACCATCGTCGAGCGGTTGGACGCCCTCAGCGCGAAGGCGGCCTTCGCCGCCGAGTTCCGCTGCGTGAACCCCGTGATGCCCGCGGACGGGCCACTGAGGCTGATGGCCGCCAGGCACCCGCTGCTAGAGCTGTCGGTCGGCGCCGAAAGCCCGCCGCGCGAGGTCGTTCCGCTGGACCTGCGACTTGACCGGGCAGAGCGAGTGCTGGTGATTACCGGTCCCAACGCCGGTGGCAAGACCGTGGCGCTGAAGACCGTGGGGCTGCTGGTTCTCATGCATCAAAGCGGACTGCCGGTACCGTGCGCCGAGGGCACCGAGTTGGCGCTCTTCGACAAAATCTATGCGGACATCGGTGACGAGCAGTCAATCTCCTCGTCGCTCAGTACCTTTACATCGCACCTGCGACATCTCGATGTGATGTGCAGGACCGCGGACGAGAATACACTTTGTCTTATCGACGAGATAGGCGACGGCACAGACCCGGACGAGGGGGCGGCGCTGGCGATCGCGTCGCTGGAGAGGTTGCAGTCGACGCGGGCGGTGGTGATTGCCAGCACGCATTATGGAAAGGTGAAATCATTTGCGCTTCGCAGCGATGGGGTCGGTAACGCATCGATGGTGTTCGATGACGAGAACGACCGGCCGCTGTACCGTTTGCTGCAGGGGACCGCGGGTCGCAGCCGGGGGATCGAAACCGCCCGGCGGCTCGATTTTTTCGGGCCGGTGGTAGAGCGCGCGCAGGCGATGGTGGGAAGGGAAGCGTTCCGGCTGGAGCAGCTGCTCAGCGAGCTCGAGTCCACCCGGATCGCGGTGGATCGTGAACGTGACGCCTTGAGGAACCAGTCGCAACGACTGAACACGCTGATCGAATCGTACGACGAAAAAGTCCATAAAATGGAGGAATACGAGGGCGAGCAACGTAAAAAAATACGGAAAGAAGCCGAGGAGGTTCTCCTGGTTGCGCGCAAGGAAGTGGAGGCCATCGTAAAACAGATCAGGGAAACCGATGCCGCACGGCACGCGGTACGGGCCGGGCACGAGCGCATCGGCCGCATGGCCGAAGAACTGACGTCCGTCCCACAGCCCGCCCGCCATGCCCAACGCCTGGCTGTCGGGGACATCGTCTCCCTGAGTCCATCCGGGAGACCGTGTGGACCCGTGTTGTCGATTCAGGGAGACAGGGCGAAAGTCGAGATAAACGGCAAGATCATCAGCGCGGATTCTGGAAACCTGTACCAGGTAGAGCCGGAGCCCGCCGCCAAGCCCGCGTGGCCGGTTGACATCGAGGTGAGCGTCGAACCGCTTGCCACCACGCAGGTGGACGTGCGCGGCAGGGACCGCGAAGAGGCCCTGGCGGCCGTGGATCGATTCATCGACAGCGCCGTCATGAACGCGATTCGGGAAATCACCATCATTCACGGTGTCGGCGAGCGCGTCCTGCAAAAGGCGATCCGGTCCCAGTTGGGGAACGACTCCCGCATCGGGTCCGTCCGCTCGGGCGAGGCGTCCGAGGGCGGCCCGGGCGTCACCATCGCAAGACTGAACTAGGGAGGGGATCGTTGCAAATTCCCGAACAGACCATTAACGAGATCCGCGACCGTGCCGATATCGCGGAGGTGGTCTCGCGCTTTGTCGATCTGCGCCGGAGCGGTTCGAACTACAAGGGCCTGTGCCCGTTTCACGAGGAGAAAACGCCGAGCTTCAACGTCAACCCTGACCGGCAGATCTTCCACTGTTTCGGCTGTGGGCAGGGTGGGAACGTCTTCACGTTTCTCATGGAAATGGAGGGGATCTCGTTCCCCGACGCGGTCCGCCGGTTGGGCAGCGAGTACGGTGTCGAGGTCGCGACCGATGACCGGCCGGATCCCGACCGCTCGCGTAACGAAATGCTCTACCGCGTCAACGATTTCGCCGCCCGCTGGTACCACCGCAACCTAACCGACAAGCGGACCGGCGCCCCGGCCCGGGACTACCTGAAATCGAGGGGGGTTCCGGAGGAGGCGTGGAAGACATTCCAGCTCGGGTACGCCGGCGAAGGGTGGGACGCTTTTGTGGCAACGGCCAGGCGCAAGGAGATTCCCCTCGATGTCTCTCAGAAACTCAAACTTATTGTAGCTCGTGATAAATCATCGGGTTACTACGACTACTTCAGGAAGCGCCTCATGTTTCCCATCCTGTCGCATGCCGGGCGGGTGGTGGGTTTCGGCGGGCGCACGCTGGACCCGGATGGGGAGCCGAAATACCTCAATTCGGTGGAGAGCCCGATTTATGCCAAGCGACAGATTCTCTACGGCGTACCCCAGGCCCGGGAGGCCATCCGCTCGGAGCGGTGCGTGCTCCTGGTGGAAGGATACCTGGATTGTATCTCCCTGCACGCTCACGGTATCCGGCACGTCGTCGCCAGCTGCGGGACGGCGATCAGCCACGACCACGCGGTTCTCCTCCGGCGCTTGACACGTCGCGTCGTGCTCGTACCCGACGCCGACACGGCCGGTACGGACTCGGCCCTGGTGGCGGGCTCGGTATTCGTGGCTTCGGGGTTGGATGTCGAGGTGGTGGCCCTCGGTGAAGGGACCGATCCGGACACGGCGATTCGGGCCGTTGGGGGGGAGGAATTTCAAAAAAAAATGTCCGGCGGAATGGAATATTTGCAATACCTGGACTATATTATGGGGGATAAGGATATGACGCCTCGCAAGAAGGAGGCGATCGTGCAACGCGTGACCGCCGGGCTCGGGGATGAGCGGGACCGGTTGCGTTACGAGATGATAACCCGGGACTTCGCTCGAGTCCTGGGGGTGGATCCGGAGAGCCTGCGCCGCAGACCGGCCTCCACCAGGGCCGGCCGGTCGGCTGAGCAAGCACGGGGAGAAGAAATCGGCGCCGACCGGGGCCAACGCCCGCGGTGGGAGAAAATGCTGCTTCGGCTTCTACTGGAGACGACGCCGGAGACAGCCGCGGCACGGGACCGAATCGATGCCGATGATTTTTCGAACGAAAGCTGTCGTGAATTCTACAAACTGCTTGACTCGGCTTGGGAAAACCACATTGATGTAGGCAGCCGTAAATTTCAGCAAGATGCAGAAAAGGCGGGATTAGAAGCGTTTGCCGCAGAAATCTCCCTCATCCCGCCACCTCCAGGAACTCCAGGGATACTTCTCAAAGATACTGTGCGGAGGGTGAAAGAACTCCAAATCCGCGACGAGCTAAATGCGCTCCGAGAGAAGCTGCAGGAATTGCCGGAGGAAAGCGAAGATGCGGTGGCTGTGGCGGAACACTACGCCCGTTTGAAGCGGGCCTTGTCAGAACTCTGATACTGAGGTGTTGAATGGACAAATTTGAAGACGTGTTGGAAGATATTCGCCGGGTGGCGGAAGACAAGGGCTATATCCTGACCCACGAGATCGACGCGCTCGTAGGGAATGAGTTTTCTCCCGAAGACATTGTGGTTCTTTACGACCGTCTCAGTGAAGACAAAATTGACTACTTCGACTCGCCCGAAAAGGCCCGGCTCAAGATGGAGGCCAAGAAGCGCCGCGAGGAGAAGGAAGAAACCAAGCCCGATGATGGCCTCAAGGCGACCATCCGGTACGATGACCCGGTGCGCATGTACCTGCGCGAGATGGGGAAAGTACCCCTGCTCGACCGTCAGGGTGAGGTCACGCTGGCCAAGCGCATCGAAGAGGGTGGGCTGATGATTGCGCGGGCGGTCCTGTCGCTGGACAGCCCGATCCGCGAACTTCAGTCGCTGGCGAGCCAGGTCGAAAGGGAGGAGATGCGTCTCGACGAGGTGATCCAGGTCGAGACGGGTGGACTTCATCCACACTACACGGGTAAGAAGGAGCGGCAAGCCCGCTTTCGTCCGGTAAAGCGCATCGCACAACTTCGCAAGGAGATCGTCGAATTCCAGAGAAAGGCGAAGCTCAAGAAAAACGCTGCCAAGCGTCCCAGCCTCGAGCGGTCGATGGAACTGCGTCAGGGCAGACTGTTCGAAGAGTACATCAAACTCCACCTCAACCCGAAACAACTCGCGAGAATTGTGGATTGCATCCACGGGACCGTCGAGAACATCGGCGAGTTCGAGGCCAAGTTCAAGGAGTACGAGGGTTTCATCGGGCTGACGTTCGTGGAGCTGAGGGAAGCCATCGACAAGCTCAAGAGCTACAAGCGCCGCCGCAGCATCCGCATCAACGGTAAGGGGCCCTGGTCGCAGGACGTTCTCGAGGATTTCCAAAAGAAGATGAAACTGCTCAGGACGGAAATCCAGAAGATCGAGAAATCGGAGAATGTGAGTAGCGCGGAACTCAACAAACTGGTTGCCGACATCCGACGCGGCGAATACCAGCGTGAAAAAGCCAAGCGGGAAATGATCGAGGCCAACGTCCGTCTCGTGATTGCCATCGCGAAACGTTACACCAACCGGGGGCTCGAGTTCCTCGACCTCATCCAGGAGGGAAACAGCGGGCTGATGCGCGCGGTGGACAAGTTCGACTATCGCAAGGGGTACAAGTTCAGCACCTATGCGACCTGGTGGATCCGCCAGGCGATCACCCGTGCGATCGCCGATCAGGCGCGCACCATCCGCGTGCCGGTTCACATGATCGAGGCGATCAATAAGGTGTCGCGGACAGCGAGGAAGCTTGTCCAGGAGAACGGCCGCGATCCGACCCCCGAAGAGGTGGCGAAAAAGCTGCAGTATCCGGTTGATAAGGTCAAGAGCGTTATGAAGGCCAGCATGGAGCCAATTTCGCTCGACCGGCCGATTGGAGAAGACGAGGACAGCAACCTTTCCGATTTTATCGAAGACACCGGCGCCGCGTCACCGGCGCAGACCGCGGCGCACGCGATGCTCCGCGAACAACTGACCAAGGTGCTCAGCACGCTGACCCGGCGCGAGGAAAAGGTCATCAGACTCCGCTTCGGTCTGGGAGACGGCACGCCGCGAACGCTCGAGGAAGTAGGGACTATCTTCAACGTGACCCGCGAGCGCGTTCGCCAGATCGAGGCCAAAGCTCTCAAGAAGCTGCAGCACCCGAGCAGGGCGAGGAAGCTGAAAGGTTACACGGAAATAGTATGAGCCAGCCGCTGAACACGGGCGAAAGGGGGGCCCATAGCTCAGTGGTTAGAGCCGCCGGCTCATAACCGGCTGGTCCTAGGTTCGATCCCTAGTGGGCCCACCATTTTTGAGAGCCCCTCCATCACCGGAGGGGCTTTTCGTTTGGCCCAGCCACCCCGCCCAGTAGCGGCCCGTTGGCGGTGCCGTTGAATGGTTGACGAGCCGTCCGCGGGAGCGAGCGAGGATCAGCCGCGGCCCGATTCGGGTCCTGTCAGCGAACAGCCCGTCCGTGCTCGCAGGCTGCGCGCGGCCGGGCACCCGTTCGCTACCACCCGCATCGGGCCGTGGGTAGCGGAGCGCGGCTCGGAGACCACTCAACACGGCACCGCCTGTCGCATCTATGGCGGTGTGGCCCGGTTAGCACTTGACTTGGTGAGGTGCGGTGAATTAGAGTCTCCATTTCCGGTGCCGTCGGGCATCGGCAGGGGGCTGAGATCATCAGGATGCGGTTTTTCATTCGAAATAATCGAGACTGCGCGACGGACGCAAGTTCCGGCTGCGCGGGGAACCTTTGAGCTTCTCTTGACGAAGAGAAGCTCATTTTTTTTGGGTGGCAATGACCGAAACTCAACGTGACCTGGGCGTGCTGGTAGCGGTTGCGAAGTTGGACGTGCGGCTCAACGGCTGCCGGCTCGAACTCGGACTTCTGCCGGACAAGATCGCACGCCTGCGCAGGACGCTGGAGGACATCGTCAGCGCGGAAGCATCCGCGGAGGAACGCTTGAAAAGCGGGGTCCACGAGCGCCGCTCGCTGGAGCAACAAGTGGAAGACAACGCCGAGCGGATCAAGAAATACAAGACCCAGCTGATGGAGGTAAAGACCAACAAAGAGTACACGGCGATGCTTCATGAAATCAGCCACGTTGAGAGTGATACCGACGCCAAGGAGGAACGCCTCCTCATTTTGATGGATGAGCTGGATCAGCTGACCGAGTCCAACGAAAAGGACGGGCAGGAGACCTCCAGGCGGAAGAAGGAGCTATCGGCGGAAAGCGAGCAGCTCGAGGAAAGGGTGCGCGCGCTGAACGAGACCATCGAGAAGCTGGAGGCGGAGAAGCCGGGAGTGCTTTCGGGGCTCAACCCGAGGATCAAGAGACAATACGAACGGGTTCTCGCCAAGATGAACGATTTCGCCGTGGCGAACGTGGAGGACGATGTCTGCCAGGGATGCTTTGCGCGCATCCCACCCCAGACGTCAGTGGAAGTAAGGCAGAACGCCCGTATCATAACCTGCGAGGCGTGCGGCAGAATCCTGGTGCACTACGATGCCTAGGGGTGACGGTCCCGCCACCGATCCGCTTATCGGCCTGCTGCAGGCACTGCAGGATGGTGCGGGCATCGACGGTGCTCTCCAGCGGGCGGGACTCGATGCGGCGTCCGCGCTCGACCTCCTCGACAGCTTGAAAGAAAGAGTCGCCGCCTGCACCGTACGGTCCTCAGGTGCCGCGCCCCGACCGGGCCGTCTGATCGCGTATTCCGATGGAGCCTCACGCGGCAATCCCGGGCCCGCCGCGTGCGCCGTCATTGTTACCGATGGGGCCGGTGAGGAGCTCCTTCGACGATCGAAACGCCTGGGAGTGGCGACCAATAACGTGGCGGAGTACCAGGGGGTGCGCCTGGCTCTTGAGCTGTTCAAAGAGTTGGGCGCCGACGATGTGGTGGTGAAGCTGGATAGCGAGCTCGTCGTCAAGCAGTTGAATAACGAGTTCAAAGTAAAACACCCGTCTCTGAAGCCGCTTTTCGAACAGACCAGGGCACTCATGCGGGAGATCTCCGCCGTTAAGATCCAGTACATACCGCGAGCGGAGAACAAGGCGGCCGATCGTCTGGCCAACGACGCGCTGGACGGAAAAGCGTGAGCTTGCGTGGCTCGCGGGTTGGGTGTATCTTTCCCTCTGGATCGGGTGCCGAGCAGGACAGACGGCCGCGGGCGCCTTTCAGGTGTCCGAGGAAAGTCCGAGCTCCTCGAGGCAGGGTGCTGGCTAACGGCCAGTGGAAGTGATTCCAAGGAAAGTGCCACAGAAAAAATACCGCCGACGCCGCGGGCGACCGCGGCAGGTAAGGGTGAAAAGGTGAGGTAAGAGCTCACCGGTACCGTTGGTGACAGCGGTACCCTGGTAAACCCCACCCGGTGCAAGACCAAATAGGAGGGGAGAAGCCGCCTCGCTTCGCTCGACCCTCGGGTTGGTCGCACGAGGTGTCTGGTAACAGGCATCCTAGATAAATGGCCGTCACCCCTTCGGGGGAACAAAACTCGGCTTACGGACTGCTCGGCACCCATGATCTCAACGTCCGGGATTGTGAACCATTTCATATTCCCGCCGCTTTCTGGAGTTAGCGGCCGGCATGGACCCCGCTCGCCCGCGGGGTTTTTTGAAGACGAGCCCTATCGACGACCATGACCGCGTTATCGAGCAAGTGTTATTGGGAGGAGAAGCCCGCACCTGGGGACGAGGCTGTCCAGCGTCTCGTGCGCACGCTGGAAATACCGCAGGCCGGGGCCCATTTCCTCGCTTCGCGGGGCATGGACACACCGGAGGCTGCCGCCCGTTACCTGTCCCTGGACGGCGTCGGGTTCCACGATCCGTTTCTGTTTGAGAACATGGACCGTGCGGTCGCGGTTGTCCGAAGCGCCATCGACGCCGGCAAACGGATCCTGATCCACGGTGACTACGACGTGGATGGCATCTGCGGTACCGCACTGCTCTACAAGTTTTTCCACGGGATGGTGCCTCACGTTTTTCGTTTCGTGCCTGACAGGAGGGTAGATGGTTACGGTATCGCCACACGCGGCGTGGAATGGGCCATCGAACACGACATCGGCCTGCTCATCGCTGTAGACTGCGGCACCTCGGACGGCGACAAGGTGAAGCGCCTCGAGGAAGCTGGCGTAGACGTGGTGATTTGCGACCACCACGAGTTTTCCCTGGACCACGTGGCGCGTGGCATCATGCTCAATCCGGTGCGGCAAGGTGAACCGTATCCCTTCAGGGGATTGTGCGGCGCCGGCGTGGCACTCAAGCTCGTGCAGGCGCTGGCCGCGCGGGGGATTGTGAGCAAGAAACCTGCTGACGACCTGCTCGATCTGGCCGCCCTGGCAACGGTCGGAGACGTCGCTCCCCTCGTTGACGAGAACCGGCTGCTCGTGCGCGAAGGGTTGGCGTTGATGAATCGCGGAGGGCGGGTCGGCATCGAGGCGTTGAAGCGGGTCGCCCGGCTGGAGGGGTTGGCGATCACCGCGTCCCACATCGGCTTTGTGCTTGCACCGCGTCTGAATGCCCCCGGTCGTATCTCGAACCCGAAACCCGCGCTCCAGCTCCTGTGCGCGAAGGACCGTGTGGAGTCTGAGAAGCTGGCCCGGGACCTCGAAGCCGACAACGAGCTCCGGCGAGAGCTGACGGAAGCGGTAAAAGTTGACGTGATGAAGGACATCCGGCACATGGAGGACCGGGAGGCTCGCGGGGCTTTTGTCCTTGTCGGCGAGAACTGGAACGAAGGTGTCCTGGGCATCGCCGCGGCGCGGGTCGCGGAGGACTTCGGCAAGCCGGCCCTGCTGATTACGACGTCCGGTGACGTCGCCAAGGGGTCGGGCCGCAGCGTGCCCGGCGTGCACTTGAAAGAACAGATGGACCGGTGCAAATCGTTTCTGACACGATTCGGGGGACATGCCCAGGCGGTGGGCTTCAGTATCGAACCCGGCAAGATAGATGCGTTCCGCGAGGAGTTCTCGCGTAACCTGAGCGAGGCGACTGCCGGTAAGCCCAGGAAACCCACGCTCGAAATCGATGCCGCACTGAGTCTCGGAGACGCGTCGATGGAACTGGTCGAGTTTCTTGGCCGCTGCGAGCCGTTCGGCAATGGCAACCGGAATCCCGTCTGGAAAATATCCAACGTCACCGTGGATTCCGGAACGCGGCGGGTCGGTAACGGCCACCTGAAGATTCTTTTCCGCGGGGCAGACCGCAGCAAGGCCGAAGGCATTTATTTCAACTGGGAAAACCGCGCGCTTGCCCCGGAAGCTCTGCACAACCGCACCGTGGACCTGGCCGTGAAACTCAAGAAGGGGTACTATAAAAATCGCCATCACGTGGAGATCCAGGTCGTAGACATCCGTGAGCGGGAGGCTTGATCGTGCGCGCCGTCGTACAGAGGCTATCGCGCGCCGCGGTAACGGTGGATGATCGGGAGGTCGCCCGCATCGGTCGCGGACTGGCCGTGCTGGTGGGGTTCATGAAAAGCGATGACGAGGACACGCTGCGATGGATGGCGCGGAAGATCCTGTCGCTGAGGCTGTTCGAGGACGACGCGGGCAAGATGAACCTGGACCTGGCGGCGATCGGAGGCGACGTTCTCGTGGTGTCGCAGTTCACGCTGTACGGCGATTGCAACAAAGGAAGACGTCCCAGTTTCGACAAGAGTGCGCCGACGGAACTCGCGGCGGATCTCTACGCCCGTTTTCAAGAGATTGTTCGACAGGAGGCGCCTGGCGAAGTGGGAAGCGGCGTGTTCCAGGCACGCATGCAGGTGAGCCTCGTCAACGACGGACCGGTGACCCTGATCGTCGACAAGGAGAGCAAGTGAACCCGCTCGTGTCCGAAGAGGCGCAGAGCCATCTGATCCTCGGTTCGCGCTCGCCGCGCCGGCGTGACATCATGCGTGGTCTCGACTTCGAATTCGAGGTGGTGCCCCCGGACGAAGCGGTGGAAGAGCGGGCTGCGGGTGTGGACGGAGAGGAGAGACCGCTCGTGTACGCGCGGTTGAAAGCAAGAGACGTAGGCAGCCGTTACCCGGGTGCCAGGGTGATCGGCGCCGACACCGTGGTTATCCTCGGAAACGAGCTGCTGGAAAAGCCGCGAGACGACGAGGAGGCATCGGCGTTCCTGGAGAAACTGAGTGGGCAGGTCCATACGGTCGTCACCGGGGTGGTGGTGCGCCGGCACGCTGCCGAGATCGAGGTCTCGGGAAAAGAAATCACACGGGTCCATTTTCGCGAACTTACACGCACCGAGATCGAGGGCTACGTCACATCGGGCGAGGGCAGGGACAAAGCGGGCGCCTACGCCGTCCAGGGCCTCGGGGCTGGCCTGGTTCGCTCCATCGAGGGCTGCTTCTATAACGTGGTGGGATTGCCCGTGTCGTTGTTGCTCGACCTGTTGAGAAAAAGCGTGGCGACTGGATGACAATTACTCCGACCATACTTTTCAAGAAAGGGGCGATCGAACTGATCGACCAGACGCTCCTGCCGGCGGAGTACAAGATTCTGCGGATCGACAGCGTGGATGTTCTGTGTGAGGCCATAGCCTCTCTCCGCATCCGCGGAGCGCCGGCGCTGGGGGTTGCCGGTGCGTTCGGGCTGCTGCTGGCCGTCGAGGAGAAATGGCGGGGGGAGAGCTATTACTATGATCAGGAAAGGACAGATCTCGAGAAACTGCCCGAAAGCGCCACCGTCGACGCCGTGCGGGAGCACCTTGAAAATGTCTCCAGGACGATCGTGGCCACGCGACCCACCGCGGTAAACCTCGGGTGGGCCGTCGAACGGATGCAGGAGGTCTGTCGTGGTCCGTGGAACACTGTTCAGGGGTTGCTTGCTGCCCTCCACGCCGAGGCCCTGGCCATTTACAATGAGGATCTCGAAATGTGCAGGGCGATCGGGCGCCACGGCGCGGAGCTTCTGAAAGACGGTGACAACGTTCTGACGCACTGCAACACCGGGGGCCTGGCCACGAGCGGGTTCGGAACGGCGCTCGGCGTCGTGTTCGCCGCAGTGGAGGCCGGTAAGAAGATACACGTTTACGCGGACGAGACCCGCCCGCTTCTTCAGGGGGCACGGTTGAATGCGTGGGAGTGCCAGCAGCGGGGCATTCCGGTCAGTGTGTTGTGTGATAGCGCGGCGGCGTCACTGATGAGCCGCGGACTGGTCTCGCTGGTCGTCGTGGGAGCCGACCGCATCGCCGGCAACGGAGATACGGCCAACAAGATTGGCACACTGAACCTGGCCATCGTCTCGAAGCGCTACGAGGTCCCGTTTTATGTAGCAGCGCCGTCGAGCACGATCGACGCGGGAATTCCGGACGGTAAAGGGATCCCGATCGAGGAGCGCTCCGAGAACGAGGTAAAGGAATTCCGCGGTGTGGTAGTCGCTCCGGAAAACGCGCGGGCGGTGAATCCGGCTTTCGACGTGACGCCCCACGATCTCATCGCGGGGTTTATTACCGAGAAAGGCGTCGTGCAGCCGCCTTTCGGTGACGAAATTTAAGACCGTGGGTGGCGTCAGGCGCCTGGTGCGTGCGAGGATGCTGTGGCTCTGGAAATGCGCGAACGCTGCGAGAAATGTGACCGGCATTTGCTGGCGGATGACGCGTACATCTGCAGTTATGAGTGCGCTTTTTGTGAGGAGTGCGCCCGCGGTCAGGATTTCATTTGCCCGAACTGCGCAGGCGAGCTCGTTCGGAGACCGAAGCGGAACATGTAAGTAAGGTACGATCGCGACATGGAGGTAACGAATGCCTGGCCTGAATATAATGTTTGCAGCCGTCCTCGCGTTTACGCCGGGTGATTACGCGCCGCCAGACAGCATCAAGCTGACGTGGGACGTGACGCTGGTGGCGGACGAGGAAAAGGGAGAGCCGATGGTGGTCTCCGGAACCGTCTACCGTGCCGATGGCAAGACCCCCGTCAAAGGCGCCGTCGTCTATGCTTACCACACCGACACCCGTGGCTACTATTCGAAGGACCAGCGAGGACCTTCCAACCCGCGACTCAAGGGCTGGATGAAAACCAACGCCGATGGCCGCTATCGGTTCCGTTCCATACGGCCCGGCGCGTATCCGGAGGGAACCCTGGCCGCGCATGTGCATTTCTTCGTCACCCCCCCGGGTGGGAAGCAACAGTTGTTCGAGCTGCTCTTCGAGGGCGATCCGCTCTTGCCCGACGACATGGAGAAGAGGGCCAACCGTGGGGGCTATTACCTGCTGCAGCGTATCGAACGCGATAAGAAAGGCGTCTGGCGCTGTGTCGCGGACATCACCCTGCGACCGTAGTCGGCGCAACCGACGCGACAAGGAACCTGGCCATGGACCTGCGGTCACGTCTGAGCGAGTTGATGCGCTACTACGACCGTCGCGCGCCCGAGTACGAGGAGCTTTACTACCGGACCGACCCCTTACGACGGGGTGAACTCGAGCGCGCCGCGGCCACGATGAGGAATTGTCTCGAGGAGCGCCGTGTCCTCGAGCTCGCCTGCGGCACCGGCTACTGGACCGAGAGACTGGTGGGCTGCGTCCGGTCCGTCCTCGCCGTGGACAGCTCGTCCGAGATGTTGTCGCTGGCCCGGCGCAAGAAACTGCCCCGTGACGTAGTGGACTATTCGCTTGCCGACGCCTACCATCTAGAATCGATAAATGGAGAATTCGACGGCGGCATGGCGAACTTCTGGTTGTCACATGTGCCCAAGAGCATTCTGGGCCGCTTCGTGGATGGTTTTCACAAGCGCCTGGGCCCGGGTGCTGTCGTATTCATGATGGATAACTTCCAGATCGCCGGTTACGGCGGGGAGTTCATCCGGGTGGCGGGCAGCGAGGATACGTTCAGGAGGCGTGAACTGCAGGACGGGTCCAGCCATGAGATCATCAAGAACTACTACGATGAAGCGGAGCTCCGACGGCTCCTGTCGCCGCATGCCGACGGCCTCGAGGTGCATGCGGGCGAGTACTACTGGTGGTTAAACTACCGCGTAGCAGAAAAGGATGTGGGGAGTGGGGTGGCTTCGGGGTTTTGAGATTGACAGCCGCGAGAGACAGTGCCTACTATGAAATCGTTCCGCCAGGGGTATCCCGCGTGACGTCGGGATTGAGACGATACCCTTGGAACCTGATCCGGTTGACACCGGCGTAGGGAAGGCGGCAAGTAAGAAACGAGGACAGGGTCCTCAATCGACAGAACCGCCCGTACGCGCCGGGCGGTTTTTTTGTTTCCTGCGGCCCTCGCCGGACAGGCACAATTAAGGAGGTCGGCCATGCAAGCCCCAGATGTAGACAACCCCGAACACGAGCAAGGCAATGACGCCAACCGCGCCCCCTACCGGGGTGTGTTTCCCAATTCACGCAAGGTGTACGTGGGTGGGGACCTTCGTGTACCCAAGCGGGAAATTTCTCTCTCCGACGGAGAGGCACCTTTTCGTGTTTACGATACCAGCGGGTCGCAGGAGGTCGACGTGCGCAGAGGCCTGCCCCCGTTGCGGGAGGAATGGATCCGGTCCCGCAATGTGGCGCAATCAGCGCCGGCAAGTAGCGGCGGGAAGCGCAACGCGATACCCGAAGGTCTCCGGCGCGAGCGCCTGCGCGGGACAGGCAACGTCACACAGATGTACTTTGCGAAACGCGGCGAGATTACTCCGGAGATGGAGTTCGTAGCGGTGCGCGAGGGAGTGGACCCGGTCCATGTGCGAGACGAGGTGGCAAGGGGCGTCGCCATTATTCCCGCCAATATCAACCATCCCGAACTGGAACCGATGGTCATCGGGAAGAGTTTCAAAGTCAAGATCAACGCCAACATCGGCAATTCGGTGGTGAAATCCTCTATAGATGAAGAGGTCGAGAAGCTCCGTTGGGCGACTCTGTGGGGCTCGGATACGGTCATGGACCTGTCGACCGGCGAGAATATTCACGAAACACGTGAATGCATAATAAGAAACTCGCCGGTTCCCATAGGAACGGTTCCTATCTACCAGGCACTGGAAAAAGTCGGTGGCGTTCCCGAAGAACTCACCTGGGAAGCGTACCGTGACACGCTCATTGAGCAGGCCGAGCAGGGCGTAGATTATTTTACGGTTCATGCGGGTGTGCTCCTGCGTTTTATTCCGCTTACCGTGAACCGGTTGACGGGCATCGTGTCACGCGGCGGGGCGATAATGGCCAAGTGGTGCCTCGCGCACCACCAGGAGAATTTCACCTACACGCATTTCGCCGAGATCTGTGAAATCATGAAGGTATACGACGTGGCGTTCTCGCTCGGCGACGGCCTGCGTCCCGGGTCGATTGCCGATGCCAACGACGAGGCTCAGTTTGGCGAGTTGAAAGTGCAGGGTGAGCTGACGACAATCGCCTGGAAGCATGACGTTCAGGTGATGTGCGAGGGGCCGGGCCACGTGCCGATGCACCTCATCAAGGAAAACATGGACAAGCAGATCGAATGGTGTCACGGAGCGCCCTTTTACACGCTAGGCCCTCTGACCACCGACGTGGCGCCGGGTTACGACCACATCACGAGCGGTATCGGCGCGGCGCAGATCGGCTGGTACGGGACGGCCTTGCTCTGCTACGTCACGCCCAAGGAACACTTGGGGTTGCCCGACCGCGACGATGTCAAAGCCGGTGTCATCGCCTACCGGATCGCCGCCCACGCCGCCGATCTCGCCAAGGACCACCCCGGCGCACGCACGTGGGACGACGCATTGAGCAAGGCCCGCTTCGAGTTCCGGTGGGAAGATCAGTTCAACTTGTCCCTGGACCCGGTCACCGCGCGCGCCTTTCACGACCAGACCTTGCCGGCAGACGGGGCCAAGCTCGCCCACTTCTGTTCGATGTGCGGCCCGAAGTTCTGCAGCATGGAACTCACGCAGCAGCTCCGCGAATACGCGAGCACGCACGGGCTGACCGAGCAACAGGCAATCGAGACCGGCCTGCGCGAGAAGGCGGACGAATTCATTGAGCGCGGGGGCGAGATTTATTCCGACGGCGGGAAGCCCGCAGGGCCTCGTGTTTCGGACCGGACACAGGCATAGGTTTCCCTTACGAGGTGGAGTACGGCAACGATGGACGCGTTGCAACGAACGCCGGCCGACGCCCGGTTTCTTTACGTTCTGGCACACGGGGCCGGCGCGGGCATGCGGCATCCGTTCATGGAGACCATCGCTGAACTGCTCGCGGGGCAAGGGGTGGCCACCTACCGGTACGAATTCCCCTACATGAGAGACGGCAGGCGCCGGCCCGACCCTCCTGGCGTGCTAAAGGAAACGGTATCACAAGCAGTGGAGCGGGCGCGGGCCTCTGCGGACGCGTGCGCCGTTCTCGCCGGTGGTAAGTCGCTGGGTGCACGCATGACGTCCCTGGCGGCGGCGGAGGGCACGCTGCCCGGCGTCAGTGGCCTGGTTTTTTTGGGTTTTCCGTTACACGCACCGGGCAAGCCGGGGATCGGGCGGGCGGAACACCTGGACGACATCGCGCTGCCGATGCTCTTCATTCAGGGTACCCGCGACTCGCTTGCGGACGCGGGGCTCATGCAAGACGTTTGCGAACGGCTGGGCTCGAAGGCCACCCTGCACTTCGTGGAGGGGGGCGACCATTCGTTCAAGGTGTTGAAGCGCTCTGGGCGCCAGCGGGACGACGTCATGCTGGAAATCGCAGAGACGATATCGAACTGGTCGTGCCGGAACTTTTCAAGGGCTGAGTCATGAAACTGTGGAACGCGCCGGTAGAGACTTTTTTGGACGCGCTGCGCGCGGAGAAATTATGGCGTGCCTACATCATCACCGATCCGCAAACGGGAGCGGTCGAGGCGAGCCACCCGCTGCTTCATTCGATAGCGGAAACCGTTGCGGGGGACGATCGTGACTACCGCGGCCACGAAGGGTGTTTTTTTGAAATCGGCCGCGAGAGCGGTCACCTGCTGTCCGCCTGTGTGCACAAGACGGTACGGGGACAGGCCGCCGGGGGGGTACGCTTCTGGCGATACGATTCGGTCGAGGGTTTCGTTCGTGATGGCCTGCGCCTGAGTCTCGGCATGGGGCAAAAGAACGCGCTGGCCGGGTTGTGGTGGGGAGGAGGCAAGGGTGTCGTGGCCCGGCGCAAAGACGCCGATCACCGCGACCCCGCGGTGCGCGGCGCCGTTTACGGCGACTACGGGCGTTTTCTCACCGGTTTGTGCGGCTGTTACATCACCGCGGAAGACGCCGGCACCACACCCGAAGACATGGCGCGGGTGTTTCGCACGACGCGTTATACGACCTGTATACCCGAAACACTCGGTGGCAGCGGCAACCCCAGCCGGCTGACGGCAACCGGTGTGGTAATGGCGATGGAGGCGGCACTGGAGTGGCTGGGTCGTGGCGACCTCGGGGGCAAGACCGTGGCGCTTCAAGGACTGGGAAACGTTTCCTCCTGGATGATTGGTGATCTCCTCGACCGGGGGGTCCGGCGTATCACGGGGGTGGATATCGAGGCGGCAGCCGTGACAGCGTGTCAAAAACGGTATGTGGGCGCGTCGGTGGCGCTGCGCGTGGTCGCCCCGGGCGACGTATCGATCCTGGCCGAGGAATGCGACGTGCTCGCGCCCAACGCGGTCGGCGCGTGTCTCACAGCGACGACGATTCCCTCGATCCGGGCGCCGGTGGTGTGTGGTGCCGCCAACAACCAGTTGGAGGACCCGCGGCGAGACGCTGACACGCTCAAAGAACACGGCGTACTCTACGTGCCGGACTTTCTGGCCAACCGTATGGGCATCGTAAACTGCGCCAACGAACAATACGGCGTTTTCCCGGGTGATCCCGGTATTGCAAGCCACCTCGACCGGGAAACCCAGACGGGCGTGTACCGGCGTTGTCTCGAAGTATTTCGCCGCTCCGAGTCGTCCGGGCGCACCGCCGCGGCCGAGGCGGAGGCGCTGGCGGACGAGCTCTCGAGCGAACCGCACCCCATCTGGGGCAATCGCGGGCAGGCGATCATCGACTATCTCGTAGAGAGTGGTTGGGCGGAGGGAGATCCGATCTCCGAAAAGGGCGGATCTCCCGGGGGCGCCGGCCATGAGTAGCACTGCGTGGAAAGGGGTCCTGTGAAGGAACGATCGGCGACGGTGCGCCGCACGGCGCGGTTTTTTACGCTGGGCGACGATGCGCGGCCGCGTGAAGTCTGGTTCGTGTGTCACGGCTATCGTCAGCTTGCCCGCACGTTCCTCGGCTACTTCACCGCGATCGACGCCAGCCATCGGTTGATCGTCGCGCCGGAGGGCCTGTCGCGTTTTTATGTCCAGGGGGCGGACGACGGTGATGCGAAAGCGGTGGTCGGGGCTAGCTGGATGACGAGGGAAGACCGCGAGAACGAAATCGAGGATTACGTCGCGTACCTCGACACGGTGCATGACAAGGTATTCGAAGCGATCGACCGCGCGGCCGTGCGAATCGTCGTGCTGGGTTTCTCGCAGGGCGCCGCGACCGTCAGCCGCTGGGTCGACCGCGGCAAGGTCCTGGCCGATAAACTCATTCTATGGGGCGGGGCGATGCCGTCCGACATCGACTGGTCCGCCGGGGCGCCGATCCGCGGGGTGGCCCTTTCCCTCGTGGCGGGATCGCGGGACGACTACGCAACACCCGCGGCGATTGCCGAGCTGGAAGGGCGCCTGCGGCAACACGGCCTGGTCTACGAGCTGGTACGGTTCGACGGCGGGCACCATTTGAACCAGCGCGTGTTGCAGAAGCTCGCGGGAGGGGGCGGGTGAGTCCGCGACAAGAAAATGCCGGACAGAACACCGGCGGGCATTTATACTGCTGCGTGAAAGAACCGATCAAACAATACGGGATCCACAGATGAGCCGTTTGAAGGGGAAAGTCGTTCTAATAACGGGTGCGAGTTCGGGAATCGGGGAGGCGTGCGCACGGCGGTTCGCGTCGCACGGATCCGACCTTGTCCTCGTGGCACGGCGCCGTGAGCGGCTCGAGTCATCGAAAACATCTCTCGAAAAAGAGTACGGCGTCCGTGTGCTGGTGGAGACGCTCGATGTCCGCGATCGCCAGGCAGTGAATGCATTCGGAGACCGGTTGCAGGTCGAGAACCGCGTGCCGGATGTCTTGGTCAACAACGCGGGATTGGCGAGCGGCCTCAGCCCGATTTTCGAGGGCGATCCCGAGGACTGGGACCGGATGATCGACACCAACGTCAAGGGTCTCTTGAACGTGTCGCACCGCATCATTCCCATGATGGTGGCCCGCGACAGCGGGCATATCATTAACATCGGCAGTATCGCCGGACATATCGTGTATCCGTTGGGAAATGTCTACAACGCCACCAAGTTTGCCGTACGCGCCCTGAATGAGGCCATGAACATAGAGTTGGTGGGGACAAAGATTCGCGTGTCGTGCGTCGATCCCGGGGTTACGGCGACGGAGTTTTCGGCGGTGAGATTTCACGGCGACCGGGCTAAAGCAGAGGCGGTGTACAAGGGGTTCAAACCGCTGACCGGAGATGATATTGCCGACGCGATCTGCTACGTGGCCAGCGTGCCGGACCACGTGAACGTGCTGGACATGATCGTCATGCCGACCGCGCAGCGAAGCCCGTACGTCCTTCACCGCGACGAGTAGTCACGCAAGGGAGACAACGAGCACATGAAAATCGCAATCGGGTCGGACCACGCAGGCTACGATTACAAGGAAACGATCAAGAGGTACCTCGAAGAAGCCGGGCACGAGGTAAGGGACTACGGAACCGATTCCCGTGAGCCCGTGGACTACGCGGCGTTCATCAGGCCGGTCGCCGAAGCGGTGGCCACCGGGGAATTCGAGCGGGGAATCGTCCTTGGGGGATCCGGGAACGGAGAGGCTATGGTGGCCAACCGCGTCCGCGGCGTGCGCTGCGCGCTGTGTTGGAACGTCGAGTCCGCGCGCCTCGCCCGCGGGCATAATGATGCCAACATGGTCTCGTTGGGTCAGCGCATGATGTCGGGCGAAACAGCGCTCGCTGTTGTCCGTGTCTGGCTGGAAACCGCCTTCGACGGTGGACGCCACGAGCGGCGCATCCGGCAAATCGACGATTGACGAAAGAACGGCGAGACATGCTGAGACACACGTTTTGCCACATTCCGGGAGTCGGGCGCACGACGGAGTCGCGTCTCTGGACGCACGGCTTTACAACGTGGGATTCCGTTGTCGCACACGCCCATCTGCCCCTCTCGCCCTCCGCCTCCCTCAGGGTACGCCGGCACGTGAAGCGGTCCCTCGCCGAGCTGGATGGTGGCAACTCCCGGTTTTTTTACGACAGCCTGCCCCCTGAAGAGCAGTGGCGTTTGTTTGCGGAGTTTCGCCACTCCGCCGCGTACCTAGATATCGAAACGACAGGCGTGTCGGGGATGGACCGGATTACGACCATCGCGCTGTACGACGGGCGGGACATCCGATGCTACGTCCGCGGCCGGAACCTGGACGAGTTCAAGAGCGACATCCGGAGCTACGGTCTGCTGGTCACCTACAACGGCAAATGTTTTGACGTGCCGTTCATCCAGCGGGCGCTTGGCATTCGAATTGACGTGGCGCACATCGACCTGCGTTACGTCCTGCGCAGCCTGGGTTACAGTGGGGGGCTCAAAGGCTGTGAGAAACAGATCGGGATCGACCGGGGCGACCTCGAGGGGCTCGACGGATATTTCGCCGTCATACTGTGGAACGATTTTATCCGCAACCGCAACGAGCGGGCTCTTGAAACCCTGCTGGCCTACAACGTCGAAGATGTCGTCAACCTCGAGGCTCTGATGATCCACGCGTACAACCGCAAACTCGGTGCGACCCCGTTCGGGCTGAGTGGTCGGTATCCCCTCCCCACCTCGCCGCAGATTCCTTTCAAGCCGGACGCTGCAACCATCAACCGTCTCCGTCGAGCATTTTGGTGAGGCGACGGGTCCGGACTCCCCGGCGCCGGGCCAGTGAGACTCCAAGATTAGCCTTTCGGTACAACGTGAAGTAACACCCATAATGTATTGTAATACATCCATATAAAGACATGTTACCCAGGCCGTCCTGGTATCGTTTTTGATGCGCGCTTCGCGGCGAGATAATCAATCTCGCTGGCAGGGGACTTGCTAGGCTTTCGAGACACGAGAGCGACGCGGGTCGCACGGGTCGTGGACACGCGCGCCCTTGGCGAGAGAATGCGATGACCCTGCTAGAAAAAGTCCGTTTGGACAAACACGTCAGCCTCAACCTCAATGTGCGGGGGCTGCGTCAATCTGCAACGCTCGCCATCAACGAATATTGCAAGGAGCTGCAACGGGAGGGCCGCAAGGTCTACAACCTCGGCCTGGGTCAATCTCCGTTTCCCGTGCCCCTGCCCGTGGTCAATGCGCTCAAACTCTACGCGCGCGAGAAAGACTATCTGCCCGTCAGGGGACTGCGTGAATTGCGAGGCGCCGTCGCCGAGTTCCACCGTGACCGAGACCATGTGGACGCCAAGCCCGAACACGTCCTCGTCGGGCCGGGCTCCAAGGAGCTGATGTTTCTCCTGCAGCTGGTCTTCTACGGCGATATCATGCTGCCCTCGCCGTGTTGGGTTTCCTACGTGCCGCAGGCCAGGATTCTGGGACGCAAGGTCCACATTATCCACACGCAATTCGAGGAAAAATGGCGGATTACCCCCGCCTCTCTGGCCGAGCATTGCGAGCGGGAAAGAGATGACTACCGGCCGCGCATTCTACTGCTGAACTACCCCGGCAACCCCGAGGGCGGTAGCTACTCGTCCGATGAACTGAGAGACCTCGCCGACGTTGCGCGGCGCTTTGAGCTGATCGTGCTCTCTGACGAAATTTACGGGCAGTTGAACTTCGACGGGACGCATGTGTCCATATCCCGCTATTACCCCGAGCGCACCATCATCAGCTCAGGCCTGTCAAAATGGTGTGGGGCGGGCGGCTGGCGGTTGGGCACGTTCACCTTTCCCCCCGAACTCGACTGGATCATGGACGCGATGGCCGCGGTGGCCAGCGAGACGTACACGTCGGTGAGCGCGCCCATCCAGTACGCGGCGGTGCGTGCGTTCCGCGGCGGACTGGCGATCGAGCGCTACCTGTGCCACGCGCGCCGCATTCTCGCGACCCTGGGACGATCGTGCTGCAATCGCCTCTTCGAAGCCGGTGTCAGGGTCCACCCACCGCAGGGGGCGTTCTACCTTTTCCTCGACTTCTCGCCGTTCGCCGACCGGCTGGCCGCGCGCGGCATCCACGACGGCGAAACGCTCACTTACCGCCTGCTGGAGGAGACCGGTGTGGCCATCCTGCCGGGAAGCGCGTTCGAACGACCGGCCGCCGAGCTCACCGCCCGCTTGGCCTATGTCGACTTCGACGGCGCCAAAGCCCTCACCGCCAGCGAGACCACGCCGCTGGATGAGCGGCTCCCCTCGGGCTTCATTGATGAGCACTGCCCGGAGGTCATCGCAGCCACACAGAAAATCGTGGATTGGCTTGGCGAGGACGCCTAGAATCATCGTCGAGGCGGCGATGACCCCCAATGTGAATGGAATCCTGGAAAGCGCCCTGTACGTGGACGATCTGGACCGTGCGGTGGAATTCTACGAGACGGTATTCGGGTTCGAAATCCTGACCCGGGGCAGGCGGATCTGTGCCATGGGTGTCGCCGGCCGCGACGTCTTGTTGCTCTTTCACAAGGGTGGCAGCGTTCGCCCGACACGGATACCCGGCGGCGTCATCCCACCGACGGACGCCGACGGAGAGATTCACCTGGCCTTTTCCGTGTCGGCGACCGAGCTGGATCGCTGGCAGGAGTGGTTGCGGCAAAAGAGCGTTCCGATCGAAAGCACGGTGAAATGGGGCCGCGGCGGGACGAGCATCTATTTCCGGGATCCCGACCGGCACCTCATCGAACTGGTAACCCCGGGAACCTGGTCGATCTACTAGAAGAGCGGCCCGCCCGTCGACGCGAGCAAGGATGTTGCATCTTGCGCGCGCGGGCGATTTGGGTTTAGAGTTCCATTGGTCTACCCGGTAGTCTGAACCGGGAGTTTTAGCGTCGTTCGATTGCGGAGTCTCCGAGCCGGACGGCTAGTTAATGGAGGTTCACGATGAAAACTCTCAGGATCATCGCTTGTCTCATTCTTGTTCTGATGCTTGCGGCGTCCGCCGGTTGCTCGAAGAGGCAGGTGACTCGAATCGCGACCGATTCCACGACAGACCTCTCCGGCCGGTGGAACGACACCGATTCACGGCTGGTTTCCCAGGAAATGATAGCAACCTGCCTGAGCGCACCGTGGAAGGCACAACACCTCGAACGCTGGAACAAGAGACCGACCCTGATAGTGGGTGTGCTGAGGAACAAGACATCCGAGCATATCGCGATGGAAACCTTTATCGGCGACATCGAGCGGTCGTTTATCAACTCGGCGGAAGTCACCGTTGTTGCCAGTGCTGAGGAGCGCGAACAAATTCGCGAAGAGCGCTCGGATCAGCAGACCTATTCGTCGGAGGAATCGGTGAAGCAATGGGGTCGTGAAAAAGGCGCGGATTACATGCTCGGCGGCACGATAAGCTCGATTACCGACCAGGAAGGCGGCAAGCGGGTGGTCTTCTACCAGGTGGACCTGACCCTGATCAATCTGGAGGACAACTCCAAGGTGTGGCTTGGTCAAAAAAAGATCAAGAAATACATCGGCAAGGGGAAGCTTTCCCTGTAGCGGTCTCCAGGCCTCGTTATGCCAAAAGGGAAGAACAAAAGGGGAGATTCCCTCACCGGCGGTCTCCTCGCCGTTGTTGCCCTTCTGCTGCTGTCGGGCTGCAGTTCACACATCGCCCACTCGCCTTTCATCAAGGCCGCGCTGGTCGAGCAGGATTATGACGCGGCGCTCGAGCGGGTGGAAAAAATCAGTAAGGGCTCGTCCCGGTTGCTCTACTTGTATGAAAAGGGATTGATCCTGCACTATCAGGATCAAAACGAGGCGAGTAACGAGGCTTTCGAAGAGGCCGAGATCGTTTACGACGAGTTGTACACCAAGAGCGTCTCGCGGGAGATCGGCGCGCTCATCACCAGCGACAACATTATTAAATACACCGGTGAGCACTACGAAATCGCCCTGACCCACTACTACAAGATACTCAACTACCTGTACCTGCACGATCCACAAGGCGCACTGGTCGAGTGTCGCAAGCTGAACATACTCCTGCAAACATTCGCCGACAGCGAGGGCGCCAGTAACGCCAACGACCCGTTTCTCCAGTACCTGACCGGCCTGGTCTACCTGGCGTACGGCGAACCCACGGATGCCGACGTTTCCCTGAGGGTGGCACGCGACACATACGCGACGCTCGGGACCCGGTTCGGCGTCGAGTTTCCGGAGCATCTCTACTGTGACCTCGCGCGGGGGTCGGCCGCCGTGCACGACTACGCGGCGGCAGCGAGCTACCGCGACTCGACGACGTGCAGTGAGGGCGATCGGAAATACGGGACGCTGAACCTGTTCCTCGAGTGCGGCTACATACCGTACAGGATCGAGGAAAATGTCGTCATCCCGCTCTACAAAGACGAGATGGACGATGACCTCAACCAGGGGAAGTACGCGAAGACGCTGTACAACAGATACGGCCAGCCGCGCCAGCATAAGCGCAAGCTCGAGTACCTGCTCCGGGTCGCCTTGCCCAACATGGTCGTCGAC
>JAZGDW010000090.1:0-6722 GCA_036478295.1 Candidatus Krumholzibacteriia bacterium
CCACGTGTGCCCCACTCTCCCCATATCGCCCACTCATGCCCTACCTCCTCAAGAAAACCCCACACCGGCCAACTGTGGCCGCACGTGCTCCCGAATCCAGCGGCCTTCCCCTTTATCCTGCGAGAACCCTGCCGCAGCGCCCGCACTTCGCAGAATCGAGTTGACTTGCCTTGCCCCGGAAGCGTTCATCGACATTCCATGAAACTCTCCACTGCCATCCGCCGCTTCGATTGCCAGCTTCGGGCCGACGGGAAAAGCCCACACACCCGAGCGGTCTATCTGCGGGACCTTCGTCTCCTTGCGAAATGGCGACGCCGCGATGTCAACATCTCGACAATCACACCGGCAAAGCTCGCTCGCTTTCTTACTTCAAGGATATTCACTCACACGGCATCTGGCAAACCCAAAGCGACGATCTCCATCAACCGGTCGAAGTCAGCACTTCGATCATTCTTTCGGTTCCTTACGGACGCCGGTCACCTGAACGCCAATCCAGCGCGGCTGATTCGGTCGGCGCCTGCCTCGCAAAGACCGCCGAGAGTCCTGACCCATAAGGAAGCCCGTGCCTTGCTGGCGACGATCAAGAAACACAGGACTCCCATCGCCAAGCGAGACCATCTGATGTTCTCGCTCCTGCTCGGGACGGGGATACGACTCGCCTCACTCGTCAACCTGAACGTCGGCGACGTGGATCTCGGGTCTGGCACAATTCGAATCAATGGGAAGGGAAATGTCGAGCGGCTTGTGTTCTTGAATAGGAGGCTGAAGCAACTGTTGAAGGGTTATCTGGCGTCACACGCTGATACCTCGGACCCCCTGTTCCTCTCCCTCCGCACTCGGAGGATCGGTGCCCGCCAGGTGGAACTGAGGTTGGCCTACTGGCTTGAACAAGCAGGCGTCACTTGTCGCTGCTCCGTCCACACACTCCGACATACGTTCGCGACGCGGCTGTACCAGAAGACGGGCGATCTACTTCTTGTTAAACGTGCACTTGGTCACAGCCGGATCACGACGACCGAAATCTACACGCATCCTTGCGACGCGACACTCAAGCAAGCATTTCAGAAGTTATGATTCCGCCATGCTCGCGGCAACTCAGGCCCGTAGTTGCTTGTTACCGACCATCATCACTTTTCTGGACAAGTGGAGCTACCTGACTCCAGACTGTGTCGGTTCGCTCCTTGATCACGCGCACGAGGTCTGGCGGAACGACGCTACGTTCGAAGCTCGTCTGAAGATCATACGCCATTGCTTCGAGGGGGCTTTGCTCATACCCGAACTGCACTAGTCCGGCGCCATACGCCAGCAAAAAATTGTCAACGCCGAGCGTTTTCCACTGGACGACATGGACAAGCTCGTGAAAATGCAAGCTCTCAGATTGGTCCGATTCGAGCACGAAAAATGTGTCTTTGTACGTTGTCCCAGCGAACTCCGTTTGTTCCATGCTTGCGAGCTCTGGGAGACCAAGCGAGCTGAGTGGTGGGAACGGCACCTTGGCCACCGAGACAACTTTCGTGTTGACCAACAAGCCCTGGGAAAAGTGCTGAGGTAGCCCACGAAAGCCGAGGCTGCCGACTGAGACTGCCTGAGATGCATGTTCGCCCAGGATCTTGTCGATCCAGGCGCGGACCGCTGGAAGCGCCGCGCGAAATTTGTGGATGATTGCCTGCTGCTCATTCATTCCAGGCTTCTAACACCCCCGCGCTCAGCCGCCGCCCATTCCTTCGAACTTCACTCTGCCCCGCAGACTTGTTCAACGCGCTCGATTACTTTTCAGGCCTCTTCGAGCCCTTGGCGGAACTAATGACCGCCTTAAGTTTCTGGACGGCAGACTTTCTCCTCTTCCTTTCGTCTGGAACGACATACAGTTCATGTAAGATCGTCCGAAGGGTCTCGAGGAACAGTTTTAGGTGTTGCGAATCCCATTCATCCCAGGAGCCCTCGTGAACGCTATCACTAGTCATATCCTTAATATCCCCGAGAACGTCGATGAGTTCTGGATCGATTTCCGGGTGCAACTTCTTAAGACTTCTTAATCGCTCATCATAGGTCTTGCCGGTCGCGTTTTCCTTCGCAAGCAGCTCATAAATGGCCTTACGCGTGCAGGCCGACGCGCCCGTCAAGAAATTCATCTTTAGACAGCCCTCCGCCTCAGTGATCAGCTCTCGTATAACAGTTGGTATGCGACTGTCGATTACGAAGAACGAGCTTGGAACCGAATAAAAGATGGCATCGTCTATCTCCACGTTATCCTTGAAATGCACGTACCCGTGCCGCTCGCTCTGGAGGTCCTCAAATGTAAGGTGCATGGAGATCTTCTGGCAACTGGCGCACTTTACACGCCAGACCACGCAGCGTTTGTTAGTGGTCCAATCAAACTCTACTTTTGACTCAACATTGTATTGGACGTTCCTTCGGTTGCAGAAGGGGCAATTGTAAACCTCAGAGTCAATGAAGTACTTCAGATCGAGATGTGCCTGGTCAACCATGTTTTCTTCCATAGGGCCTATTCATCACTTGCTCTTGCGCCTTCTCCCACAGGATCGGCGAGAATCGCACCTGGTCCAGAATGTCGCCCTGTCGGTATAGCAAAATCGGCCCGAAAAGGCCCGAAAGTATACCAGAAACTATACCATGGTATAGCACGTTTTCGTGCGTGTGGCTAGAGTGTAACGTGCTGGTGCTGAAAAGGATGTCCCGGATGGAAGCCGGTGCCCAGCCGGGAAAAGGGCCCGATTCTATACCAAAACCGTGACGCTGCTCCGCCTGATTTCTATCGAGCAAACCGGACTCCTGATGCGCTCCCGCAGTGGCCTGCCGTTTCGAACGCACGAAGAGAATCGCTAGCGGATCACCGTGAACTTCTTGACGACGCGGTTGAAGCGCCGGTCCTGAAACTCAATCGAATAGAGATACACCCCGCTGGTCACGGCCTGGCCGTTTCGGCTCACCAGATCCCACTTCACGGTACCGACACCGCCGGTGCCGTCAAAGTGCAGTTCCTCGACCAGGTCTCCGGACAGGGTGTAAATGCGGATGGTCCCGCGTGACGACGGCAGATTCCGAAATTCTATTTTGATGCCAGTGGGGTCGTCGTTGGTGGGAGCGAGCGCCCACGCGGCCATCGACTGTCGTGTCGCGGGATTGGGAACCACGTAGATCTGGTCCTCGTCGTATTCGAAAGGCTCCTGGGCCGCACTCTTGGGCTCGACGTAAACAAAGTTCGAGGCAGGATCACCAGCCTGGTGATCGGGAAAGATATCGGTCATACGGACTTCATCGTCAAAGGCAACCACCGCGTAGAAATACGGCCGACCGAGTTGGGCGGACGAATCTACAAAACGGTAGTAGCGGCGACCGCCTTCCAGACCCATGCGCCACCGCGTGAGCGCCTTTAGTGTGTCGCATACCTGCGGGGTCACACCTTGCGGGCAGGTTGGCTCCCGATCCGGAAACTCCACCAGGAGCTCCTGTAATGATTGAATGAAATCGCTCTTTTGCGACGGGGATAGCACGTGCTCAAGCGGCTCGTAACGGAGCGTGCCCAGGCCCACGTCCGCACCGATGTTGTCGATGCGATCGGCCTGGTACAGCACACCCCAGAGCTCAGAAGGAGGGCCGTTCTCGATCGAGGTGCCGAGCGGCCGCGTCCAGTTGGCCGCACGCCACACTTGATAGCCTTCGAAATCCATCCGTTGGGTCACGAGATCCGGCACCGTCTCGCTGGAGCTGTCCCAATAGAGAACCACCCCTTGTCGCGAATGGTCATCGACCCGTAGCCTGGGAGCCGGTGGCGGCGTACCGCCGATCCAGTGGACCTGCGCTTCCCTGCCGGCGACACCCGTGCGGAAGATCATGCTGTCGGCGAGCGCATAGCCGCAGACCCGCCAGAGACACTCCAGCTCGCAGTCTGCGTTCGACCAGATGGTCACTCCGTCGGGGATGTGACGGATGGGGTCGTTAAAGATCGGGTCCCGGCGCACCTTGAAGTCGCACCCCTGCTCCATCCCGTCGTCGATACGACACTCGTCTACCCACACACTGAGCAGCGGCCCGGTCCGCGGGGTCTCCCGTCCGTCGACTCCGGTAGTGGGGTCGCCGTCCAAATCAAACCAGCGGCCCTTGTAGACGACCTGGGCCTGCACCGCATTCTGAATCAAGCCGATCTGGCCCTCACCGATCACAAATGCGAGCTGAAGTACCAGCGTGCTATCCGGTGCAAGCTCGCGGAACGGTCCGGTGCTCACCAGCATCCGGTAGTCACGTGGCACGTCGGCGTCCAGTTCGATGACTCTTTGTGCGAGAAGTTCATAACGCTCAAAATCGTTGGTTGGGTCGCCCCCCAGCTCAAAGGACTGGTGACCGGCAAAGTGCGCGAAGGTCTTGATACCGATATCCGCCGCCTGCGCGAACGCACCCGCCTGGCTCGACGGATGGTCCAGGAACACGACGCCGAAAAATCCACGCGTTTGGCCACCGTCACCGTCGGCGTCGTAGGTGTAGGCGACATCCACCTGCACCGGGCCGGCTTGCGTGCACACGATACCCACATCGGTCCTCGCGACCAGATCGTCTTCCCAGTAGTTCCCGCGCGTTCTCGGTCCCGCGTCGGAGTCGACGAACATACCGATGTAAACGTCCTCGAGCAGCTCGTTACCAATGTTGGTAATATGGTATTCAACCGCGACAAAATCATCGAAGTTATCACCGTCCCACTGGTAGCTTTGCTGTCGGACCAGGATGTTCAGCGGGTTGTGCTCCGGAAAGATCTGTCGGCTGATCGGTTGGTCGTCGGTGTACTGGCACGCCATCATCTGCGTCGACACCGCGGCAAAATCCTCGTCGATCCGCCCGTCGCCGTCGTTGTCGTAGCCGTCGAGCCAGTCCTCGTCGATGAGGCCGTCGCGGTCGTCGTCGGCCTTGCTGGAAGGACGCCGGTTGCCGCCCTCGGCCCCCTCCGTGCTCCCGTAGATGATGTCACGCGGGTCCTGGGAGGGTCTGAACTCGCGGTCGAAGCTTGCCGTCGATACGGCGGGAATGCCGTTCTTCAGCGCACCCACCCACAGACCTGCGCTGAAGAGGTACTCCACACCACTTCCCGCCGGCCACTGCGCGGACGGCGCGAAGGAGTATGGCTGGTTGGTGCCGGGGCTCGACCCCCATTCCCCCCAGTTCAGAAGATGCATCTGCAACTCGCCCACGTTGTGAACGCTTTTCCCATCCTGAACCAGAACCCGCTGGGGACCTCCGGGTTCTCCCTTCTTTCCCCGGTCCCGCGTGATGCGCGCTTCACCGGACGTCGTGAGGCCCGCGACCCACAAAACAGCGGCGGCTGCCACGAGTCGATTCAATCTTCGCACCGGAACCTCACCACCATTTTGGGTCTCGCTCCTATAACTGACCCACAGTACCCGCTAGCACTAGCGCTGCAGGCGCCACTCGTCGAAGAAAATGATTTCCAACGCTCGTTTTATCTGCTCCGGCTTGAAATAAACCGGCTCGAACCCCCACACCGCGCTCCGAGCCGCCACACCGTTGGGGTTTGGGACGTTTGCGAACTGAGAGGTCCAGTAAGCGACGGGCTCTCCAAAAATGCGCGACGAGGTGTTGAGACACTCGAGCCCGTACATCGGCTCAAAACAGCTACGCAGCGGTATCGATTCCGCGCGGTTGCACCCCGCGCCAAAGTAGCCGGGGTTGTAAATGTCACAGTTCAGGCCCAGCTGATCCTCGCGGTAGAACTTGTTTGGACCGGCCACCTCGGCACGGAGCTCGAGTCTGGGAAACGCGTACGTACCGTCTATGGAGTTGCAGGCGCGAAGCCCGTCGGTCCTGGCGTTGAAGTCGCGAAGCTCTCCTACCGGACACGAAAACGACCAGCGGCGCGCGCCACTGCCGTAGGCGACATCGACCACGTTCAAACAGCACTCCCCGTAGGCAAACGAGTCGTCCGCGACGGGCTCCCCCGCCCCCCCTTGATCGCCGCCGGATTCGTACCGGAAGATAAGCGGGTAACGGGGCGGTTGCCCGAGGACGGATCCTTCGTACGGAAACAGGTTCTTGTCCAGGAGATTGGTCATGACATTGCTGCCGCAGATAAGCACCTTGCCCCCCGCCGCCATGTACAGGGAGATGAGATTCAACTCGGTCGAGCCAAACTTGCCCATGTCGCGGAGAATCGCCCGCGGCAAAAAGCTCGGATTCCCCCGGGAATTCCAAATGATTGCCTTGTAACGTGCGATCACGCCGATCGGCGGTGGGGATTTCAAACGTGGGTGCAAAGGGAGCGGGAACATGTCAACACCCGGCCGGAAGTCCGGAAGGATGCTCATCACGTCGGCCCAGAAGGCGTCGTGTTCGCTGTCGACGGGCAGCGCGCCCCGGGTAAGGAAAAAGCCAGGGGAGGTACCCTCATCCCAATCGTCGATCACGAGGACGTCGCGCTCCATCGTGAACGGGATTATGTTAATGACCACTCCGGACCTGCTCTTGAACCCGGAATTGTCCACGACCTCGACAAAGAACGTGTGCGTCCCAAAAAAGAAAGTTCGGGCGGGCGCCTGAGCACCGGATCCCACAAAGGGTGTAAAATCGACGGTCCACTGTTTGTCGTCATTCAGATCCAGTATGTCCCAGGCGTAACGGTACCCGGTGACGGTCCCGCCGTAGCCAGACGCGTCCGCCGTCCACCGGAAGGAGAGCGGCACACCCGAGGGGAGATC
>JAZGDW010000091.1:0-13450 GCA_036478295.1 Candidatus Krumholzibacteriia bacterium
CCTCGCCCGGGACTTTGCCGAACGGACTCGGCGGGACCGCGTGGAATTCTATCTCGAGTGGAACCTAGAGCCGGAGAAAGCGCTTCGCCTCGCCTCCCAGGAGTCGCGAAAACGACGCGACCCCGGCGCGTACAGCCTGCTCGCCTGGGCCTACTACCGGAACGGCAACTACGACCTCGCCTGGTCGAGCATCGCGCTGGCCCTGCGCAGGGGTGTCCAGCACCCCGAGTTCTTCTACCGTGCGGCAGTCATTGCCAAAGCGGCCGGCAAGATGGACAAATACCGGACGTTCGCAAAAAAAATTCGCGACATAACTCCAAATGTTGAACAGGTATATGGGCCGCTCTAAGCGGCCACCGCAAAAAAATCCCGATCGAACCTTGAACAAAGCTTCAACCTTGACTACATTACATGTATGGAAGGCGGACGAACCATAGGGCAGCTGGCCGGTGAGCTGGGGCTTCCTGTTTCCACCCTGCGCTACTACGAGCGCGCGGGGCTCGTTGCCCCCAGCGGCCGGAGCGACGGGAACTACCGCATCTATGATCGCGCAGCCGGAGACCGAATCCGGTTCATCCGCATGGCGCAGTCGACCGGGTTTACGCTCGCCGATATCCGCTCGCTGCTCGCTCTGCGGGACGACGAGACGGCTCCTTGCGGAGAAGTTCGCGGGCTGATCGAAAAGCGGCTCGCCGACACCGCCGAACGCATAAAGGAATTCAAAGAGGTTCAGCTGCTTCTCAAGACGTTTCTCAAGAAGTGCGAGGCCGCTGAAGCGGACGAAGAGTGCCACGTGATGGAGGAGCTCGAGCCGACGGACAGCGACAGCTCTGTCGATGAGTTGAAACCGGTCAAGCGCACCAGGCGGCGGACCCGACAATAGACCCCCCCCGGGTGCCCGCCCACCCGCCACTATCATTTTCCAAAAAAAGTTAGTAACCTTGAACCCAGGTTCAAGGAGTCTAATAGGTATGGAAGAACGGGATGCTTGCGGCCCTATTTCGATTAGCAGCCTAACCCGTTGAAAAATAGCAATTAGGAGAAAAGCCATGAAACGTATCATCTGGATAGCCACAGCGGCCTTACTGGTCGTGGCCAAAGCGTTGGGCAAGGCGATCCACTCCGCGGCCCTCTCTGTCATAGGACGCTAGGAGAACCTGGTGGAACGGGGGGCTCCGGGTACCGTGCCCTATCGCGGCCCCGGGGGCTTGACCTTGCACTACGGTTCAGGTTTTAGACTGTTTAGTGAGGGCCATTGTGAAATTGCGAAAGATGAAATCCTGGATGTTGCTTGTGACCCTGTGGCTGGTTATCGGGCTCGGTCCGGTTGCCGGCGATGGTGGGCCGCAGGCCCGTGGACTGTGCGAAACGGCCTCGGGCAAGGAGGAGTCCCGGGAGGGTGACACCGAACTCGCCACTGTGACGCTCGCCGTCAAGGGGATGATGAAGAGCCGCAGCGGCGCTACCTGATTCGGCTGACCCGACGGGGTTCGGGCGGCCCTGGAAGGGCTGCGAGGAATTAAAAAGGTGACGATGCTTGCCGAGAGCGATGCATTTATCGTCCAGTACCAGAGGAGCCGTGTGAGCGTCGCCGCGATGATGGAGAAGATACGCGCCCTCGGCTACCGCCCGGAGGAAGTCCAATTCTTGAAGCGCGGCGACAAGACCGCCCCGACGTTCAGCGACCTGCCGGAGCCCATCGCGGCCGCATGGGAATCGGCAAAGCGGAAGGGCAAGATCCTGGTGCTGGATTTCTATGCGTCCTGGTGCGCTCCCTGCAAGATACTCGAGCGCGATGTCCTGCGTTCCGCCAGGGTCGAGAAGGCACTCGGCGAATTCGTTTTTCTCAAGGTAGACACGGATCGTTACCCGAAGGCGGCCGAGCATTTCAGGGTAAGGGCGCTGCCCACATTGATTATGATCGACACACGGGGCCACCTGCGCGACAAGCACGTCGGCTTATTGAGCGTCGATGAACTCGTCGAGAAGTTGGACGCTTTGAAACGGAGCGCCGTAGACTGACGAGAGCACCGCCCCCCTAAGGGAGATATCGATGAAGAAGATTACGATTTTTTATTTTGAAGGCTGCCCGAACTACGATCCAACGGTAACCCTGATCCAGCGGGTTCTGGATGAACTGGGTATCGAGGCCGTTGTGGAATCGGTCGAAGTGAGGGGCAGCGATGACGCCCAGCGCCTGCGCTTCTTCGGGTCACCCACCGTGCACGTGGAGGGAGCCGACATCGATCCGGCGACGGAAGGGCGCTCGGATTACGGTATCAGCTGCCGCAAGTATGGTCCCTCGGGTACCCCGAGCCGTAACATGGTCGTCGAAGCGCTCGAGAAAATCGAAGGTGAATCATGACGGCAACCGGTGGTGGGCGCGCGAATCTCTGGACGGCGGGTGGTTCCATTGTGGCCGCCGTGGCGGCGTCGGCCTGTTGTTGGCTGCCGCTCGCACTCATCGTCTTTGGCGCCTCGGCCGGGGGGCTATCGGCGGCGTTCGATCGGCTCCGGCCATTGTTTCTGGCGATTTCAGTGGTCCTCTTGTCCGCCGGGTTTTACTTGAACTATTTTCGCAAGGAAAGGTGTGAACCGGATATGGCATGCGCGAATCCGAATCCGAAACTGAAGCGATTCAACCGCGTGGTTCTGTGGGTGGCCACCGCCGGCGTTCTGGCGTTTGGGCTTTTTCCAAACTACGTGGGGGCGCTGTTCGGCGGGAGTGACTACGCGGTAGCGGCGGAGCGTAAAGACAATTCGCAGATGCTCCTCAGGGTGGACGGCATGACCTGTGCCGGATGCGCCTCCAACGTCAAAAGGTCTCTCATCGGCGTTATAGGTGTCCTCGATGTAACGGTGAGTGTCGCGGAGAGCCAGGCAATCGTGAGGGTGGACCCGAAACACCCGCCGGCCATGGAGACCCTGATCGTCGCCGTAAACAAAACGGGCTACCGGGCCAGTTTATGGGTTAGCACCGCAGCCGCGGCGCCTGCCGGGGAGGTTGCCGGCGCCGACGCGGAGGACGAGCGAGCAGAAATCATCGTCGGGCACTGGTCGGGTACCGTCAAAACACCCGATGGGGACATACCGGTGGTGGTCGATATTACGCGTCTCGATGACGGACGCTGGCTCTCGGAAATCGATCTCAAAGATTACGACATGGAAAACTACGCGGCCGACGTCGACCGGCGTGGACGGACGTTGACCCTGCGGCTGAGCGGCATCGAGCTGGTCGGCAACATTTCCGAGGACGGAACCACGTATGCGGGTCGTTTCCTGAGCGGTGACGCCGAGTTCACGTTCGAGCTGACTCGCCGGGGCGAGCCGGAGATTTCGGAATTGCGGCTCGAGCTGGAAACGTCGAAGGTCGACGTTGCCGCGCTGAAAACGCTTTCCAGCGACGCCGCCGAACTCAAGAAACTCTTCAATGACCAGGATAATTCGGTGCGGCTGGTGGCGCTTCTGTCACCCTCGTGACCGATGTGCCAATTCGGCGCCCGTGTGGTGCAGCAGCTGCTCTACGAGATCGAGGACGAGAACTTTCGTGCGTACGTTGTGTGGGAACCCATCCTTCGGACGGATAACCGTGAGGCCGCGGTAAAGGCTACCGCGCTCATCGAGGATCCGCGGGTCACACACTACTGGACCGATAGCCGCGACGTGGGGCACCTCTTCAGCCCCTCGATCGCCCTCGAGAACGAGCCCGCCTGGGACGTGTATCTCCTCTATCCGGCGGGAAACCGCTGGCAGGCCGAAGCCCCCAAACCGGACTACTTTCAGCACCAGCTCGGTGGACGTCTGCCGCCGGATCAGCGTCTGGACGGAGATGCCCTGGCCGACCGAACGGAGACGCTTCTCGAGAAGCTGTCGCGGCTCGAAATGTCGCGCTGACGGAACCCCCCACCGCAGGCGCTGCGCTTGACGCGGTGGCGCGCCACGGTGATGCCTCCTTCAAGTAACGACTTGAAGGAGGCATTTTTTTCGTGTGTAGGGGGGACGTTCGCTCGGAAGCCGGGCGCGGATCAGTGCCGGGGCTCGAGTTTGATATACTTCTGCAGTGTGGCAACCAGCTGCGGTACGACCAACTCGATAAAGTGCGACTGCTCCCATTTCGGGATGCCGCGCTTGAGACGGTCTTCCAACCGGTTAAGGTCTTCCTTGTCGATCAAACGAGCTTCTTGCCTCATCGTGTACACCTCAATCCATCCTGGTGACCCATAGATCAAGAGGACAAAGAAAATCAACCCACCGTGCTTGCTCCATCTTGTGCCGTTCTCCCTCGCCGAGGCGTGGGTGAGCGGATCACGGATACCGGCGCGAAGCCGTTGGGCAAGCCGTGCGGGATGCATTTCATTCGATTTAGGACAACCTGATTGTACCGCAGTTCGACCTCGCGTGGCAACAGAATTCTGGGACTCTGATGTCTGCTATTTACTTACGCGTCCACAAAGTGTCTCAAACTTCCCTGTTGTTACCTGTTCTTCCCGATTGGGGTTTGTTCGTGACGCGTTTTGCGCGGCGGCCTGGCGGGGGGTTCGGACACGGACACTGGGGAGCCTTGGGTAACGCTTTGCCATTCGGCGGACGTTCCTTCGGGGAAACCGGGCGCAAACACCCTGCGCGTACCAGCACCACGGGTGGTCGGCGGACCTGATGCGTTACATATAGAGTGACAGACGAGTGAACATGCAACCGAATAGGGAGCGGTTATGTTCAGAGTACACAATATCTTGAGGTTCTCCGTAGTGCTCCTCTGTCTCGTTCTCCTCGTTGTCGTGGCGACGGGTTGCTCCCCGCAGGGTGACCGGTCGGCGATCTTTTCCGTGACCGCATTAACAGTGGTCGAGGCCGTGCCGGCGATCGGCGGCGACGTCGTGGTAGGTGTCCGCGCGCGGGTGACCCTGGTAAACGACCCAGGTTCATTTCTTCGCGGGGGCGTCAACGTGGGCGACCTGGTCACGGGCTTTTATCTTTACGACGAGGGGGCCGTGGATACCAAGAAGAACGATCCCCGGGCGGGCAGGTATGCGTTCAACAGCGCGCCCCACGGTATCAACCTGTCGGTAAGCGGGCTTCCTTTCAACTCGGATCCCAACGCCGTGGACATGACCATTCGTCTGAAGAACGACGATACCAGGGGGAGCCCCGGGATACCCAAGGATTCGTATGAGGCCCGTAGTCTGAGCAACACGGACGTGCTGCCCGGCGTGGGTGTGCAGGATATCCGCATAGAGCTCAAGGATTACACCGCCGCGGCGCTTGCCAGCGACGAATTGCTCGGCCTGTTCCTAGACCTCGGTGATTGGGGGACATTGTCCAGGGTGACACTGCAGGGAGTGGACAATTGGACCATTGAAGCTGACATCACCATCATTTCGCGGCAGAGCACCCAGTCCGCATCGCACGACGATGGGGGAGAGCAGATCCGCTTCCACCAGCCGTAACCTCCGCCGAAGACAGGAGGTCGGACCGTTTTCGTGCCCCGAATTAGACCCCTCGCCCAGAACTGATTTTTCTCGTGTTGCAAGTCCACAGTTTTTCTGTCAACTTCGACGGAACCAATAAGGTAACAATATATCCGTCCAATGACCCAGGAGTGAAGGGAGGAACGTCATGCGTCGCATGCTGCTGTTCCTGATCGCAGGGGTGTTACTTTTTGCCGGCGCGGCCGGCGCTCAGACGAACCTTGGCATCGTCGGCGGTATTCTCGTACCCATGGCGGATCTGTCGGACAGGGCCGATCTGTCTCCGTACATCGGCGCGCGCTGGGAGATCCAGGACGTCAGCCCGATGGGCCCGGCGGTCGTGCTAAGCTTCCTCATCCAGGGAGGTTTCGCGTTTCTGCAGACCGATAAGGACCTGGAGGCTGTGCTCGACGCGCTCGGGCAGAGCGACGACGGCACGTATTTCGATATCGGCGCGGGAGTGCGGGTGTACTCCACAGCAAGCCCCCTCTTCATTTCTGCCGGGGGGTCCTTTGTGAACCTCGATGTCGCGAGCATCGCAGGCACAGGGGACTCAAAGAACGGATTCGGCACTCATGTCGGGCTTGGATTCGTACTGGGACAGGCGTCCTTCAAGTTCGACATCGAGGGCCGCGCCAGCTTCGTGCTCTTTGAAGGCGGTGGCGACGTCGCGCACTTCCAGGTGCTCGCGAGCTTCGGGTTGCCCTTTTGAAGCGAGCCGGACCAATTTAGAGCTTTCTTCAGGCAAGTTCGTGGTGTATACTCACGAACCACACAAGTGCCCCTCCACAGCACTCGTACCTCGGGAGCATGCTGAATCTCACTGCTAAGAGTCCGACAGCAGTTCTCCGGTTCACCAGTTAGTCGAACGCCGAGAGGCGCCGATGGCTGGCTGGCGAAAACCGGTTGACGTGGTACCGCAGACCCGACCATCGGGTCGAAGACATGCACGGAGGATCACTAATGTCCCACCGTCGCTCGTTCGGGCGTCTTTACCTCGCAAGTGTCAGTTTCGTTGTCTTCACGGTCTCAGCACTGATCCTGGTGCCGTCCGGAAATGGCCGGGTTGCGGCGGCGGAGTGGTCGTGGCAAAACCCCCTGCCCCAGGGGAATCCCCTGGCCGCGGTGCAATCGGTAGACGCCACGACGGCGTTCGCTGTCGGGGAAATGGGCACCATCCTGCGCACGACCGACGGGGGAAACACCTGGGAAAGCAGATCGGGCAGGACCACAATTTCCCTGAGCGGTCTTTCATTCATCGATGTCATGACCGGGATCGCTGTTGGAGCTGGCGGGACGATCCTTCGCACAACCGATGGGGGGAACACCTGGGTCAGTCAAACTAGCGGGACGACCGACTGGCTCAATGACGTTTCTTTTGCCGACGCCATGACGGGCTGGGCGGTGGGATGGTCCGGGACGATTCTCCGCACGGTCGATGGTGGAAACACGTGGGTCAGGCAAATCAGCGGAACGACCAGCGAGCTCACGGGCATCTCGTTCAGCGATGCCATGACGGGAACGGCCGTGGGCTACGAGGCCACGATTCTCCGCACGGTCGATGGCGGGAACACCTGGGTTACTCAGGCCAGCCGCGTACCGTGTTTTCCGACCAAGCACGGCCCGGAGTGTCCCCCGTTCTATGACGTTTCGTTCACTGACGTGTGGAACGGGACGATCGTTGGCTATGCCGGGACAATTCTCCGCACAAACGATGGCGGCACTACCTGGAACCTTCAAACGAGTTCGACCTTCGCATCGCTCCATGGAGCCTCGTTTATCGATGCCATGAGGGGCGTTGTCGTTGGAAACGGAGGGACGATCCTGTACACGACAAATGGCGGGATCACCTGGCAGAGTCGGCCGAGCGCGACGGGAGAGACGCTCTTCGGCGTTTCGTTTGCCGGTGCGGTGGGGACTGCCGTGGGATCCTCCGGGACAATTGTCCGGTCCATCGATGGAGGGACCGGGTGGGAACGCAAATCCATGGGATCGACGGCCGCGCTTCAGGGAGTCTCGTTCACCGATGCCATGACGGGAACGGCCGTGGGATCCGGCGGGACGATTCTCCGCACGGGCGATGGCGGGCGCACCTGGGTGAGCCAAACGAGCGGAACGACAGAAACGCTTCTTGACGTTTCGTTCACCGACGCCATGACCGGAACTGCTGTCGGATACGCCGGGACTATTCTCCGCACGACTGATGGCGGGAGCACCTGGGTCGGCCAGACGAGCCCGGCGACCGAGTGGCTCTCGGGAGTTTCCTTCACCGATGCCATGACCGGGATTGCCGTGGGACGAGATGGCGTGATGGTACGAACCACCAATGGGGGAAACAGGTGGGTCAAGCTCGCGAGCGGGAACACCCGCCATCTCCATGGGGTCTCGTTCACCGACGCCATGACGGGCACCGCAGTGGGCAACTGGGGCACGATCTTGCGCACCGACGACGGGGGGAGCACCTGGAACAGGCAAGCGGTCTGGATATCAGCCCATCTCACTGGCGTTTCGTTCACCGATGCCATGACGGGCACAGTGGTTGCGGGAGGGTGCCGGATTTATCGGACCACAAACGGGGGCAGCACATGGTTCCAGCAGTTGTGCGATGATTCGGCCTATCTCCTCGACGTCTCCTTCGCAGATGCCTTGACGGGAGTCGCAGCGGGAATCGGGGGTGCGATTGTTCGCACGACCGACGGGGGAATCACATGGACCCGGCAAACGAGTGGGGCATCGGTGACGCTCCAGGGCGTCGCATGCACGGGCGCCGGGACAGCAGTCGTCGTTGGGACATCCGGGACCATTCTTCGCTGGCAAGATGATACCGTGACACCCGTTTTTATCACCGATTTCCGTGCGACACCGGTCGACGACGGTATCGAACTCGCCTGGTCGCTGTTCGCCGACGAGCCCGTCAACGGCATTTACCTCTACCGGTCGAGGCTTGACGATGCAATCGAGAGTCCGTTAAATGAGCAGCCCCTGGCGGGCACGGCCCGAAGCTATGTCGACATGACCGCAGTTCCGGCCGTGCGCTACCGTTACACGCTCGCCGTGTTGGGTGCGGAATCCGGCGAAATCCGCTCGGCACCCGTAGAAGCCGAGCGAGCGCCTCTGGCGGCGCAGTTGTTTCAAAACCATCCCAACCCGTTCAATCCGGTAACGTCAATTCGGTACACGCTTCCGCGGACAGCCCACGTCACGCTGAACGTTTATTCACCTTCCGGCAAACTGGTTCGCACACTGGTCGACCGTGCGGTCCCCGCGGGGAGCCGGCAAGTAACCTGGGACGGAACGAACAACTCAGGCAGCCCGGTCGCGTCCGGCGTTTACATGTACCGGCTGCGGATGGGCAAGGTCACACGCTCCAAGAAAATGACGCTTCTCAAATAGTTTTCCGGTGCGCCCACAAGTCAACGGTTCTGTCGATCTGACCGCCGGGGGGGGGGGAGTACAATCCGCACCGGAATCCGTTGACATCACGCGACCGGCTTACCATATTTCCGGCGAAAGTCAGCCCGGTTGCTCGCGCACTTTCGACCTCACGCTTCACCCGCACGCCGCGCTTAGCGCAAACCCCACATAGAGTTACCACCCCACACAGGTTCTTGGCTTATTTGTAACCCCACACCCGGGTCCCATCGCTCGAGGGACTCCAAAATCCCGGCTGCCCCACCCGTCGACCGAGAGGTAGGTCAAAAAAGGGGGGGGACATGTCGAGAAGCACTGCTGTTAGAGTTCTCGCCATCGTATCGATCGCCGCCACGGCGTTTTGCTTCGCAGGTAACCGCGTGTACGCGCAGTCGCGCGGGACCATCAAAGGAAAGGTTGTCGACAAGAAGACGAATCATCCCCTGGCGTGGGCGAACATCATTGTCGTGGGTACTGGAAAGGGCGCGATGAGCATGGATGACGGCCGGTTTGTCGTCGAGGGGGTTCCCGTCGGCACCTACCAGCTGAACGTGTCCATGATGGGATTCAAGACTGTCTCACGCTCAATGGTTGCCGTCAATGCCAACCAGGCCACCGAGCTTTCCTTCGCATTGGCGGAAACCATCGTTGCGGTAGTGCCGGTCATCGAAGTAATCGGCAGAAAACCGCGGATTGACACTGGAGCGTCGCACACGGTCACGATCAAGTCCAAGGAACAGATCACGGAGACGGCGATCGAGACAATATACGATCTCCTGGAACATTCGGCAGGCGTGGTTCGATGGGGTGACCAATACTACGTACAGGGCAGCCGGCCCAATGAAATTCAGACGCAAAACGACGGCGTGCTCTTAATGGATCCGCTCGCCAACGGCTCCATCGCGATCGGCAGGCTGGCGGCCGCCGAGACGGAGTTCATCGCCGGTGGCATGGATGCCGAATACGGCAACGCGCAGGCAGCGATCTTCAAGATTCAAACGCGCGAGGGGGGCAAGCACTTTGCCGGTGAGCTTCGTTACATGACAGACGACTTCGGCCGCGCGGACAGGACGTATACGAACTATGACAACTTCAGCCTGGGTTTCGGCGGTCCGACGCCGGTCGAGAACCTGCGGTACTACATATCCACGGAGGCGACGTTTCTCGACGGAGAGAATAGTTCGATTGAGCCGCGCCGCGAACACAAGAACCGCATACTCAGCTGGCTAAAAGCACGTGACCGCATGTCGCACAGCTTGAACCTCCAGTCAAAGCTCTCGTGGAAGCGGGGCGGCGTCAAGCTGACGGGCGAAGCAATCGCCCAGCGTTCACGCCGCGAAGAGTACCACCACAACTGGAACATCCAGGGATACGCCCGCAAGGTGTACTACTTCCAGCAGCTCATCGATACCGGCACCGGCCACGACGTATTCACCTTCGGCGGCATTTCCATTCAGTACGCGGGGCCGTGGCTCGATGATGTAAACGACCCCGGCAAGCCGCCCAATCCCCGGCGGGTGGTTGTCGAACAGCTCGTCCGCGACCCCGAGACGGGCGAACAGCAGCGGGTGGTCCATGAGAACTTTCGTGCCGTCGATGTCAACGGAGTAACGATTCTGTGGGACGAGGCGGTCACCGGCGGCGGAGAGGTAGGTCGCAAGCCCTGGGTACTCTTTGAGGGCTTTCAATTTCCGTTCAGCGAGTTCAGCCATGAAAGAGAGGATTCGTCGTTCGTGTTCTTCAACTCCGCCACACGGTCGCCGGACGTCAAGACAGACAACCTTCAACTCAAACTCGCGTTCAATCACAGTATTTCCGACAAGGTGCTCTATACGATCCGCCTTAGTCGCCTGGAGTTCAACCTGACACGCAGCGTTGGCGGCAAGGCGCCGCAAGACTATGCTTCTGCCGGGTTGCCGGTCACCCTGCCCGGCGGCACCTTTCTCGAAGGGGGCGTCTCACAGGCCGCCTGGTACACCGACCCCGACCATCCGTACTTCGTGACGGCCTACGACTTTCCCGTCTACACGAAACGCAAATCGATCCAGTACCTTTTCCGAAGCGACGTCACGTCGGAGAGATTGGCGGGGCACCGGATAAAGACGGGACTTCAGTTCATCTACAACGATCTCAACAACGACAATCGTGTGTTTCCGGCACAGCAGCGGCGTGACCCGTTGAGCGGCACGATTCAACAGGGCCGAAACGTGAACATCTTTCACAACTTCAACACCGAGGGGGCAGTGTATCTTCAGGACAAATGGGAATACGAAGGTCTCGTCGCCAATGCCGGCATGCGCTTCGAGTACTTTTCGACGGGTAACACCGACGAGGTCAAAATCGCCAACTCACAGATCGAACGAGAGGTTCAAAAGTACAAGACGAACTGGTCACCCCGGTTGGGCGTTGCGTTCCCTATTAGTGACCGTAACAAGTTCTTCTTTCACTACGGCCGGTTTACCCAATGGGCCAGCCGGGCGTTTCTCTTCGCGACGCAGGACGCCATCGGGGCGATTGGCGCCCTGGGCAACCCAAACCTCGAACCCGAACTTACCGTGTCGTACCAGGCGGGGATCTCACATCAGTTCACCGAGAATACCGTCGGCAACTTTGTGATTTTCAACAAGGACATCTTTGGTCTGGTTTCGTCGACGCGTGTGACCGATGATTCAACGGGAATCCAGAGCCGGCGATACATAAACCGGACGTATGCCAGTTCGCGGGGGCTCGAGCTCGCGCTCGAGCAACGCCTCACCCGCCGCTTTGGTTTCGAAGCGTACTATACCTACTCGTTTGCCGACGGAGTGGCGAGCGACGCGGACTTCGGGCGCTCGGCGGCCGGGCTGACGCACCTGCCCACCGACGAACTACCACTGGACTGGGACCAGCGCCATACCTTCAACCTCAATTTGCGGTTCCGGGAGCGTAACAACTGGGGTACGACCATCACGTACCAGTTCGGCAGCGGGCTGCCGTGGACGCCGGTCAACCGGTTCGGGCGACTGCAGGACCCCAAGCTTGAAAACTCGCGGCGCCACGATGCGGTCCACCGCCTGAGCTTGCAAGGACGGAAACGGTTCAACATCTACGGGCGCGAGCTGACGTTATTCATCGAGGGCAGAAATCTACTGGATGAAGACATCGTGACGCCCGGGGGCATAGCACCCCAGGTCACACCAAACATGGTCGTGGCTGACATGGATGACGGCGCGTACCTGACCGAGACCGGACGGTACGGCGGCGCGTACCTTCAGGATATCGATGACGACGGCGTCAATGACTTCGTACCCGTGAACGATCCAACCGTGTTCGAGCAGCACCGGGTCTGGCGAGTCGGGTTTGGGTTCGAGTTTTAGAGCAAGGTCGTCCCGGCTACAAAACAGGCTGAACTGGCAGGCCACCTGTGGTATAATTCGACTCGCGGCGGCTCGCAGCGCATCGACCCCTTTGAGCCTTGGAAAAGGAGCGGAACGAACCCACTGTTATCGTTGAGGATCGTGCACACGATACGAGGAGGTGGGGCTTGGTTCGCATTTTTGACCTTGCTGCCGGGGGAGCCAACTGTTTCCCCCGATCCACTCACATTGCATCCAATCGTGTCTTGCGGACACGCACGGGCGTTCGAGTCCTGGGCCTCGCGACCGCGGGCCTCGTTTTTCTCTCCTTGCTTGTCACACTGGGTTGCGACGACAACCGCGCCGACTCAGCCAGGACCATTTGCTGTGGCGATGGCGCCGGCCCGATCTTCTTGCAGTCGAAATCGGATGACGACGACGGCGACGGGAATCTGCTAGATGAGGATTTTCCGACAATCAACGATGAGGACGATGACATCGCCGACCACACCTGGATCCAGGACGGCAACGGTGTCTACCACCTCTTCTTCCACAACGAGGGCTTAGGTGCTGAGAACGAGATCGAGCACTACATCTGGAGCGATGTCCAAACCCTGGACTACGTCGGCATTGCGCTGCGCACAAACCCGAGCGGCTGGGATGCACAGAATCTCTGGGCCCCCCACATCGTCAAGGTAGGCAATACGTACTTCATGTTCTACACGGGAGTCGAAGGCCGCGGGGCGGATGCAAAGCAGCGGATCGGCGTGGCAACATCGATCGACCTCACGACCTGGATGCGGGTTCCGATCAACAACTGCCCCGGGACATCCGGCGACGGCTGCATCTACCAATGCGATGAAAGCTGGACCACATGGGGCCAGGCGCCTGGTTCGTTCAATCAGCAGTGCCGGGATCCGTTCGTCATCTGGGATGCGGCCAATCAGCGCTGGGTCATGTTCATCACGGCGAAGAGTACCAATCAATTCGGTGTGGTAACCGTCGCCTACTCAACGGATCTGACTAACTGGACCGGTGCGGGGTACATTAATGCCACGCGTCGACTGGCAACCGGCATCGGAGCACAAACGACCGGTGGCCAGGCGGAGAATCCGTTCGTCATGTCACACAAGGGCACGCGCTATCTTCTCTTTTCCGACTGGCAAGACCCGGAAGATGACTTCTCGGTGGACAATCCCCGCACCATGGTGCAGTACGTTACGTCATCGAGTCTTG
>JAZGDW010000092.1:0-25210 GCA_036478295.1 Candidatus Krumholzibacteriia bacterium
CCACTCCGTCCTCGCCAAAGTCCCTGACCGCTTGTACCACCTCGGGATTGCTCCGCCAGGATTTCACCGGCGTGAACCGGATTATCCTGTCTATGCCGAGTGTCTCGGCCATGTGCGCGTTTCCCTCGTTGGGCTCGATGCCGATTATCTTCGACGCGCCCAGCGCCCGAGCGGTCAAAATGGTGAAGAGTCCGATGGTGCCGCATCCGAAGATCGCGACGTTCTTGCCGCGCAGGTTGACCTTGGTCGCCGCGTGTACCGCGTTACCAAACGGTTCCTGGATGGCCCCCACGATAGGCTTGATTTTGTCGCGATCCGTCCGCCACAACACAGCAGCGGGCAGTTTGATGTACTCCGCGAAACATCCGTCCCGGTTGAAGCCGATGATGCGCTCGTTGTCGCAGACGTGCCGATCCCCACGCAGGCACTGGTGGCAATGACCGCACGTGATGTGCGATTCGGCCGCCACCATTTCACCGACCTTGTAACCGAAGCCGTCCTTGACCCCTGATCCCACCGCTGCCACCTCGCCGAGCAACTCGTGACCGACGACACGAACGTCCTTCTTCTCCTTGTCGAGCGATTCGAAGATCATCGATTTGAACGAGTCGCGAAACCAGATCCCGCGGTCGGAACCGCAAAAGCCAGTGTACAGAACTCGAATGATGACGTTATTCGCATCCTGCGGGTCTCTCGCTTCATCGAGCACCGGCCGCTCCACGCGGACCTTGCGCAGGCCCTTCGAGGCTTCCCAATCGTCCTTGGCGCGGTCGAACACCAGCGCCCACATTTCATCCGGCATTGCCAGCGGTCCTCTCCCGTGAAGGCCCAGATTGCGTGTGCTTCGGACTGTAACCCTCGGCGCGGCCAAAGAGCGTGCCGCCGCGCGACTTCTCGATCTTTACATCGACCAGGTCACCGATGTCGTAGCTCTCCCGCGGGAAGACCGTGGGTTTGAAGGTGTCGGTACGCCCGATGAGGCAGTCCGGTTGTTTCCTGGCGGCTTCTTCGACCAGCACTTCGAATGTCTGTCCCGCGAGCTCCTGATTTTTTTCACCGGTGATGCGCTTTTGCAGTTCGACGAGGAATACGATGCGTTCTGTTTTTTGCTCGGGTGTCACGTCCTCTTCGAGATTCTTCTCGGCCCAGGTGCCCTTTCGTTCCGAGTATTTGAAAATAAAGGCGAAGTCGAAACGCATTTCTTCCATTATCCGGCAGGTATCTTCAAAATCCCGCTGCGATTCCGTGGGAAATCCAACGATGATGTCGGTCGATATCGCCACACCGGGAATCGTCTCTCTCATGCGCGCCGCCAGCGCCTTGAAGGACTCCACGGTGTAAGTGCGCTTCATGAGTTCCAGCACGCGGTCGCTGCCGGACTGCAGCGGCAGGTGAATGTGATGGCACACGTTGGGATGCTCGCCTATTACTCGCAGGAGGGATTCCGGAAAATCCTTGGGATGCGGCGAGGTGAAACGCACGCGCTCGATGCCCGGTGCATCGGCCACCATTTGTACGAGATCGGCGAAATCGTAGCCGCCGTGTTTGTACGAGTTGACATTCTGGCCAAGCAGCGTGACCTGCTTGTACCCGGCCTGCGCGAGGGACTCGGCTTCGGCGAGTACGCCTTTGGGGTCACGGCTTCTTTCGCGGCCGCGGGTGAAGGGCACCACGCAGAACGTGCACATGTTGTCGCACCCGCGCATGATGGCGAGCCATGCGTTGATACCCCCGCCGCGATGCGGGTCGACCCCCGAGTACGTCTCGGTGCGGGACAACTTGAGGGCGAAACCCTTCTCACCGCTCGCCCGGGTGTCGCGGATCAGGCGCGGCAGCTCACGGTAACTGTCGGGGCCGGCGATGAAGTCGACCTCGTGATGGGTGTCCAGCAAATCGTCGCGCAGGTTCTGCGCCATGCAGCCGAGGATGCCGATGGTCACCGGGTACTTCTTTTTGGCTTTGAGATGTTTCAGCTGCTGCAGGCGGTGGTAGATCTTGGTATGGGCGTTCTCACGGATGGCGCACGTGTTGATGAGGATGACCTGGGCATCCTGCTCGGTTGCGGTCATGTCGTGGCCTGCCTGGTTCAGGATGGAACGGACGAGCTCGCTGTCGTACTCGTTCATCTGACAACCGTAGGTTTCGACGTAGACGTTTAGCTTTTTCATACGGCCTTGCTCCCAGGGGCTTGCGGGACATCGGCATCGTCGCGGCCCGTTCGCTCCGGATCGCCCATGGACGGCGCGGGTCCTGTCAGTGATCGGCCCGCCCGCAGGCGCTACGGCGTGGGTGTTCTCATGCTCAGACAGTCCTCGGCGCACGAGCCTCCTGCTCGCACGCATTTGGTTGCGCGCCTGCGGAACTCGCTTGAGAACACCCACGCCGTAGCGCCTGCGTATAACGCCCTTCTCTGCTATCCGCAAGCCCCTCAGCAGCGATCAACTCGCCGGCGGCGAGCAGCGGGCGGTGTCGCTCCGGCTCATCCACCGCCGTCACGCGAACGGCACCGAAACGGTTGGCGAGTTCGAGCCGCGTCTGCACGGCAACCTTGACATAGTTATCCGTGAACCCGACGTAGCATCCGTCGCTCCGCCGCTCCTCGAACAGGACGTCCACGGTGCGGCCAATCTGCATTTCATAAAACGCCTTTTTCTTCTCCGCGGCGAGCTCGTGCAGCGCCCGGCTGCGCTCGGCAATCACGTCACCCGGCACCCGATCGCCCATGCGATAGGCGCCTGTTCCTTTCCGGGCCGAAAAGCTGAACACGTGCACGTTGTTGAACGGCAGCCGTTCGATCAGCCGATACGTGTTGTCGAACGCGCGTTCGTCCTCGCCGGGAAAGCCCACTATGACGTCTGTCCCGAGACCGACGTCCGGGACCCGCGCGACGGCACCTTCCATGAATTCGACGTACTCCCGTACCGAATATTTGCGCCGCATTTTCTCCACTATTCCGTCGTCCCCGCTCTGCACCGGAACATGAAGGTACGGGCAGAACTTCGAGCCGTCAGTCATGCGACGAACCAGGCGCTCTTCGATCGTGGTGGGTTCGATCGAGCTCATACGGATTCGCTCGAGCCCGTCGACGTCGTCCAGCGCATCAACCACGTCAGCGAGCGTCCGCCCTCGTTCGTTGTACGTACCGACGTTTACCCCCGTGATGATAAGCTCCCGGTGACCTTCCGACACGAGCAACCGCGCTTCGCGCAGAATATCGTCGAAGTCCCGGCTCCGCGCTGGTCCACGGCTTTTAGGAATGATGCAAAACGAGCACACAAAGTCACAGCCTTCCTGCACCTTGATGTTGGCCCGCGTGTGCAGCGGGTAATACCCCGCCCCCTCGATCGTAAAGCGGTGGCGCGACGCCTTGCCTCGAACCACCACCGGTTCCGGCAGCTTGACCGGATACGGAATGATATCGGCGAGGCGCATCTTTTCCGATGTTCCCACGATGTAATCGAGGCCCCTTATTTCCCGCAGTTCCTCTGCGTCGGCCTGCGCGTAGCAGCCAACAGCCGCGACGCACGCGTCCGGGTTGCGGCGGATGACGGAACGGATCAAGCGCCGGCACTTGGACGTCGCATGCGAGGTCAGCGCGCAGGTATGGATAATACAGAGATCTGCATCGTCGCTTTTCTCCACCCACTCGTAACCCCTGTCCATAAATTGACGGGTGAGCACGGCCGTTTCGGCCTGGTTGAGCCGGCACCCGAGGGTCTCGATCGCAACCCGGTAGCGCGCCGGAGAGGGGTGCCGCATCTGTGTCGTGGCGATGGTCATATTTTGTATTTTTTTATATGAGAATTGGTTAGGGCTATGCGGCCCGAAGAGACGGACACGCCGCCGTCCCCGCACTATAACAAATCCGCCCGTGAAAAGAAAGCCCCCGGGGCGGCGAGCGCCGCGATCAACCCCTCTTTGGTGTGCCGTGCTCCGGCGCACCGCGCGCAAGATGGTCCCAGCCGCCGGGCACGATACGGGTCCGCCGGCCGCGTTCGCCGAGCAGGTAGTAGGCACCCTTGCGGGCAGTGAAGCGCCCCACGACGCGGGCGGTGACACCTGTGGAGTCCTCTATTTTGTTTGCGATCACTTCCGCGCGTTTCGCATCGACACTCAGTATGAGCGCATAGTCTTCACCACCATCCATTGCGTACCGCAGCGGTACACCCCCACTCGCCTTGCAAAAGTTGTGCAGCGCTTTCGACAGCGGCAGCTGCCGGCTGTCCACCTCGACACCCGCGTCCCCGCCCTCGCAAATATGAATGAGGTCGGATGAAAACCCGTCGCTCACATCTATCGCGCCGTGAACAGCCTTTTCGCCCGTGAGCAGCCGGGCGACATCGAGCAACGGCCGTGGTTTCCGGAACGCGCGAATGATTTTGCCACGCCCGTTTCTCTTACGTCCCCTCGCAAGAACGTCGTAGCCAGCCGCCGCATCACCGAGGTTTCCGACGACGACGACGGCATCGAGGTTCGGGCGGCAGTTGCGCTTCCACGCCTTTCCCCTCGCACATGAGCCGATGAGTGTGAGATCGCACACGATTGTGTCATCGATCCCTGATACGTTGCCGCCGACAACTGTTGCACGCCACGCGGCGAGGTGATCGCGCACGCCGCGCTCGATGCTCTTGACGTACTTGAGGTCGAGATTTTCAGGCAGGGCGAGCGCCACAAGCGCGTAGAGCGGCACGCCACCCATCGCCGCGATGTCGCTCAGATTGACTGCCGCCAACCGCCATCCGAGGTCGAAACCGCTGAGCCAATCCCTTTCGAAGTGGCGGCCTTCTACCTGAACGTCAGTAGTGAAGAGCAGATCCTGTCCGGCCCGTGGGCGCAAGACGGCGGTGTCATCGCCGACCCCGACCACGACCCCGCGCGTACCCACCCGCCTGGCGGCGAGCATGCGTCTAAATGATTGTAACAAAACGTGTTCGCCGGTCTTCAGAACCCGCGCCAAATGTGCTATCCTTTCTACAGAGGGTGATTATCTTAATAGTAGGGGATTACGCTGTCGTTTTCCACGTAAAGGAGGTGGTGCCCTATGGGTGCCGAAAAAGAAATCACAGAATTGTTGAGTGGGAGCACGCCAGAGGTTCGTACGCTGGTCGGAACCTTGAGAAAAATTGTTTCGAAGGCGGCTCCCACAGCAAGAGAAACGGTGAAGCACGGCTGGCGCACCATTACGTACGAAGATGAAGGCATCGTTTGTTACATTACACCACTCCGCAAGCACGTCGACCTGGGTTTTTACAACGGCGTGCGACTCTCCGACCCCGAAAAGCTCCTCCAAGGCCACGGCAAGAAGCTCCGTCACGTCAAGATTTGGGAAGGAAAGGACATTCGAAGAGAGGAATTTCGGAAACTCGTGAAAGAAGCGTTTGCGCTACATCGCACGTAGGCACGGGCACTTCGACCAAAAGATTTGAGAAGGGTGGGTTGTTCGTGGTTACTCGCGCACGAAGCGCAAGACCATCCAACTGCCCATCGAGGCGACCACCAGGAATACGCCGAGATAACCGGCGAGCGGTACCCATTCCTGACCACCGGTCGATGTGTCAAGCGAGCGCGTGAGCCGGTCGATCGCGAGCAGCAGCTGATCGACCGCGACGGGCATACGCTTCAGGAACTCAGCTCCGAACTGCGAGACAGAACTTCGCGCTGCATCTCCCACGAACAGCAACAGAATCCCCGCACCGATCAGCGACCCGCTGATGATTCCCGGCAGTCCGCTCAACGCCGCAACCATACGCGGGATAACCGCGAGCACGCCCGCCGGGCGCCGTCTCCTGACGAGGCCAAGGCGCCGTACGACACGCCGCGCGGTCAGCGCCGCCGGAGGACGGGATTCCCTGCGCTCCAGCAAGAGCCCTTCGAGCTTGCGGTATTCGGCAAGTGACTCGTCACACACCGGGCAAGACCGCACATGGTCCTCGACCCGCGCCGTCTCGGACGCGGAGAGGTCCCCTTCGACATAGGCGGGAAACAGCAATTCTATCTGATCGCATTTCATATCATCTTCTTGCGTGTAGTACTTATTGTAACGGGTTCAGGGCGTCCGCACGCTCTCATTCTCCCCGGCACCCGGCTCGGTCATCATCTTCTTCAGCTCGGCTTTCGCGCGATGGATATATGATTTTACCGTCCCCAGGGGAAGCCCCATTATCTCGCTGATTTCCGCGTACGATTTTTCACCCATGTAACGCTGTTCGAGTACCATCCGGTAACTTTCATCCAGCCGGCTCAGGTAGATCTCCAGGTGCTGCCGGTGTTCTTCCCGCCGGAATTGCTCGTCCGGCCGTGCGCCGGCCGGGGCGGCGAGTTCCATGTCCTCGACGGACTGGTGCCCGCGCCGGGTCCGCCGGTAGGCGTCGATTGCCTCGTTCTTGGCGATGCGATAGATCCAGGACGATAGCTTCGCGTCCGACCGGAATCGGTCCAGGGCCCGGTACACCTTGATGAAAACGTCCTGTACGACGTCGTCGACATCGTCGCGGGCGCCGAGGACCCCGCGCACGGCCGCGTAGACCATGGGCTGGTGGGTTTCGACCAGTATCCGAAACGCTTTCTCATTGCCCTGCAATGATTTGGCCACAAGTTGCGCATCGTTCTCCCCTGTCAAAAGCCGGTTCCCCCTGCATATGAGACCGTTTCCGGAGACCCTTTGTTGCAAGCATTTCGATTATAATGGACCGGTTCGGGGAGCGGGGAAGATTTCGCGTGTCTTCAGGTGGGTGATGAAACGGGTGTTCTCAGGCGAGTTCTTGAGCACTGACAGCTGGCCACAATGAGCGAAATGCTGCGGAGCAGTGCGGCAGGCGCGCAACCGACTGTGTGTGAGCCAGTCAGCTCGTGCGCCGAGGACTGTCTGAGCATGAGAACACCCGTTTCATCACCTACCCACCATATCTTGCTAAATTCTAACGACTTACAAGATTCTTGAAACTTTCGGACCGCCCGGGCGGTCATAGCGGGTGAAGGGAGTCAACCAAACCAGATTGCCGGGCTGCCAGCCAAATCGCTGGTGGGCAATCGCACGAAAAAAGGAGACGTAATCATGGGTGACCAAGCGATTTGGGCGAGTATTCCACTCTTGTTTATCTTCGGTGGTGTGGCGATTGCGATCGTCGCCGTCATCATGTCGGGACGCAGGAAGGAACTGAAACACAAGGAACGACTCATCGCCATGGAGAAGGGCATCGAGCTGCCGGGCGAGCCGGTCAAGCAGCAGCGGACCACCTACCTCAGTCACCGCACGCGCGGGCTTGTCATGGTGGCGGGGGGGGCCATGTTGACCATCGCCCTGTGGGCCACGGCAGGTACCGACGGTGGAGTATGGGGACTCGTTCCCCTTGGAATCGGCATCGCTTTGCTGGTTTCGTCTGCCCTGGAGAAGCGAGAAAACCAGGACAACAATGGACAGTAAGAGACTACTGGTGGGAGGTGGAGACGATTGACCCCACCACCTCCCGCCGGTGGGCACGGCCGCACCCCGCTAGCGCAGGTTGGTGCGGTTCTTCTTTTTTATCCCGAGTATTCCCTTCTTGAGGCTCTTGTTGGGCGGCTTGGGACCGAGCCAGACAGAGAGCAACGCCCGCTGGAAACCCTCACCCTCGATCGACACCTTTTCCGTATCATCATAGCTCACGTTCACTCGCTCGCCGACGAAGTCCAGAATGATGCTCTCACCGTCCTTCACATCACTCATGCTCTCCTTGAAGGCGTTCAGCTCCTCCTGGACGCCGGCAGCGTCGGGAAAATTCTTTTCGAACCCTTCCTGCCAGGCCTTTTTAAGTTTGTCGGCGCCGACGTCACGAACGAAGTGCATGACAATCTTCTTGGTCCCGGTCGAGTTGATGATCGCCTCCGCGTCCTGGGACGTCTCTTCGAGGTACAAACCCATCGCATAGACCTTGATGCCGAGGAACGTCGCCTTCCGTAACCCCATCCCGTTGAGTACCAGGTCTGTGCCATCGAGCGAGACTGTCTCCGGCATTTCCACACCACCGCGCTCCGCCGCGTAAGAAAGCTCCGGCAAAAGCGCCATTGCCACCAAGAAACAAACCACACGCTTCATAGCCCCCTCCTTGTTGTTGAAACAAGGCTAGCACAACCGGAGCGGTCCGCCAACATGACGAAGGTCAATCATCCCGCGAGTCTTAAGGGCCCCGGCGCCGCGGGTACGGCCGCCGGCCACGGGACAGGTGTCAAGCCCAACCGCAGCACACACTTGCAAAATCGCCTCGTTGACGCTACAGTCATTTCGGAGCGTCATGCCGGACTATCGCCGTATCCTTGTTATTTTCAACCCCGCTGCCGGGCAGCGCAAGCTGAGCAACGTACCCCGCCGCGTCGACGAATATTTCACGCAACAAAACCTGGATTTCGAATTCCGTGAAACGGAGGGCGCCGGTGACGCGCTGCGCTGGGCCCGCTCGGCGCACGCCGAAGGATTCGATCTGGTCGTGGCCGTGGGTGGCGATGGAACGGTTCGGGAATGCGTGGACGGCATCATGCGGAGCGGTGCGCAGGTGCCGCTGGCGCAGATCGCGACCGGGTCGGGCAACGTCACGGCGCGCGCTTTTTCCATACCCGTAGACCTCAAGAAGGCGCTCGACCTGATTTCGACGGGCCAGGTCAAGCGGTTCGACGTGGGGTATCTGCCTGAACACGACCGGCATTTCGTGTTCGTCGTGGGAGCGGGCTACGACGCGCGGTTGATACACGACACACCGCAGCACTTGAAGAAATCACTGGGGTTCTTCGCTTACCTGCTGGCGGGGGCCAAACATTTCTTTACCGTGCGTCCGGTCAAGGTCGAGCTCGAGTTGGACAACAGGGTGCGGCGCATCAAGGCTCACACCGTTATGGCCATCAACATCGGCAGCATTGCGGCCATCGATTGGGCCGTCGCTCCGGACATCGACGCCCACGACGGCAAGCTCAACATCATGGTAATGTCCAGCCGCTCCTTCCTGGGATCGATCATCGTGCTGTTGAAGATCCTGACCAAACGCTACCACGGCTACGGCGACCTCAAACACTTTCAGGCGGAACGTATCCGCGTTACGGCCGACCCACCGCTGCCCGTGCAAATCGACGGCGAGGCGCTGGGCACCACTCCCTTTGTCGCCCACATGATTCCGGACGGCATGCCCTTCGTGGTTCCGATTGATTATAAGTGAGATTGCGTTACAATAACGCCATGCTCGCCGACATTTACAAGAGAGAAGGCGTGTCGCTCTCCGATACGTTCGGCGTGCCCTACCCCGCGTACTTCATTCACCCGGCGGCCGAGTACCAGGCGCTGACCCGCTATGTCGGGTTGGTCGACCTCACCCACTGGGCCGTCCTGCGCGTTACGGGAAAAGACCGCGCGGGCTTCTTGAACGCGATGCTCACCAACGACGTCGCCGCGTTGGAAAAAGACCGCGGGTGCCACTCGTTGATCACGACCGTCAAAGGCAAGATAATTGCTGAGCTCTACGTGTTTGCGCGAGACGACGAATTTCTCATACTTGTCGCGCAGGGAGACGCCGCGGCGGCAAACGACGTTCTGCAAAAGCACATCATCATGGAGGACGTCACCGTCGAGGACGCATCGTCCGGCTTCGGCGTTCTCGCTCTCGAAGGTCCCAAGCTAGACGACACTTTATGGAGACTCTTTGCCAAGGGCCCGTTTCCGAAAGAACCCCTGCAGGCGGTAGAACGCCGCTTCGAAGACGCGGACGTGTACTTGATGAAGAATTCCGTGACCGGAGAGGACGGTTATCATTTGCTGGTGCCCGCCGCGGACCTGCAGCGTGTGTGGCGTTACCTGGTGCAGGCCTGCCGCGGCACCGACGGGTTCCCCGTCGGCAGCACGGTGTGGAACATGCGCCGCGTCGAACACGGCCTGCCCTGGCACGGTGTGGATTTCAGCGACGAAAACTTTCCCGATGAATCGCGGCTGGGCGCCGCGATCAGCTATACGAAGGGATGTTTTCACGGGCAGGAAACGCTGACCAGGCTGCACCACCGGGGCCACGTAAACCGCATGCTGGTGGGACTGACGGTGGATGACGACGACCTGCCGGAGGAGCTCGAGAAGCTGCGCGGCGAATTCGCGGGCGAGATCAACAACTACGACGAAACGGGCCTCAAGGAGCGCGCGGAGCCGGTGGTGAAGGCGCTCGATCTTGGCGACCTATTTCCAGCGGGAGCAAAGCTCTATCCAGCCGACAACGTGGCCACCCCCGGCGGCGGAGAGGTCGGCGGCGAAACCGGTGGGGGTGCCGAGAAAAAGCCGGTGGGATGGATTACGTCGGCCGTCTATTCCCCGATCCTCGGGAAACCACTCTTGCTGGGCTACGTCCGAGTGGAATTCATCGAAAAACGGCTCGCCGTTCGCACAGACTCAGGAACGAGACTGACGATCGTCGATCTGCCGGTCACCTGAGCGCCGCCAGACCACCCAGGCGCCACCCGATACCAGGTGCGCCCGCCAACCAGGCGCCGCTACGCCAACGGCGCCACCGGAGCGGGCGCTCACCCAATCAAACCCTCGAGATCCCGGGGTACACCCGCTTCCAGTTTCAGCGGCACACCGCCCTCGCCTTCTCCCTCCATCGGGTGCACGAACTCGAGCGAACGGCAGTGTAGCGCCTGACGCGTGAGTCCGGGAAAACGCCGGTCGCGCTCTCGGTCGCCGTACACTTTGTCCCCGACGATCGGGTAACCTGCGTGCTCGAGGTGAACGCGGATCTGGTTGGTGCGTCCGGAGAGCGGCTCGGCGTGTAATACGGTAAACCCGTCTTGGTGCCGTTCCACCCGAAAGAGCGTCTTCGCCGCCTTGCCCTTCTCGAAGTCCACGCAGCGGCGGGGAACATAACGGGGAAGGTCTTCCTTGAGCTCACTCTCGACGTCGCGCATCGATTCGCGCCGGGGCTCGATGGCCACGGGATGCGGTGCCTTGCCGATCGGCGCGTCGACCTCGAACTCCGCGCGCGCCGCGCGCCCGTGGACCACGGCGAGATAGGATTTCCGCACGCGCCTTTCGGAGAACATACGACCCAGGCGCCGGGCGGCCACGCGGCTCTTGGTGAGGAGCACGAGGCCGCTGGTCTCGCGGTCGAGCCGGTGGGCGAGGTTGATGTGGTCGCCGTAGCGGCTCTTCAAGGTGGCGATGAGCGTGTTGCGGATAAAGATACCGCTGGCGTGCACGGGGAGGTTGCCCGACTTGGAAACGGCAAGGAGGTGATCGTCTTCATAAACGACGTCGTAGTGAAAATCCACTTCGGGCTCATTGTGATAGATCGTGTAAGAGACCCGGTCGTTCTCGCGCACCCGGGAATCGGAGGCCGGCAGGGAGCCGTTTATCCGCACGCGACCCTCGAGAATACGCAGACGCCAGCGGCCTTCCGGGTGATACCGAAAACGATGGGTCAGGTACTCGAGAACCGTCCAGCCGGACCGGTAAGAGTCGACGCGGCAGCTCAGCGTGATTTCTTGTTTTTTTTCTGTCATAACCTATTATTAAATAACTGATTATACGGTACGCTCGCCCCTCGATTCTCTAAAATCCTTTATCGCAACGAGTTTGCTTGACTCAGCATAACGCGTTCGATAGAATCCGTCCACGTTTTCGCGTCTTTTTCAATCCGACCCAAGGAGTGACGCATGAGTAGTGACCAAACCGGCGCCGGCGCCATGGGCCCCAAAGGAGAAACGTGGTTGGGCCAACCCCGCGGCCTCTCTACCCTGTTTTTTACCGAGATGTGGGAGCGCTTCAGCTACTACGGCATGCGCGGCATTCTCATCCTCTTTATGACCAACGAGACGATCAACGGCGGCATGGGGATGAGCACACTCACCGCGGGTGCCATCTACGGCCTTTACACGGCGGCGGTTTACCTGGTCGCGCTGCCCGGCGGCTGGATCGCGGACCGGCTGATCGGCCAGCGGAACGCGATTTTCACGGGCGGCATCATCATCGCATCCGGGCACTTCACGATGGCGATTCCGAGCACGGCGACGTTTTACCTCGGTCTCATTCTGATCGTCATCGGTACCGGCTTCTTGAAACCCAATGTGAGCGCGATTGTGGGCGGACTCTATCCCGAAGGTGGTGCCGCCCGCGACCGCGGATTTTCGATTTTTTACATGGGAATCAACGTCGGCGCGCTGGCCGGCCCGCTGATTTGCGGCTTCCTGGGTGAGAATATCAACTGGCACTACGGTTTCGGCGCGGCGGGTGTTGGAATGGTGCTGGGACTTATTCAGTACAAACACGGGTACAAGCACCTGTTCGACGTGGGCCTGCCACCGGATGACGGGCCGGAAAAGCTCGCAGAGGCGAAGACAAAACTGATCCGGGCCGTCGGTATCCTGCTCGGAATAGCGGCGGTGATGGCCATCGTGCGGCTGACGGGTGTGTGGGCGTATACACTGGAAGGTTTCGCCAAAGCGCTCGGCGGATTCGTCATCCTCCTGGCGGTCGCATACTTTCTCTACGTACTTGCGCTCGGTCATCTCAATACGGAGGAGAAGAAGCGTGTTATCGTTATTTTCCTCTTGTTCATCGGCGCGGCGCTCTTCTGGTCGGGTTTTGAGCAGGCCGGTTCGTCGATGAACCTTTTTGCGGAGCAGCTCACAAACCGTACAGTCTTCGGGTGGGAAGCACCGGCGAGTTGGTTGCAGTCGGTCAATCCTCTCTTTATCATCATCCTTGCACCGGTGTTCGGCTGGCTGTGGGTGACCCTCGCCTCGCGCGATCCCTCGATCCCCGTCAAGTTCGGCCTCGGTCTCGCGCTTCTCGGCGTGGGGTTCCTCGTCATGGCGTGGGGCGCGAGCTACACGACCAGCGGTGAAGGGAACGTGAGCCCGATGTGGCTGGTCGTAACCTACTTTCTGCACACGACCGGTGAGCTGTGCCTCAGCCCGGTGGGGCTGAGCAGTATTACCAAGCTCTCGCCCAAACATCTCGTCGGTCAGATGATGGGCATCTGGTTCATGGGTGCGGCGCTCGGCAACCTGTTCGCCGGACTGATCGGCGGCCAATTCGAAACGCTGCCGCTGCCCAAGCTGTTCATGGCCGTGGCGCTGACGGCGGCCGGAGCCGGCATTCTCTTCTTGCTGTTCAGCAAGCCGATCCGCAAGCTGATCGGGGCGAAGCTGTAGGACTGGGGTTGGGTTGCCTTTGGGGACACAAGGCTGGGTAGCAATGCTCAGCCCTGCAGACTTTGGTGACTGAGACGGGCGGGGCAACAGTGCCTCGTCCGGACCAACCTCAGCGCACCAACGTCACGCGTGCGCTGGACGTGCCTTCGACGGTTTTCGCGCGAATGAAATAGACTCCTGAGGCAAGCGGTCGTCCCCGATCGTCTCGGCCATTCCAAACAAAAGAAGTGCTGCCGGTTCGGCCTGAATTGTGAAGGGCGCGAACCAACCGGCCGGTGACATCGTAGATCCGGATGTCAGAATCCAGTCCCTGCGTATCAATTTCGATCGTCGTCCGCACACTGAATGGGTTGGGCTGCATGGAGACGATGCGCGGACCGGGAAGCCGTGTCGGCGGGCTAACGCCCACAACGATACGTCGATTGGCCCAGATGTTGGATAACGTCGAATCCGACCCGTCGGGCCACGTAATCCGAACCTTGTCGACAAGATCTGCGTTACCCAACCCGAAGTGCGCTTCCGCCGGGTTCTGCGAAACGTAGTTCGAACCGCAGCGAAGTTCACGCATTTGCGTCATTCCGTTTGCCGTTACCTCGATGCGCGCGCCAATGCACTCCGAGTTGGGCGCCGACCCTTGCAATCTGACCGTCAAGTAGTTGCCCAGGTTGCCACCGTCATTGCGCCACAGCCGGGGCGGCTGCCCGTTGTTGCTTACGAAAATATCCAGGTCTCCGTCGTGGTCGAAATCAAAGCAGACCAGCCCTCGTCCCTGGCCGGTATCGTCGAAGCCGAGTTCCGCCGATCGCTCGGTGAAGGTGCCATCTCCGTTCGAAACAAAAAGACGTGATGGATCATTCTTGAACTGGTCCGTCGCCATCGGCGGGAACCCGTTGACGTGAACGAGGTCGAGGAAACCGTCGTTGTTCAAATCCGCGAAGCTGGATCCCCACCCCCAGTAACCATGCCTCACACCGGCCTCGCCGGTTACGTCCTCGAAGCGACCGTCCCCCCAGTTCCGGTAGAGCCGGTTTCCGGACATTCCCCAGTTACCTTCCGGGACGCCGTCTTCGTCCCAGATGCTCGAGACGAACCAGTCGAGGTCCCCGTCGTTATCGTAATCACCCACCGCACCACCCATACCATTCTCGTCGTTAATGACAGCGGTCGTCGCGTCTACAAAGCGGCCTTGTCCGTCATTCAACCAGACCTGAGAGGTTCCAAAATCGGACGAGAGCAGCAGGTCGACGAAACCGTCTCCATTAACGTCCACAAAATTCGCCGTGAACCAGAACTCCCTCCCGAGATCCACCTTTGGAACCACGAGCCCAGCCTGGTCGTCCGCGGATTCGAAAAGCCCGCCACCAAGGTTTCTCCACAAGTGGTCTTTTGCGGGCAACTCGGACCAGTGCGTCAGGAAAAGGTCCAACCTCCCATCGCGATCGTAGTCTCCCGCCGTTGCCGATATCGTGTGCGCACGCGTGTCGATACCCGACTGAGCGGTAACATCTTCGAACGTGCCATCGCCGCGGTTGTGAAAGAGGACCGGATCACTCGCCCCGACAGCGCCCACGAAGAGATCCAGCCAGCCGTCGCCATCATAATCGAAGAACAGCGGGCCACTACCCAGGAACGCGTCCAGGTTCACGCCCGCTGCGGCGCCGACTTCGTCGAAGTGGCCGTCCCCGCGATTTCGGAACAAGAGATTGGGGCCGATGTCGCCCCTTACGACATAGAGATCGACCCACCCGTCGCGATTGTAGTCACCCGCGGCGACACCCCCTGCAACGAGCCAGACCTCGGACTCCACGGGCCCCGCGTAACCGTGTTCGTAAACGAGCCCGGCCTGCCGGGTGATGTCGGTGAACTTCCAGTTCGATTGGCTACCCGCCACACGTGTTGTGACTGCCACCAGGAGAAATGCAAGAAAGAGCACGGGGTACGATAGTCGTGGCAGTATGCGGACGGTTCGGAAGAACGCGCGGCGCGCATGAAATTGGGAGTTTGGCAGAGTCATGGCAGGCCACCGAGTTACAAAGCAGGCCCCCTGGCCTGGGGGATGCGTGAGCTTATCACGAATTTGCTTGTTGCGCAACGCTTTGCGCCGGAAGGACGCGCAGGCACTGTCTATATTTCACTGGCGCCGTCTTTCGCCCGGGTGATATACTGCGCCCCGAACTCACCACGCTCCGATTCACCGCACTCCGGAGGAGTCCACCCGTCATGCCCAGGATCATAGCGGCTGAGAAGCTCACCGAGCGCCACACCGCATACGAAATCGACGCGCCGGAGGTGGCATCGGCCGCCGCCGCCGGGCAGCTTCTCATGGCCCGCCTGGGCGAGCAGGTTCTTTTTACCCCTCATGCCATCGCCGATTTCGAGCCCGACAAGGGAACCGTTGTCATCGTGGCCCGCAGCGTCTCTGCAAACAGCGGAGACCCCACAAAGAAGTTTGAGCCCGCCGACATCCCGATCGACCTCACCGGCCCGATGGGCAAAAAAGACGAACTCTGCCCCAAGGGCAAGGTTCTCTGTGTCGCGGACAACCTCGGCGTTGCGGCGCTCTATACGCGACTCCGCGCGTACAAGGAGAACGGCTGCTACACCATTGTCATCGCTGGTTACGCGTCGAAAGACGACGTGTACTGGCAGGAGCGCCTGAACGGGTTTAGTGACGAGCTGTATGTGGTTACCGAAGACGGCAGCTTCGGCATCCGCGGGCCTATTCAGCAAACAGTGCGCGCCGTGTGCCGCCACGTGACGGATATCGACCGAGCGCTCGCGGTCGGACCGATGCCTTTTCTGAAAGCGTGCGCGAACGCGACCCGCAATTACGAGATCCCCACCAAGATCAGTTTGAACGCCGTCATCGAGCACGAAGACGACCTGGCCGCGGCGGGCGGAGGCGAAGGGCGTTTCGACTGGCACAATGCCGCAGACCTCGATGGGCACACCGCGGATTTCGGCAAGCTAGCGGAGCAGTTGGGCATCTCGCCAGTGCAATGAAGAAAGACCGGAAGTCCCCAGCAAAGAAGCCGCGCACGACCCGAAAAATCCTCATCTCGAAGACCGAAATCGCCGCCATCCTGGATGACATGGCGAACCTGCTCGAGCTAACGGACGCCAACGTCTTCAAGATTCGGGCGTTCTCCAATGCCGCCCGTGAACTGGAAAATCTTCCCGGTGACCTTGCCGAGATGGTCGCAAGCGGCGACCTGCTCGAAGTGCAGGGCATCGGCAAAGGCATCTTTTCACACATCGAGGAAATTCTCGAAACAGGCACCTTCGCGGAGTTCGAGGAGCTGCGCGCAAAGTTTCCCCCAGGGCTTCTCGGCATGCTTCGCATCCCCGGCGTGGGCCCCAAGAAAGTCAAGACCCTGCACGAGGAGCTGGGCATCAAGAACGTCGAAGAACTCGAGTTCGCAGCCAGGACGGATCAGATCGCCGGTTTGCCGGGGTTTGGCGAAAAGAGTCAGGAGAAGATTCTCTCCGGCATCGAACGAATGCGCAAGTACGCCCGGCGTCACCTCATGAGCACGGCCGCCGAAGCGGCCACTGGAATTCTTGAGATAATGTCCTCACACCCCGACGTGCAACGCTCGCTACTGGGAGGCAGCCTCCGGCGCGGGAAGGAGACGGTCAAAGACATCGACATACTGGTCAGCGCGATGAAGTCCGACGCCATCATGGAAACGTTTACGGCGCTTCCCGACGTGGCGTCGGTGGTGGCGAAGGGTGCCACGAAATCAAGCATCGTTCTCGAGTCGGGGATAAACGTTGACCTGCGTGTGGTGAGCGATAAGGAATTTCCGTTTGCCGCGCTCTATTTCACCGGCGGCAAAGAGCACAACACCGACATGCGCGGCCGCGCGAAGAAGCTCGGCTACAAGCTGAACGAGTACGGGCTCTTCAAAGACGACAAACCCACGGTGTGCAAGGATGAACGCGCTGTGTTCAAAAAGCTCGGTCTCGATTTCATCGAGCCGGAACTTCGCGAGTCGATGGGTGAGATCGCCGGGGCGGAACACCACACCCTGCCGGAATTGGTAACTGATGAAGACGTCCGGGGCGACCTGCACGTGCACACGAGCTATAGCGACGGCACCGCCACCCTGGAGGAGATGGCGCTGGGCGCGAAGACGCTGGGGTTGGAATACCTTGGAGTCGCCGATCACAGCCAGAGCACGGTTTACGCCGGCGGGCTCAGCGAAGCCCGCGTGCGCGAGCAGGCCACGGAAATAGCGAAGCTGAACAAGTCGCTCGGGGATTTCAGAGTTTTTCATGGCATTGAGTCCGACATCCTGCCCGACGGCTCACTCGATTACCCGGATGACGTGCTCCAGCTGTTCGACTATGTGATTGCGTCGGTCCATGGCACAACTGATATGAGCGAAGCAAAGATGACGCGTCGCATCATCCGCGCGATCAAGAATCCATACACGACCATCCTGGGACATCCCACGGGCCGCCTCCTCCTGGAGCGAGAGGGCTACGACGTGAACCTCACTGCGGTCATTGAGGCCGCCGCGGAGCACGGTGTCATGATCGAGATAAACGCCGACCCGAGCCGTCTCGATCTTGACTGGCGCTACGTGCGCACCGCCCGTGACAGAGCTGTGCGGCTGGTCATTGGCACCGATTCACATTCCATCGGTGCACTCGAACATTACCGTTACGGTATCGGCGTCGCGCGCAAGGGATGGCTGACCAGGGCGGATCTGGTGAATACGCTGGGGGCCGATGAGGTCATGAAGCTGTTTCAGACTCGACAACAAAGGTGACGGAACGTGACGAAGGCAAGACCCAGGAGCAAGAAGAAGCCGGCCACCCGAAAGAAGCGAAAGACGACGGTCAAGAAAACGGCGCCAAAGCCGCGGACCGTGAAAAAGCCACCGCCACAACGCCATGGCGCCTTTCGCGAGATGACCGACCAGACCCGCGCGCTCAAAATGATCGATCTTCTCAAAGAGGAATATCCGGATGCCCACTGCATGCTGGATTTTTCCAACGCGTTTGAACTCCTGATTGCCACGATTCTCGCCGCGCAGTGCACCGATGTGATGGTCAATCGCGTCACTCCCGATCTTTTCAGGGAATACCGGACACCCCGGGCGTTCGTCGACGCACCACCGGAGGATATCGAGAAAGCGATTTACAAGACGGGCTTCTACCGCAACAAGACAAAGAGCATCAAGAAGTGTTGTGAGTCACTCATCGAGCGCCACGGCGGCGAGGTGCCGCAGACCATGGAGGAACTGGTCGCTCTGGGGGGCGTCGGCCGCAAGACCGCCAATTGCGTGCTCGGAAATATCTGGGGGATCCCGGGGATCGTGGTCGACACGCACGTGAAGCGTCTCTCGAACCGCATGGGTTACACGGGGGAATCGAATCCGGACAAGATCGAACAAGATTTGATGGACGTCGTCCCCAAAGCCGAGTGGGTCCTCTTCGCCCACCTCATCACGGACCACGGGCGCAAGTGCTGCACGGCTCGCAAGCCCGTGTGCGACCAGTGCCCGGTCGAACATTTTTGTCCGAAGATTCTGGATTGACGGTCTGCGAAGACTACTTCAACAACATCATCTTTTTCGTCTGCGCTGCGTTCGCCGTCACCAGCCTGTAAAAGTACACGCCGCTGGCTACGGACTGGTCCGTATTGCTGCGACCGTCCCACGTCACCGAGTATCCACCTGCGGCCGGCGTCTGCACTTCGTCGACGAGCGTCCGCACCAACCGCCCGGCCACGTCGTAGACGGCCAATGACACCCGGCCGGGCGCTCTTACGTCGTACCGTATCACGGTCACCGGATTGAACGGATTCGGCACCGCCGGATACAGGACGTCTTCAGCCGGGCCCGCGAATGACGGCGGCTCGGGCTTCTTGCCCAGAATCGTCACACAATCCGTGGCTTCAAACAGGGCGCCGTCCAGCATCGCACCCGTAATCGTGAGGGTCACGACGTCGCCGGGCTCTACGGGGCCGAGAACGCTCGCAATCTCCTGGCGGCTGAACTTCAACGTCAGATCCGTGAACCCATCCGGCCCGGCAGTTGTACAGTCACACGCATCGCCACTGACCGGTGCGGTCACGTCTTGGTAACTGCTCAGAAGGGGCGCTATTCCCCTGAGGCGCAGCGTTGCAACGTCGAGCTCGGTAACATCGAAGTCCGCACTACCGGCAATGGCCGCCGGCAACACGCCCCCCTTCATGAGCATTGCATCTCCGTTGCCGTCGAGATTCTCCAGCCACTTGATGTTGAAGGGATTGGGACAGGAACGCGGCAAGATGTCAAAATTGGCGACCTCGGCCGGCACGTTCCAGTAGCGCTGCGCGGCGAAGATGCCCCTGCCGATTGGCTCGAGGTACGCCCACACTTTGTCGAAATCTGGCGTCAACTCGAAGAGAATGCCCGGCACGCCATCGCAGATGAGCGTGTTGCCGTTGGGCATACGGTAGGCGCTGCCGTAGCGGATGGAAAAGAAAGCGGGGCTTTCCGGCGCGTATTCCCAATCCGGGGCAGCGGGTCCGTATGGCTGTCCCGCGCTGATGATATAATTACCGCTCTCGTCTATTGGAGGCTGGATCTCCGCGACGCTGGAGAGGTCATTCTCATCGGAGGGCCGGTTGCCGTTATTGAAGGCGAGGATACCACCGGCGCCGGGAAGTCCATGGTTGATCCAGTTGGCACCGTGCACGCCCCAAAAGTACTGGTCGCTCGCGGTGCCCCGGCCATAGTTCTGTGGGTTTCCCCATCGGTACAGTATGTCTCCACCCTTGCCGCTGTTGCCCCCGGTATGGCCGGCGGCTTCTCCGATCGTCGTGCTGTGATCGATGACGTAGATCTCGTTCATACGCCGTGCACTGAAGACGATCTGGTCGCGCTGGGGGTTGTAGTCCACGTAGTTACCGTGGTCCCAGCTCCTCCCCGTGCCACCCAGGTCGATGTCAACGAGCTCGGGATGATCGGCGATGACACCGTAGTTGGGTTTGGCCGGGTCGTTGTCCTGGATCAAATGATCCCAAAGGGTCCACTCCCAGACGATTTTCGCATCGTTGGTCCCGACCGGCTCGAGCTCAACGAGGCGCGTCGGAAACAGCGTCTCACCCGTCGGTGTCGTCCGTCCGGCGGCAATGACCTCCGCTTTGGTCTTTAGCTCCCAGGCAATTAACAGGACATTGCCGTTTGGCATGGGTTCGATATCGTGGTGCTGCTGGTGCTGGTCGTTCGAGAAAAAGAAGTCCCAGACAATGTTGTCATTGGCGTCTACCCTTTGCAGGTGTCCGCCCGCTCCACCCCCGCCGAACAGTCCGTTCGGGTCGCCCTGGCTCCGGATAACGGATCGGTCCGGGAGCATGTAGACCGTGTGACCGGCGCCAGCGTCACCGTGCCACGTCTGGATCGTGCTGGTCGCCATGTCGATAAGGAAGGTTTCCGTCGACCGGAGGGGCGTGATCAGGGTATTCCCGACCCAGGCCTCCTGTGCGGCGGCCGGAGTGAAGAGCATGGCCAGAATAAAGGCTGCGGAAATGGCTGCTTTCATAATGTTCTCCCTTCTAACGAATGGGCGGCTCGTCTGGCAGAAAGACGGCGGGGTTTGGAAGGATAGGAATTCGTACTCTTGTTTCGCCTGTGAAGCGCTACATTCTACCACAAGTTAGACGAATCTTCAAGTTCGAGCTCTGTGTCAACCTGTCGAGGGGCGGCTTTCGGGTGGAAAGACAACGTGCCGCAGGAGTTGGAGGAGTTAAGGCTGGCTCACTGCGGATACTCGACGCTCAACAGCTCGATGTCAAAGGTCAGGGTGGCGCCGGGCGGAATGGTCTTGCGGAAACCCCGGTCGCCGTATCCAAGGTGTGGCGGGACGATCAGTTTGCGCCGGCCCCCTACGCGCATACCGAGAAGTCCTTCCAGCCAACCGTCGACGAGCCTTGCAGCCCCGAGCTCGAACGCGATCGGCACTCCCCGAAAGTGCGTCGTATCGAAGAGCGTTCCATCATCCAGAAACCCTGAATAACGGACGACCACGGTGGACCCCATCGTCGGAAAATCCCCGCCACCCACCTGGAAGTCCACGAACTGGAGGCCGCTCTCCGTCGCAATGATTTCGTAACCCGCGTCGCTCCACGGCTCGGGCGGCGGCGGACTGGGGATGATGTCGACGAGCTCGACCTCCATCCGCACCCACGTATCGGCTGGGACACTCGCCGGCCGCTCGTCGTGTTCGAAGGCGAGCTCGGGTGGTATGTGGAGGACCCTCTTGCCGCCGACCCGCATCGTGGCAACGCCCTCTTCCAGACCTGGCAGAACCTGGTCCATCCCAAAACGGAACCGGTATGGTTCCTCACGGTCCTGGTAGCGATCGAATTCCTCGCCGCCCACGTAAGAAGCGGTATAGATGATGCCGATAACGTCCCCCCGTCTCGCCAGGCTTCCTTCGCCCTGGGCGTACTCCTCTATCTGGAGACCCGAGCCGGTGGTCCAGCTTTGCTTGCTGTCGCATCCGGTGAGGCCCCAGATGGTAACGAGGAGGACCGCCGCACCCACTACCACGCGTATTGTTTTGGAAGTCATCAGGGTTATCAGGGATGGGAAAATGTCAGGGGGCAACTTTAACTGACCGTTCGGATACAATTTACGCCGATGGCGACACCGGAGCAAGAAGTTAATTACGCTTGGCGGCCGCCCGCGAATGCCGTAAACTGGCGGCCGAGTCCCGTTCGCATCGGGGAATCGAGCGCCGGCGGCTCCAGCCGTTTGGTTTGCCCCGTTGCCCACGGCCGGCGCAGCGACCTGGATTGATCGAGGCGTTTTCACCCGCAGGAGGAGATAAGCGTGAAAGAAATGACCGCTGATGAACTGAAGGACAGGCTCGTCGCCGGGGAGTCCATCGCCGTGGTCGATATCCGCGAAGCGGATGAATTCGCCGATTGGCACATCCACGGCAGCTCCAACATGCCCATGTACAACGCCATTGTCGACGGACGAGTGTCTACGGTTGTCGGCAAGCTATTCGAGGGCTTTGCCAACGACAAACCCATCGTGGCGGTATGCCGCATGGGCGCCACTTCGAAAGTCGCCGCGGGCGTTCTCGAGAGAATGGGTTACGAAGCCTTCAGTTTGAGGGGCGGTATTCGCGGCTGGAGCAATGCGTGGACCGAAGCGCCGGTGGCGCTCAGCTCGGGCACCATGTTGATCCAGATCCGGCGCAACGGCAAGGGTTGCCTGTCATACCTCATGGGCTCGGCGGGCAAGGCGGCGGTCGTGGACCCATGCGTGGATGAATCCGTTTATAAATCTATCGCCGAGCGCGAGGGCCTGGAGATTACCCACGTACTGGAGACGCATGTACACGCCGACCACATTTCGCGGGCGCGAGCGCTTTGCGAGGCCACGGGCGCTGTTTTGTGTATTCCCAAAACCGACCGGGTTAATTTCGATTATGAGGCCCTGCAAGATGGGCAGACTCTCAAGATTGGCGACAGCAAAGTGAGCGTCATTGCCACGCCCGGCCATACGTCGGAGAGCGTCTGTTATGGTATCGACGGTAGCGCACTGCTCTCCGGCGACACGATTTTCGTGGAGGCCCTCGGTCGACCCGATCTGGAAAAGGGTGATGCGGGCGCAGAGGACGGTGCGCGGCTGCTCTACGAGAGTCTGCACGGCAAGGTGCTCAAGATAGACCCGGAGATTGTCGTCTGCCCGGCGCATACGAGCACGTCGATCGGTTTCGATGACACGCCCATCGCCGCGCCCCTCGGTGACATTACTTCGGGTATCAAACTCCTGAAGATCCCAAAGGAAGAATTCATCAAAACCGTCCCGGAGATGCTCGGGCAGAAGCCACCGAACTTCGAACGGGTAATATCAATTAATGAGGGCCGCGTGGAGTTGGGTTTTCTCGATCCACTCGAGCTGGAGGCGGGACCGAACCGGTGTGCGGTAGGGAAACCTGCCCCGTAGGCGAGCGCGTGGGAAGCGCGCACCGTAACACGGGAACTGGGTACGATGCCTGATAAGCGACAGGACGAAATAACCCGATTCGATCACAAACTTCCCCTCGCCAGCGCCTTGACACCTCCTTCGTCGTGGTATACCGACTCCGGCATTTACCGGCTGGAGATGCAGCGCGCGTTCGGGAACAACTGGTTGATCGCGGCGAGGGCGGACCAGGTCGACCAGCCGACCCGGTACGTCTGCGGCGAGATTGCCGGCGAACGGTACGTCGTCGTACGAGGGGAGGACGGCGAACTTCGTGCGTTCTTCAACGTGTGCCGCCACCACGCGGCAGCGGTCGTCGAGGGCGAGGGCAACATCAAACGCTTCGCATGCCCTTACCATGGTTGGACCTACGGACTCGACGGACGGCTCGCGAACGCTCCCGAACTCGGCGAGGTGCAAGACTTCGACCCCGACCATTTCGGCCTCAAGTCCATCGCTGTGGACACATGGGGGCCTTTCGTCTTTATCTGTATGGGGGCGACCCCCCGTGATCTCGCTGAGGATCTGCAGCCGTTGAAGGAGGCGCTCGACGCGACCAAATTCGAATCCCTCACCTTCATCAAGCGGCAGACCTACACCATCGAATGCAACTGGAAGGTCTACATCGACAACTATCTCGACGGCGGTTATCACGTCGCTTATCTGCACAAGGGGCTGGCGGAGCAGCTGGACCTCGCGTCCTACGGCACGCGAGTCTTCGAACGGTTTTCCATCCAGTCGGGATCGGCCGCCGAGCCCACCGCCGAGCCGAAAAAGGCGGGGCCAGCTCGCGCGGGAGGCGATTTTGCCGAACGCATCGGCAAGCACGTCCTCTACGCCTGGCTCTACCCCAATTTCATGATCAACCGCTACGGATCCATCATGGATACGAACTGCGTGAGACCCCTCGGCGTCGACCGCACCGAAGTTGTTTTTGACTACTATTTCCACGAAGCAGAGGGCGCCCAGGCGCAGGATTTCATTCGGCGCAGCCTCGCGGCGAGCGACCTGGTACAGCAAGAAGACACGGGCATCTGTGAAGCGGTACAGATGGGACTCTTGTCACGGTCGTACGACCAGGGACGGTACTCGGCGCAACGCGAGATGGGTGAGTACCATTTTCACCGCTTGCTCGCGGAGGATCTGAATGAGGGCGCTGCCTGATCGAAGATCTGAGGCGCGCGCGGCAGCGGTGCGGATACTGCCTCAAAGACAATTCCGTTTCCGACACCGCCGGTCGTTCCTAACCGAACATCGCCAGGTATTTCTGGAGTTTGCCACCGAGCTTGATCAGTTTCTCCACTTCCTCCCTGGGCATCTCCCGAATCTGTTCATAAATCGTCGTCATCGTCTCGAAGAACTCGAGCATCTCTTCGAGACGTTGCTTGGTATACGCGTCCGGCGTGTCGGATTGTTCCACCTCTTGCAGGCATCCGCGCAAAACCGTGAGCGTCGGGTCGATCTCCCGCTGCTTCCTTTCTTCGAGAACAACCTTGAAGAGTTCCCACACGTCTTTCATCGATTCGAAATGATCCCGGCGGTCGCCCAGAACATGGACGACGTTCACCAGGTTCCAGGTCTGGAGAACCTTGATGCTGGTACTGACGTTCGAGCGCGCCACGAAGAGCGTGTTGGCGATCTCCTCGGCGGTCACCGGATTGGGCGACAGGTGAAGAAGCGCGTGGATCTGCGCGATGGTGCGATTGACGCCCCAGCGGGCGCCCATCTCGCCCCAGTGAAGAATGAACTTCTTTTCTGCAGAGGACAGTTCCGGCATACATTCCCATAATACAAGAGATGTACGGCCCGCACAAAGCGAATTTGTTCGGTGGTTTTCTTTCTGTTAGGATGGCCGTGCAATGCCTGACGAACGTGATACGGACCTGCGAGGGTCCGTCGGTCTCTGCGCCGCCTGCCGCCATGCGCGTCGTGTGCAGTCGGACAGCAAGTCGACCTTTTACCGGTGCGGGCTCTCGGATGTGGATCCGCGTTTCGTCAAATACCCGCCGCTGCCGATGCGCTCCTGCCCGGGATACGAAGCCGGCGAGGTTGCCGACAAGCAGCAAACTGCCGTCGTG
>JAZGDW010000093.1:0-60391 GCA_036478295.1 Candidatus Krumholzibacteriia bacterium
CTTTCCGTGACCAGCGTATTGCCGTTGGGCAGGCGCCTGCTCGTACCACAGGTCATGGAATAGAGCGTGTCACCGGCGGCGCCGGTGAACTGCCAGACCACCTTCATGTCGCCCGGGTCGAATTCGATGACTTTCGAGGTGCCGTTCTCGCCCACGTTGTCGAAAAGCAGAAAACGGCCGTTGTCCAGAAGCACGGGATCATGCTGCCTTCTCCACATTCTCGTCACCCCACCGGACTTCGCCCACACGGCCTTTTTCTTGTTGAGATCGATGATCGCTATCGTATCGAGCTTGAGAAAGGACACGAGCACGTTGCCCTTTTTGAAGTACGGCGACATATCGCTTTTGCTGCCGTCAAAGACGTATAGAGAATTGGTGTGAAAAAGGTCGCCCCGTCGCCGCATGCCGCGCATCAGATGGTTGTACTCGGAGTTCTCCATGCACTCGAGAAGCGAGTACTCGTCTACCAGTCTGCCGTTGGGATCGAGGATTGAAATGAAGTCTTCGAGCACGGGCCTCACCGGATGGATACGTGAAATGACGCTGGCGCGACGGGCGAGGACATAGATGGCGCCGTCACCCGTCACGAACGCCTGGTGGTGGCATCCCCCGCGGTACGCCCACTGCAGCCTGGAAAAACGGTCGAGCTTGACCATGCCGATTCCTTCCCAGATTGCCAGCAGGTCTCCGTTCGGATATCCGTGTACGCGCCTCCAGAACGTGCTGTGTATGGTACGCGGTACTTCCGGCCAGACCTCGTCGATGTTCATCCGCCACCGGTGCAGCACGTTGCCCTTCATGTCCATGAGGAACGCTTCCGGCGCATGGCCCGACGTGTAGAGGTTGACACCGTCGTAGGCGCGTCCTTCATCGTGCTTCGTAATGTTGTCTTTTGCCGGCGCCTCCTTGTATCCCTGGAGGTACGGCAGCGTCATGATTTCGGAGAGTTCTTCCATTTCCTTACCGCTTATCTGGCCGAGCCCCTCATCCCCCCTGGCCTCTCGCCATCTGCCCGGCAAGTTCCGCGGCCGGTTCGCCACGTCGCCGAGGATGGTGAGAAGTTCCAGCGCAGGGTCCAGCGGCGCAGCGCCTTTGGAAAGCAGAGCATCCCCGGACGGGCGGAGCAACCAGAAAGCCGTCGAAGCGGCCACCAACAACGACACCATTACCAGAACGAGTCGGCGTGTGCTAATCATGAACCCTCCACCAAGTGTTGCAGCCGATTATACACCAATTGTACACACGAGGCGCCGCTCTTTTTGAGCGATGATGCATGAACGTGCAGACCATTGTTGTACGGATGCGGTCCCCGGGAGTGACTGCGTGGAAGACCGCTCAGCGGACGATAACTTTGTAGCTGATCGTGCCACCGGCGCCGGGCGGCAGAAAGAACGGAAGGTTCTTTGAAAACAGCACCTGCAGCAGACGAGTTCCGGCATCGTATTCACCCTCGTCGCCGTCCGCGGGGTCGAGCGTGAGGTAGAGCGTCGGCAAACCACCCCGCACCCATTCAACGTCCTGGCCGGGACCAAACGCGTCCGGCATGGGGTCCACGAACGGTGACATGAGATCGGAGATGACGATGTTCTGGAGGCTGTCCGCTCCGGAGTTGGTGAACGAGATCGTATACGTTACGACGTCACCGGGCGCCGCGGCCGCTATGTCCACACTTTTCAGCAGCGTGAGGACCTGATTGGCGACGACCACGATGTCCACGGCCTGCGCCGACGTCGTTAGCGGTGTGTCGGAGATTACCTGCGACGCATCTACCGTCACGTTGAACGTGCTGCCCAGCGTCATCGTGATCGGCACGAAGACGCGCACGAGTATCGACACCGCACTCTTGCCGCTTGCGGGGTCCATGTCGAGGTCACTCGCGACGAGCGGACGGTCGATCCCGTCAAGGATACCGTTTCCGTTCTCATCGAGAAACAAGGTCGTCACCGTGGACGAATCGGTTGTCACGGTGACCACAACCTGGCCCTGCGTGCCAACCGTTATCAGGTGGGGAAAGTCCACAAAGCTGCCGGCGCTCCCCGTGAGCACCGAGCCCGGACTGATTGTCAGCGGCGCGACGTCCGCAAAATCGATTTGAATCGTATCGCCGGCGTTGAGCGCGACCGGGCCGACGCTGTCCGGTGATATGGAAAGGAAACCGGACGGGTTCTGTTCGTTGACCAGGACGGATGTGCCACCCGTTACCAGAAACGTGTAGCTGCCGTCGCCCGCCGTTACCTGCAGCAGTCCACCGACCAACTCGTTCACCGTGACACCGCCCAGTCCGGGCTCACCCGCCGTCAGGGCGCCGTCGTGGTTGAAGTCTTCGAAAACCGTTCCGGTCACAACCGCCGCCGTCTGCGTAACGAGCTCCACGCTTTCCGGATCGTTGGGAAGCATCGACGAAAACGCGTCGATAATGGTCGAGAACTGCCCCGCGCCGACGCCCACCGGCACCTGGACCTTCACCGTATAGTTCAGCGATGCCCCGCCCCCGATGAGCGGCGTCCAGAAGGGCGCACTGTAATCGGTCACGCCGTCACTAATCAGCACGCTGCCCGCGGGCCAGCCGGCTGGAATCTGCCACGTGACCTGGAATGAATCGGCGATCTCCCCGACGTTCCACACCTCGAGCGACGCCGTGTAATTCGTGCCCGGGTTGGCCGCGTGCAGGGAGACGCCGCCCTGTCCCGAGCCCAGCGTGCCGAACACGCCCAGGCCGTCGCCGTCGATAACGAGGTCCACCCGCGGCGGCGCGAGAACGGTGACGATGGCGGTGACACTTTCCCCAACTGTGGGATCGCGATTCGACACCACGTCGATTGTGTAGATGTAGACACCGGGCGGCGTACCGAAGGGCGCGTCCACGTGAAACGTGTAATCGCGGAAGTTCGGCGGGGGTATCTTGTCGGAGGTAAACGGCTGCGGACCCCCTTGCATGGTCGCGGTCAGGCCGGGGATCGTGTTCCACGTGACCACGAAGTCGTCCGCGCGGCCGCCCTCGTTCTCCAGGCGCAAGATGAAGTCGAGACCACCGCCTGCCACGACAGTTTGCGAAGAAGTTCCGCCGGCGCCGGTGCCCACCGCCCCGTAAATGTTGTCGCCGTTGCCGTCGATCCAGGCGTCGACCACGGCTCCGCCCACCTGCGCAGGCACCGGTCTCACCACGGCTGCCAAAAAGAGCATCGTGGAAAGGCCTACGAGCACACCCCGTGCAGCCGTTCGTCTAGCGATATGCCGGAAAACCCAGCTCATTCAAAATCCATTCGGATAGAATCAATTGAACCCGGAAACTAAATCCACTTTGCCACGCATCGTTCTGCGCCAGGTCGCGTTCCTCAAAACCGTTCACGCTGTAACCGGCGCCGAGACGAATGCGATCGAGAAACGTGCGGCCCAACTCGATGCCCGTACCCAGCTGCCGGGTACCGGCGCCATTCTGGCCCAGGTAGCGCGCCCACAGGTCGACGTCCCAGTGCCCGCGAAAATGGTGGACGTATTGCGACAGCAGCAAGTAGTTGTTGGTATTTTCGGAAATTCCGATGCTGTAGTCCTCCACATGCTTGAAGGCGAGCTTCAATCGGATCTCGTGGGCAGCCGCCAGAATCACGTTGACGTCGGTCGACAGCACGAGCCGTAACGTAATCGCGTCCGGGTCCACCGGCGAAAACCGATCGTACTCGTTTTTCAAAAGAAAAAGAGCCCTGATGCGCGACACGTCGGGGCGGTATATCGCTGCAATCCGGCCTTCGGAGCGGAGCGCGGTTCTGCCGAGATCCGGTGAATCCACCGAAAGCGCATCTCGAAAGAGTAACGCAATGCCGTTGCCGAACTGACGGATAGCATTCAGGCGAATGAGGTGGCGCGTCATCGACCGCTGCCAACGGACCTCGTATTGTCCCTCCACCAGTGCCGCGCCGCGATCGAGCCAGTTGAGACCCGACTTGACCGTTACGTATTCGTCGTCGAGCGAATTCGAAAACGAGCGAAAACCTTCGACGTCGAGCGATCCGTACAGATCCTGCTTGATCTGCGCCTTGTGCCGGATGCCAGACAGCGCGCCGATGCGTTCGTCCCCCGCGGTGCGGCTCATGGAGTACTTCGTGTAGGCGGATGATCCTTTGCCAGGATAGGATTCCACGCCCGCCAGCAGGCGTTGGGTGGCTGACCGCCCGTGCGCGGACAGGTACTCGTGGTTGACGACGAGTTTGAGCTTGCCGAGAACGGGTACCGACGCCGTCGACTTCAACCGATCGGGGTAATCCTCCACCGTCTCGTCGGTGAGGTTCTTTTCCCACTGTGAGCGCACCTGCAGTCCGCGCCGCGCCTGCAGTCCGCCGCCGACTACGGACAGGAGGCTCTCGTCGTCTCTGCCCTGGTCTTCGTGTTCCGCCGCGCGAATACCGCCGCTGATATGCGCCACGGGGGTTTCGAAGGTGCCGAGTACGAACAGGTTTTTCTTTTCTTCTCCCGTCTTGTCGAACTGGTGGACAAAGCCGTTCGACTCGAGCAGGAAGTTTTTTGACACTCGCGTGCGCGAGTCGAACCCGGTCTTACGGCTGAACAGCTCGTGCTGGCCGCCCGTGAACGATGGATTGACGAAATCACCGTCGACCCTGCGGTAGTACAGGGAATGTTTGCCGGTCGCGTTGCGCAAGGCGCCCTCGATCTTGTACGCGCTGCCGGCGCCGGCGAGCTCGTCCTGGCTGCGGGCGAACTCGCCCGACACGTTCAACGGACCCAATAACCCGGACCCATTGAGCCCGTAGAGCGCGTAATCGAAATCGCTTCCCCCCTGGGCCACTGCGGTGGTACCGACTCGGTAGCGACTACCGCGGGCGACTTCGCCGCGAAAACCGTAGAGGTAGTCCGCCTCCTCGTCCGTCTCCACTTCGTAGATCGCAACGATGACAACGGGGTTGAAGGCGCGGGTGGTCACCGCCACCGGTTGCTTGAACAGAATCGCACCGTTGAAGTAGTTGATCGTGTAGTCGCGATTGATCACCTGCGGGTGTACCTCGATAACCCTCTCCGGTTGAAAGCGGTCCCGGGTCTCGAGCACGATATTTACGGTGTTTTCCACAACGGGCGAGCGCGTGAGATAATAGAACCCGCTGGTGCCGTCTCCCGGGATCTCGTCTTTGAACGTACTGAAGTCCGTCTTGGTCACAAACGCCTTCACGCGGTGATCGCCCGATCTGAACTCGCCGTTGACACCGGTCGACGAGCGTTGGAATTTCAGGAACTCTCCCTCCGTCAGCGGGGTCTGGAAATCGCCATAACGCAAGAACGACTCGTTCTTTTGCAACGCGACGTAGTTGCCGCTCTCGGAGGGCGCGGCGAACCCGAGCTCCGAGGAGTCTCCGTAGAAGGAGTACTGGCGGTCCGGACCGAGCGTTTTGAGAACGGGATCCTTGTAACGCTTCTTGCTATCCAGCCTCACAGTAAGGTTGACGTCGCGGTAGAGCGTGCCTTGGACAAAGAGGCGTGAGACACCTTTGAACTGCACGCTTTCGTCGAAGTCGTCAAGACCCAGGGGGTCCGCTGCACCGGACGTGTTGAACACGCCGACGGTGCCTTCTGCGATTCCCGTCACGAGCAGCGGCCGCTTGCGCGGAATGTACCTCAGGTCGACCGTTGCCTGCATGTCCCCTACCGTTACCACAATCTTGTGCCGGCCCGCCGTCGTGCTCGCCTTTATCCTCAGCGTCAGGTAACCGCCTTCGGTGGTGAGCTGCAGGCCCCGCTCGTCCGGACGCTTGTCCGTGCCGGCAAGAAGAGGCGCCCCCTCGCTGACCGTACCCACCACGCCGTCCACCACCGGCAGACCGACCTCATCGAGCACAGCGATGCGGATGACCCCGGTCGTCTGCCCGTCGGCGGGGACATAGCGCCGGCGCTCCTCGACGGCCAGGCGCGCTGGTCGGCCGGCGAGGGCCACCCGGAGGGTATCGCTTCGCGCGGGACCGCTGACCGGCCTGGCGTTCAAGACCAGCGAGTTCCACCCGCGTTCGATCTTGACGCCGTAATAGGTGACGTCTTCCCATCCGGCTCTTACGTTTATGACTTTTTCACCGATTCGTTTTGCCGGGATGATGTCGCCGTTGCGTTCCAGAACGAAGGCGCTACCTACTGGCACCCGGACCCGGACGCGAATCCCGTCGCTGCGCGTATACACGTCACCGGCCGATGGTTCGAGAAAGCCAAATAGAATGCTATCGCTCACCTGGCTGCCCCGCGACAGGCCCGCCGCGGGTGTGCCCGGTGTATTCACACGCTGCTGGTCGCGGCCGCTGTCCGGGTCCCCGGTCTTCGATCCCGAGTCGTTTAGTCCGCGGGGCACTTCTTCCATCCAGCGCTCGACGACAAAATGCCGGGCTTTTCCCGGCTCCCCGCCACTCGCCAGCGCGCTGATTGCGGTGGTGCGCCGCTTCGCGTCCCAGGTGGCACCAGGCTCCCTCGTAGACCACCCGTTTCGCGACGCTTCGAAAACCAGTGATGCCCGTACGCGGCGAATGAGGGCGGTGTCCGGGGCGGCCGCTCTGAACGTCACCTCGCACTGGATCCCGCGTGAACGCCGGAAGTCTGAAAAATGATAGTGCGTGCCGTCACCACCTACGTCTTCTCCCCCACTTCGCACGGTCCTCTTCGCCCCGCGCAGGGCCGCCGGCACCTCGAGGACCAGCTCGGCGTCCCGCGGATGGGGTGAGTTGGTGGAAATGTCCCAGACGATCCTCACCTGAAACGTGTCGGGTAGCTCCTCCAGTTGCTCGATTTCGGTCGCAACGCGTTTGATCGAAGAGGCATCATCGAAGCTCACTCCCTGTGGCACGAAACTGATTTCCACGCGACGATTTCTGGCCCGCCCCTCCCGCGTCTGGTTGGCGGCGATGGGCTGCTGTGCGCCGTAACCACGCGCTTCGATGCGGTGCTCCGTGATGCCCTTGGCCATGATGTAGCGCTTTACCGCTTCGGCGCGCGCAACGGACAGCTCCAGGTTGGATGCGAAGTCGTCGTTGTGCATTGGAACGTTGTCCGTGTGACCCTCGAGCAGCACCATCCATCCCGGGTTCTTGATGAGGAAAGTCCGTATGGGATCGAGACGACCCAGCGTGCCGGTTTTCAAGAACGCCTTGCCAACTAGAAAATTGGAGCTCGGCACGGACGGTATCTGGTACAGCGCGCGGTGTCGCCGCGTCACGCTAACCAGCTCCTGGAGGGAAATGCTCCTCGTGCGCAGGTCACGGGCGTAGGATATCGTCCTCCGTACGGGGAACGACACCACGGCGTTGCCGCTGGCCAGCAGGTGAATCAACCGTTCGTTCCATGCGCCGCCGCCCCGCGGGGCGCCCGGAGTCACATCCGGTGGCAGCGTGCTCTCATCGAGCCGCAGCACCCGGTACCCCGAGAAGACGCGCGGAATAGAGAATTTGCCGAGCGAATCGGTGACCGCGTACTCGCCGCTCTCCACGTACACGGCGACGCCTCCAACGCCCTGCTCGCCGCCACCGCGCTCACCGTCACCGTCTTCGTCCACGAACACGTCGCCGAGGATAATACCGTCGCTCGAGAAAATATCGTTTTCGATTCGGAGTACATTGACCACCGGTCCGGCGAACACCATGTCGCCAGTGATCGCGATTCCCTGCGCTTCTCCAATGACTTTTGTTTTTCCCCTGGCCACGCGGCTGTTGGCGATGAACTTGATGACCGTTTCGCGCTTCTCGCCCGGTGCCAGGGTACCGGCCGCCCAGCGAAGCACCGCCCCGCTCCGGGCGAACGACGGACTGGACAGGAAATTCAACGTCGGCTGGACCATCTCGCGCACGATGACGTTGTCAACCTGCAAGCTGTCGCTGACATTCTGCACCGACACAATGAGTGTTACGACATCACCGAACCCCGCCGTATTGTCCTTGAACGTCTGGTCGAGCCGGATGACTGCCGCCGGATTGATCGTTGCGGGGATCACGATGCGGTCCACGGTTCGGTTTACCCGTGCCGTGTCGAGCCGCGAGCGCACCAGCAACCGCACCGACAGTGAATCGTTTATCACGTTGAAAAACGGCGTCCCGGGCGTCGAGATGGTCGTGAGCACCGACCGTGTCTCACCGACGGCCAGCGTTCCCAGCAGCACCGCACCGGGAGTCAGCGGAGACACCGTCAAGAGAGCGCCCGTCGTATCCCGGAACGTCACGCTGGTCCCCGGCGGCCAGCCGAGCGAATCGGCGACTTGCATCTCTACGACATCCGCTGCGCCACCCCCGTTGCTTACGTCGTTGCGAAACGTGATACTGAAATCCGTATACCCAACGGCGCCTAGTGAGACGTCGTCGGGACTGCCTTCTCCCCGGGGCAGGGCGCGGGCGTTCCGGTATGGCCCGAAATGCAAGGTTGACAACGACGCCAGGGTGGTTACACGTACGACACTCGTTTCCACGACACCTGTTGTGTCGTTCACCGACCGGGCCTGGATCTCGACGTAGCTGTCACCCGGAGCGCCGTTCGCCAATACGAACGCGGCGGACAGGCCGACCTGGCCGCCGAGCCCGAGCCGCCAGGAACGCGGGGTCGTCCTCTCCCGTTTCGAAGCGACCGTTCGCGTTGGCGTCGTTGAAGAGGATGACCCGCGCGAGACCCACCGTCGACGGCGGGATAATCTGCTCGGCCACGGCGACCGAGTCGGGCGCGTTTCCGAGATTTTCGAGTATGAAATCCGCGTAGAGGGTGTCTCCCCCGAAACCTTGCACGGAGAACGCGGGCGAAACCACGGTACCTGGAGGTGTCAGCGAGATCGCGTAAAGCGGAAGGACATTGGTCGCGACCTGGTTGGAAAACGCGACGCGCATACCGGCATTCGTCAGGTATTCCGCGCGTGAACGGCTCGTAATCTGGGTACCCGCGGGCGTGATTGCGCTACGAGCGGCGCCGGTAGGCAAAAAGAGTCCCGTAATGGCCCCAAGAAGAAAGATTATCGGGGCCAGGCTGTGTTTCAGGGTTGCGCTACTGCGCAGGTTGCGCCTCGGAACTCTCAATTGATCAAACCCCTGAATGCCCAGCAGCGGATGGGGGGTTTTCACCCGCCCATCCGCTTGCATGGTTTACAACCGCTTCGGTCGGCCACAGGGCCGCACCGTTTGCGGTGCCAGCCCGAGCCGTGGATGGCTACGCCGACGGCCGGCCGGCGCGGTGATCCTACTCGGCGATAATGCGCACGATGAAGCTGACACCCACCGTCGAGGCATCACCCGCCAGGAGCGTTCCCGTCATTACGAAACGAACGTTGGTCACGTTCGCATCGAACCCGGCCGGGGCGCCGCCGCCACCGCTGGCGGGGGCATAGACCCAGGTCGTGCCACCGTCGTTCGAGTACGAAGGGGTCACAGCGGTGATGGCCGCCGGGGGAGTCCCGTTCGCCGCCGAGCCGACCCTGAACTGGGTAAACGCCGGGATCGCGTCGAGCACGACCACGGTGGTCAGTGTCGCGGCGCCCAGGTTCTGGTAGTCGGTCGTATAGGTCAACTCGGCACCCGGTGGCTGGTCGCCCAGGGGGTTCACCGATTTGGCGAGACCGAGCACGCCCGCGATGATCACCGTGGTGTCGATCGCGTCGTCCGAAACCAGGGTGACATTGCCGGTCGCCGTCAACGTACCCGTTTCCACCGTGCCGATGGTCACACCGGCGGGCACACTGAGTTGGACGACCACTGTCGTCACCTCACCGGGGATGAGCGTCACATCGGTGATGGGGTTGTTGAGGATGTCATAGAAAACATACGTCCAACCCTGCGAGGACACGTAGCTCAGCGTGAACGTGTCGGCGATGTTTCCGGTGTTGGTAACGGTGTGCGTGTAAAAAACCGTGCCGCCCGGCGTGGTGTTGCCACTCAAATCGGGCGCAAAGTCAACCGCGGGAAAGCTGTTGACGGTAACCGTGTCGGCAATCGTATCGGACGCGGCGCCGTTGTTGGTCGAAGTCGCCGTGAACGATACGGGGTTGACGCCGGCGAGCGAACCGGCCGGCACGTCCACACGAGCGATGATGTTGAGCTCGGCGAAACCCGCGATCGGTCCCACCGACCCGATGGGAACGACTTCGCCCGCATCCAGCACGCCGTTGCCGTTGGTGTCCTCGTAGAAGGTCACCGTCCAGCCCGCCGGTGCCACCGACGACAGCGTGTAGGTGTCCGTTCCGGCGCTGGGATTGATGACGTCCAGCGGAAAATCGACGAACGTTCCCGGGTTTGAATTGAGGTTCACGGAAGCGTCATTGGTGCCCGCGCCGCCGTTGTAGTTACCGATGTCGGCACTGGCCGCCAACACGCTCGACACGCGGTCGGTGGTGAGGTTGGTGACCACCGGGTCGTTGGTCGACTGCGCGCGCATGACCGCGTCGAACGGACCACCGGCCGCCTGGCTGCCCGGAATGACCAGGCGAACCACGATGTCGACCGTCGCGCCTGGGGCGAGGGGTCCAACATCGGGAATGCCGTCCACGCCGGTGTCCACCAGGGGTGTCACGCCGTCGGACTGAAGTAATATGACGGACCAGCCCGCGGGAAGCGTCGACGCGCCGTCGAGGATAATGTTGACCTGGTCGGTGGCATTTCCGTCGTTGCGGATCGTGTTGACGAAATCGACGCTGGTGCCGGCGTAGGCTACCGCCACCGACTGCACGTCGTCGTCAAAATTCGGAGGTGTACCCGCACCCGGTGCGCCCGAGGGGCCGATGAGCGGGTCGGGAACGGTACCGATGGTAACGGTGGCGTTGTTCGATACCACGATCGTCGGGTCAACGGTCAACGCGTCGTTGTCGATGTAAGCGAGCGAGGCGGTGTTGCCTAGCACGCCCGCCGCCATTCCCAACGGGACCGTCACCTGGTACGAGAAGTTGTAGCTCTGCGCAGGGACGATGGCGCCGCTCGTAATATAACCGACGGCGACGTCATCCGGCCCCGGCACCAAACTCCAGTTCCATGTCTCGGGACTGCCCGCCGTCGAGTTGCCGGCGTTCAAATACAACACGGTGCCGGCGGCGGGAGCTCCCGTAGGCCCACCGAATATGGGCAGCGGGAGACCGGTGCCGGCATCCACGGGGATGACGTCGTAGATGAGCACGCCGGTCAGTGCGACAGATGCCACCGTTACGCCGTTGGCCGAATTGTTCCCGAGGTTGCTACCGGAAAAACTGTAGGTGATTTGACTTCCCGGCAGAACGAGCGCCGGCGCCGCGGCGAGGTTCGCCGTCATCACCGCGTCGTTCACCACGTTGGTCAGGTGGTAATTCCGGGTATCGATCTGCAGCGCGTCTCCGACAGAGGCGCCTTCGACTCCGATGTAGGCGACCTCTCCGGCCGTTGCCGCCACCGGTATGACGTACGCGAGGATAATGCTCACCGTCGCGCCGGAGGCCATCGGGCCGACGTTGCCGGGTACACCGCCGGCGCTGACCACCGGCTCGCCCACGTTGACAACACCGTCTCCGTTGAGGTCGTGATAAATGGTCACATCGGAGGCGGCGATCGCCATGGTGGTGTTCGCCGCATCCAGAATGGGAAAGAGCGAAAAACTGTCGTTGTCATTTCCCGTGTTCGTCAGGTCGTAACGGAAATACACCGTCATGCCCGGCAGTACATTCTGGATGGCTGCGGGGGTAACCGGCGGCGTTTCGCCCGAGTCGTCCGGCAGGATCGATACACCGTACACCGGCAGCACCACGGTTACGACTTCGTTTGACGTCGACGAAAAAGTATTACCGGCCATATCCTCGTAGGTCGCGGATGACCGGTTCCTTATCAGCGTACCTGCAGGCGTGATGACCGCGAGAACACTCGCCGCGGCAAACAGCAGCATGGCCGCCAATAGCAAAGGCAGCAGGAAATATGTCTTCAACCTCATGATCTTCTACCTCACTTGACAAAGGTCCGGTATGAGACTGTGATCTCGCCGGTGGGAGCGAAGGTGTCCGACAGGACCCAACGAATGTGGGTCACCATGTCCGGAGTTGCCTCGATTTGCGTTTTGGTACCGTCCGGGTTTTGCCGGGTGATGACGACCGGCCACTCTCTGAACGTCCGGCCGCCGTCGATGCTGAACTCGACACGGCCCCGGTCCGGCCGCGTCGCGGACTCTTCGATGTACTCGGCTCCGGATGGAATCGGGTCGGTGATGAAAATGTTCCGCACCGCATCCGAACTGTTGTTCCGGTAGGTCAGACGATATTCGATAATGTCTTTGGGTCTTGCCCGGTCGGCGGGCAAAAAGTTTTCCTTGCCGTCCTCGCTAATGACGACCCGGAATGCTTCGAGATTCCCCGTCAGGCCTGCGTCGCTCGCCGCTGACCCCAGCGGCACCAGCAGCGCAAGCGCAAGCACGCCGACGGCGTAAAAACGCTTCGCTCCCATAAGAGCCTCCTTTTTTCGCTCGAAAGGGCGACAGTAATGGCGAGTGGGCTACGCCCCGCGAGGGGCCTAGCTCCAATCGCCAATCGCTACGTCGCGTCAGGTCGGCGCAGCAACTCTCTACTACTTTGGTGGGGGCGATCGTGGAGTAGCGGCTCCCTGACTCCCCCGGGGGTTCGGGCGGGAATTGCAAGGAGCGAACCAGACTCTTGGGGACGCGTGGGGAATTTCGTGCAACATGGTGACCAATCTGGGTTTAGCGCGCCCGTACGGGTCGCCACCGGGTCGTTGGAGGCACGATAACCCACGCTGGACCACGACAGACAGGGGTTCCCGGGTGCCGCCCCCTCTGCGGGGCATGGCAATCTGCAAAGCGTTGCATTTCGCACCTGGCGGCAGAGCAAAAACTGTTGAATATTCTCCACAAAACCCGGATCATCCAGGTATGACGATCTCTGTGACGAACCGATACCGGGTGCTGATCGTGCTGGTCGTTTCACTGGCGACCGTGGCCTTTCACTACGGATTCATCATCAAGCCCACCCACGCGGAGAACGATCTGTTCCACGCGATTCACGGGCGTCTCTGCTACATCCCCATCATCCTGGGCGCCATCTGGTTCAGTATGTGGGGGGGGCTGGCGACGGCGCTGTTCATCATCGTGCTGACGCTTCCCTACAGTTTCGTCGGCGAGGGCGTCCATCAGGGATCGCTAATCGGTGAAATGACGGAAATGGTTTTCTACCTCGCCATCGGCATGACCGCCGGCATCCTCATCGAACTGCAGCGGGGCGAGCGAAAAAAAGGCGAAGCCCTCTCCCGCGAGCTGGCCAAGCAGGAACACCTGTCCAGCCTCGGGCAGATGGCGGCGGGACTCGCCCACGAGATAAAGAACCCACTGGGGTCCATCAAAGGATCGGCGGAGATACTCAGCGATGACTTTCCCGAGGATTCGCCCAAGCACGATCTGCTTCAGGTGCTTTCCAAAGAGACCGGCCGCCTGAACCGCGTGGTGGAGGATTTTCTGAACTTTGCCAGGCCGCGGGCCTTGAAGCGGAGCCCCACCCGCATCAACACCCTGCTGCAGGACACGATTTCCCAGATCGAAATAGACAGCCGCGCTCAAAAAGTGGAGATCACCAGTGATTTCGATGAATCGATCGCGGAACCACCGTTCGACGCCGAACAACTGCACCAGGTTTTCCTGAATATCTCACTGAACGCCATCAACGCCATGCCAGACGGCGGAAGCCTGCGCATCGAGACGCGCGCAAAAGCGGTGGAGGGAAAACCCCACGTTGTCGTCCGCTTCACGGACAGCGGTGTCGGCATGGCCGAGGGGGAGCTCGACAAGATATTCGATCCGTTCTACACGACGACCGAGAAGGGGACGGGGCTCGGTTTGTCGATATCCCATACCATCGTTCAAAACCACGGCGGATACATCAGCGCTGAGAGGAATGACGAAAAGGGAACCACAATTACTATCACGCTCCCCGTTATCGAGGGTTAGCCAATGCAACAGGCATGCATCTACATCGTGGACGACGACGAGAGCAACCTCAAGGTGCTCGGATACATCCTGGAGGATGCCGGTTACAAGGTGACCCGTCTCTCTTCCGGGCGATCTGCGATCGACCATATCGACAAGCAGCGCCCCGACCTGGTGCTGAGCGACATCAAGATGCCGAAGATGGACGGACTGAGTCTTTTGAAGGAAATCAAACGTCGTGATGCCACGATACCGGTAGTCATGCTGACCGCGTTCGGATCCGTGGAAACGGCCGTCGAAGCGATGAAGGTGGGCGCAGCCGACTATCTCACGAAACCCATCAACAGGGACGAGCTGACGCTGACGGTCGAGAAAATCCTTCGCATGCGCCGCCTCGAGCAGGAGAACATCACCCTCAAGGAATCGCTGAGGGACAAGTTCCGGCTGAGTAACATCGTCGGGCTGTCCTCCGCAATGCAAAACGTGTTCAAAGCCGTCGATCAGGTTGCTGCGACCGATGCCACGGTACTCGTTACCGGTGAGAGCGGCACCGGCAAGGAACTAGTTGCGAAAGCCATCCACTTCAACAGCCTGCGCAAGGAACACCGCCTGGTTATCGTCAACTGCGCAGCGATACCTTCTGAATTACTCGAGAGCGAGATGTTCGGCCACGTCAAGGGCGCCTTTACCGGGGCGATTCGGAATAAGCAGGGCAAGTTTCAACTGGCCGACGGGGGCTCACTGTTTCTCGACGAAATCGGATCACTCTCGCTGCCGCTGCAGGCCAAGCTGTTGCGGGCGCTGCAAGAGAAAGAGATTGAACGGGTCGGCGATGACAGGACTACCGTGGTGGATGTTCGGATCATTGCTGCAACCAACCGCCCCTTGCCCGAACTGATCCGTTCGGGCGATTTCAGGGAGGACCTCTACTACCGGTTGAACGTGGTGCGAATAGAGCTGCCGCCCCTGCGCGATCGCACGTCCGACATCGGGCCGCTGGTCGAGCATTTCATCAGAAAGCACGCGGGCGATCGCAACGTCACCTTCACCAAGGACGCCGTGGGCGCCCTCGAGCAGTACTACTGGCCGGGCAACGTGCGCGAGTTGGAAAACTTCTGTGAACGTACCATCCTGATGAGCAAAGAGGACACGATCCGTGGAGACGCCGTCGAAGAGCATCTCCGTGCAATGTCCCGGGAACAGGATGCCATGTCGACCGAGCCGTCGGCGTCCGGCCGCATGAGTCTGCCCGAGATGGAGCGCCAGGCCGTACGCGACGCGCTCGTCGCCTGCGACTGGAATCAATCGCGCGCGGCCCGCCTGCTGGGTATACCACGGCATGTTCTCATCTACCGGATGAAGAAATTCACCATCCAGCGTGAGAGCAGTTGAGCGCCTGGTCGTGACGGTCAGAGTCGGTCCATGCCGCCGGCTTCACCGCGCCTTACCAGTATGAACTTGAGGGCAATGGGGCCAATCAACTGGTTGAGTGCCACGACGGCCAGTACGATGGTCTTGAGTTCCGCGCCCCACGGCAGCCTGCGCTCGAAAACGGTGGCGATGCCGATCGTCACCCCCGCCTGGGACAAGAGACCCAGCCACAGACTCTTTGAATGTGGCCGCACCGCCCGCACCACCCTGCCCGCCAGCAGCGATCCCGCATGAAAGGCGGCGGCGCGCATCACAACCAGGATTATCGCCAGCAGCCACATCAAGCGCAGCGCATCGAGGTTGATCGACGCTCCGGAAATGGCGAAAAAGATCACGTAAACGGGCATGGCGCTTCGCTCCAGCGCCTTGATCAGGCGGTCCCCCATGACAGTGAAGTTCTGAATGATAAAACCGGCGATCATGAAGGCCAGCAGGGGCTCGAGATGATAATGGCGGCAGACGATGCTGCCGACGAAGCCCACTCCGAGAAGGAAAATCGGCAGTTGCTCGCCCACCCAGCGAATGTAGGCCGCCAGCACCGAGCCAAAGAACACGCCGGCGGCAATGGACCCGAACACCTCTATCAACAGATCTTTGGCGAACAAGAGCGAAAACCCTTCGCCGGGGATGGTCAACGCACGCACCGTAGGAACGATCAACGCGGCGAGTACGAGGACGACGACGTCGAGTATCACCGTGACGCCGATAATCAGGTCGGTGTAGGGGCCGCGCGATCGGGTCTCGGTCACCACGCCGATCGTCGTCGCCGGTGAGCGCGCCGCCGTCACGACACCGAGCAACAGGGCCGCGGCGATTACCGCACGCGGACCCCCGCCGGCGAGAAAAGCGATGTGGTCCCGTGCGAAGAAGGCGACAAGCAAGGCGCCCACGAAGGAGAGCAACACGTGCCCGCCGATCACGCTCAGGATTGATGCTTTGCCTTTCTTGAGAAAACTCATCCGTATTTCGCCGCCGGCGATAAGTGCTATTACAGCCAGCGCCACGTCGTCGAAAATCTGCAGGCGCCTCACCACTTCGAGCGAAAGGATGTTCATGACGAAGGGTCCACAGAGCACACCCGCCAGGATGTACCCCGAGATCTCCGGTAGTTTTATACTCTTCAGCACCCTGGCGGCGAAGAAGGCGAAGATCAGGATGAAGCCAAGGCAGAAGGTTGCCTCTTCCCCGGTAACGCCACGGCCTGCTATGGGCGAGAGGACCACGACTGCCGCCAGGGCGAGGAGCACCGCAATGGGCAGCAACCTGCCCGGGCTTATGAGCGGTTGTCTGGTCATTTGCGAGACGGATTCCTGGTGTCCGCACTGGCGCGACGCTGGGTCACTTCGCCACTGGCCCGAAACGAACGGCGCGTCAAGAGCACGCCGATGAATTCATTGATCACCACGGCGAACGCGATTACCGCCACGACGGTTTCGACCAGCTGCCCAGTGGTTCCAAGACCGTAGTCCAGCGCGACGGCCAGCGCGATGGCGCCCTGAGCGCTTAGCGCCAGGCCCGAGTATGCCTTCATCGGCTTGAATTCGTGAAAGGTCGTGGAGATGGCCCAACTGGACACGGTCACTTTCAAAACCAGACGAGCCGCCACATAGAGCACGAGCAGCAGCACGAACCTGGCGCCCGAGAACGACACCATACCCCCGATCACGATGAGGAACACGATGTAGATGGTTTTTTCCATCGACAGCAATTGCTCGAACATGCGGACCCGGCGCCGCGAGAAATTGCCCGCTACGATTCCCATGATCATCGCCGTGTACAGGGCCGACAAACGAAAGTAATAACAAATGCCACCGACGAATATGACCGTTCCCATAATGACCAGCAGGCGCTCGTCTCTTGTCATTCTCTGCATGGTCAGCCAGACGAATACGACACCCATCAGCACTCCGACCCCGTTGGCGAACAGCCACCACAAGAATCCGGAGACGAAACCTTCGCTGACGAAGAAGCCCGGATGAGCGATGGTGTAGAACAGGCCAAAGGCGAAGAGCGGGATGACGGCACTGAGCGATGTGGCGACCTTTACCGTACTCGTAAATCTGCCCCGTGAGGGCATCAGGTGCGAAAGCACTGTGACGATGGTAGGAGAACTGATCGCCGCCGTAATGGCGAGCACGGCAGCACTCGTGGCAATTTCCGCCCTACTCAGCTCTGGAAAAAGGACATGGAGACGAAACGTGAACAGCAGAGCGCAAACGGCTCCGATGATAAGTACGTCGAGCATAAGGAACTCGAAAATGCCGGTTGACACGCGCCGGATCTGGCGCCAGTTCAGCTGCATCCCGAATAAGAGCCCCGCCCAACCCAGAGCGAGATAGACGACGGGGCTCAAATCTTCGAGCACCTCGGCGGTGAGGAGATTGAAGAAGCGCGGTCCCAATAGGATACCGAGAAAAAAATATTCGACGCCGGTGAGGAAAAGAACTTTGACGGGAAGTTTCGATTTCGCACGCGACAAAAACCCCCTGGACGCGACGAAACCCACAACGAGAAACAGGACGAGTGCCAGAATTGTCTTCATGGAGTGACTCTAGCAGCGAAGCCCGCGCTCCACACAGGCCGTTTACTCCAGTTCCGGCATCAGACCGCGAACCTCGTCCAGCTTTATGGTGAATGCGATTCCGACGCCGGGGGCCCCGAGCTTGCCGCAAATCTCTTCGATCATGTCCAACGCCTCGACAATTTTTTCCGGTTCCTTGATCACGGACAGGATGGTCTTGTTGTAAGCGCTCGCCGCGCTGAACAGCGCCTGAAAACCGGCGAAGATGGGGACCTCGGTGGCCAGCAGGTGTCCCATGCCCAGGCTGTCGATGATGGTGGAGCCGGTGATGCCGACTTCGAGATAGCCTTCCAGCACTTCCTCGAGCTTGTCGGGGTCATTGCATATGAAGACGAGTAACGTCATAAAGCTTTGCTGTTTAGAGTGTTACGGCACACCATAGCTTCAGCGTCGGTAGAAGTCAAGGCAAATGGGCTCGAGCGGTCCCGGACAGGATCGAACCCCGGGGCACCGGTGGGAAAACCTAGAAGGTGAATCATTTTCATGGTATTTTAGGTTTTCTTGAGAAAAGCTCCCGAAAGGATATAGATGAAACGTTTCACTTGCGCGCTCTTGTTTCTGGCGTTTGCGTGGCCGGCGGCGGGCGCATCGCAGGATTATTTTCAACAGTTCGTCCATTATACGATTCGCGTCAGACTGGACACCGGCAATCATAAGTTGTCGGGCACGGAAACCATAACCTACATCAACAACTCGCCGGATACCCTCCGACAGTTCTATCTCCATCTTTATCCGAACGCGTACCGTTCCAAGGAATCTGCGCTCATGAAAGACGTGCGCCGGAGGCTGAACGGCACACTCTTCGATCTCCCCGAAAAGCACCGCAGCCATCTCAATATCTCCGAGGTCACGATCGACGGCAAGACAGTAACGCCGGAGGTCGACGACACCGTCGCGCGGATGGATCTTCCCACACCCCTGGCGCCCGGGGAATCGATGAAGATTTTCCTCCGTTTCGAAGAGAAGGTGCGGCGCCACCTGGGGCGCGCAGGATACCGGGACAAACATTACGACTTGGCCCAGTGGTACCCCAAGGTCGTCGTTTACGATGAAAAAGGTTTTCATCCGGACAAGTTCCGGCTGGGCGAGTTTTATGGAGAGTTCGGCACGTTCGACGTTCACATCGAAGTACCCCAGAACTACGTTATCGCTGCCACGGGAATGGTCGCAGACGGCGACCCCGGCTGGTCGCTCAACCCTCCATCGGGCAAGTCGAAAAAGAACAAAGAGAAGACAGACGAATCGACATACAAGACGGTTCACTTTCATGCCGAGAACGTGCACGATTTCGCGTGGAGTGCGGACCCGAACTTTGTCGTGCAGGATACGACGGTCAGCGGTATCGAAATCCGCAGCTTTTATCGCAAGCACAACAAAGCCTGGCGCGACAGCTCTCTGGCACACGGCGTGCGGGCCATCAACTGGTTGTCGGAAAAGGTCGGGATGTATCCCTATCCCCAGGTCAGCATCGTGGACGCGCTGTTGGGCGGGGGCATGGAGTACCCCATGCTCGTCATGGACGGACGCGTAAGCGAGGGACTCGTCGTGCACGAGATCGGCCATATCTACTTCTTCGGCATCTTCGGAAACGACGAAAGAGAAGAGGCCTGGCTCGACGAGGGCTTCACGACTTTTCAAACCAGCTGGTACATGCAGGATCGGTATGGGCCGTACGGCATCACGCGGAAATGGAACTGGTACCAGCGCATGACGCCGCAGTTCACCGAGATGGCCCGCATGCGCGGCAGGGTTTTTCCCCTGCTGAGACTCGGCTACGGCGAACGGGTATCCACCCGGGCGGAAGACTTCGAGCACGATTACTACACGATGGTTTATCGCAAAGCGGCTCTGATGTTTTTTGCGCTGCGCTACGTCGTGGGCGAAGGGGTGTTCGACGACATCCTCGAGAAATACTTTGAGGAATGGAAACTCAAGCACGTCAACGAGGCCCGCTTCCAACAGGTGTGCGAAGAGGTCAGCGGCCAGGATCTTGGTTGGTTTTTCGAGGAATGGCTGCACACGAAGAAGAAGTGCGACTACCGGTTGGCGGAGATGAAGACCAGCGCCAGCGAGCGAGGTGACGCCTATACCACCCGGCTCAGAATCGAAAGGGTGGGTGAAATGATCATGCCGCTGGCCGTGGAATTCACCTTCGCGGACGGATCCACCCAGACGGTGAAGGTCGATGGGCGCCTGCGCACCATAAACAAGTCGTACAACTTTCCCGAAAAGCCAGTTCGGGCGGTGATCAACCCCGCGAACGAAATCGCTGATATGAAACCCTGGGACAACTATGCGCCGAAGCGGCGCGCGCTGACCATCGACTGGCCGAACAACAATCACTACCGGGAGGACGCGTACCAGATACGGTACCGACCGGAAGGTTGGTACAACGATGTCGACGGCGGCAAGGCGGGAATCCATTTGAGTGGGAGTTACGCGAACTGGTTCCGGCGCGTGAAGCTCGGGCTATACTACGGTGTCAAGAGTGAGCGGTTTGATTATTCGGTGTCCTACGCCAAGCCCATACGCCTCTTCAGCGCGAATGGAGACCTTGGGCTGTCCGCGTACAAAATGGAGGGGCGCCGCGATTTCACGTTTCGTGTGAACCTGAGGAGGAGAAAGTTCCTCGTCCGTCCGCCCACGAAAGAATTCGATTTCGGCGTGAACTACCATGAACTCACGAACCCGCGCTTCGTCGCCAATCCGGAAACCTACCAGGTCGAGGGGGAGGTGACGCCGTTCTTCAGCTTCGCGCTGGACCCGCAGTACGACGTCCTCCGCACGAAATTCAAGGTCGGAGTGAAATTCGGCCGGGAATGGTTTGGCGGGGACTACAAGTATACGAAGCTGGCTGCTTCGGCGGTTTTCAAGACCCGGACGGAGATTGTGCCCTTTGACGGACGGCTGCGCCTGTTCGCCGGAACCGTCAGCGGCAGCGCGCCATTCCAGCAGAAATTCTCGCTGGCCGGCGGCGGGCCGCTCGCCGAAGAGCGGCGGTTTTTCCTGCGCAGTCCGGGGGCGATCTGGGACGAGGCCAACTACCACCAGCCCGGCCACGCGAACCTCCGCGGATATCTCGAGGGCACCTTCGGCGTCAACGAGATCGTGGCCCTCAACCTGGAGTTGGGACGGACGATCCCCGTTCTGTCCCGCGCGCCCGACAAGCTGCTCGGCAAGATCAGGGCGTACGCGTTCCTGGACGCCGGAAAGACCTCGGACAACGACAACCCCATCGGTACCAGCCAGCGCATACAGGCGCTGGCAGACAACAATGTCCTGGAGGAAACGCTCGTGGATGCGGGAATCGGGTTTACCTTCCACCGGATCTTCCCGTTCTACGACGCCTTCGTGCGCTTCGATATACCCTTCTACGTGAACACCCCGCAGATCAACGGCGAGAGCAAAGAGACCGAGTACCGTTACGTCCTCAGCCTGACGTCATCGTTCTGACGGCGTGCGCAGTTGAAAGCGGCCCGATGCGGGACCGAGTCAGGGGGGACACCCGTTGGGTTGTCGACAGAGCCGTCGCGGGAACGAGCGAGGATCACCCGCCGCAGGCGGGTAGCCGAGCGAAGTGGAGCGCGGCGAGGGAGACTAATCCAACGGGTGTCCCCCCCCAGGCGAGTAGCCGAGCGAAGTGGAGCACGGCGACGGAGGCAATCCAACAGACGCCCTCAGAACGATGACGTCAGGCAAGGATCTCTTTGACCACGGCGACCACCTTGTCCACCATCCCATCGGTCAGTTCCGGGTACACCGGCAGTGAAATGATTTCATCCGCCGCTTGCTCCGCCACGGGAAAGTCTCCCTTCTTCAGCCCGAGATGCTCGTACGCCTCCTGGAGGTGAAGCGGCAGCGGATAATGAATGCCGCACGCAATGTGCCTCGCCTCCAGTTCTTTGAGCAGTTTTTCCCGTTCCGGAGTTCGCACCACATATAAGTGATAGACGTGCAGACAGTCGGGCGCCTCATGTACCGGGCGAACCGGTCCATCCGCGAACGCCTCGTCGTAGCGCTTCGCACGGCTGCGCCGCAGTCGCGTCCACTCGTCGAGGTGCTTCAGCTTCACGTCGAGAATCGATGCCTGCAGCGTGTCGAGGCGGTAGTTGAAACCCTCCCTCCGGTGGTGATACTTGCCCTGACGACCGTGGTCGACAAGCATTCGCATGTGGGCCGCGAGTTCTTCGTCGTCCGTGACCGCCATACCGGCGTCTCCGTATGCGCCGAGGTTCTTGCCCGGGTAGAAGCTGTAGCAAGAGACCACTCCGTGGATTGCCTTGCGGCTGTTTTTGTACTCGGCGCCGTGAGCCTGCGCTGCGTCCGCGATTATCTTGACGTCGTGCCGCTGGGCGACGTCCCGCAACGCGTCCATATTTGCGCTCTGTCCGTACAGGTGCACGGGCATTATCGCCTTGGTGCGCGGCGTGATTGCCTCCTCGACCTTCTGCGGATCGATGTTCAGGGTCGCCGGCAGTACATCGACCAGCACCGGCATCGCACCGCTCTGACTGATAGCCGCCGTAGTGGCGATAAAAGTATTACAAGCGGTAATCACCTCGTCACCGCGGCCGATCTCCAACCCTTCGAGTGCCAGGTGCAGCGCGGTGGTGCCGCTGCTCGTCCCGACGCCGTAGCGCACGTCTACGTACTGTGCGAAATCGCTCTCGAACTCCTCCAGCTTCTCGCCGCCGATAAAACGGGTGGTCTCCAGCGTCTCGCATATCGCGCGATCGATGTCGTCGCGGATGCTCACGTACTGAGCTTTCAAGTCGACAAATGGAATCTTCATGATTGGAGTCAAACCCTTCGAAAAGCTAGTGGATCAACGAGGCCGTCTTTTGATCGTAACATATCCAATTCCATTGAGCAATACAGCTTACGCCGGAGCGAGACCGTGGATTCGATTGACAACCTGCGACCGCAACCGATACACTGTTGTTCATCAGCCTGTCCGACCCTTCGCCAAAGGAAGTTCGATGACGCCGGAGCGGCGCACGATCCTCATCCTCTTTGCAATCGCCCTGGGCGTTCGCGTCCTCTACGCGGCTTTCGCCGGCACCCAACCAGACATCATGTCGGGCACCGTCACCGGAGAGCTGAACTACGCGAAGAAGATCGCATCGGGGCTCGAGTGGATCAAGACGCCCTCATCGCCCTTGTCACCAGGCTATCCCGTACTGCTCGCGCTGTTCTACCTCGTATCGTTCAAACAACTGTGGATGGTCCTCTTCTTTCAATCCGCCCTGGGAGCAGCAACCGTTCTGCTTCTGCATCGCATGGGCGTCGATCTCCTCGGCAAGACCATGGGGCTGATCGCGGCGCTGTGGTTCGCCGCCTCCGTGTTGCACATGCAATACTCGAGCCTTTTCACCCGTGACGTACTCGCGGTTTTTCTGTTCCTCCTCACCATGTTCTTGATCGGCCGTCCACTCAAGAGGATGCGTTTCGCGGTCGTGACCGGCATCGCCTATGCCGCTCTCATCCACGTCGATCCTCAGTTCGTACTCCTTTTTCCCCTGTTCGCCGTCTTTATTCTGCTATTCAAGAGCCGGTACAACATTCTGAACCTGCAGTACTTCTTCTTGTTCGCTTCAACCGTGTTTCTGGTCTCGGCGCCGTGGACGATTCGCAATCAGGTTGTCTACAGACAGGTTCTGCCCGTGTCCCTGGAGGCTTCGAAGTATTTTCGCCCGCTCAAGGTGTTTGTTTCAGAAAAAGAAAAGACTATCACGAGTATCGAACAGAGAATCGGCACAGCGTCGCGCACACGGCGCATCCAGACGAATACGATGGAGTTCTGGCGTTTTGCGAGGTTTGCGGACGCGCCAAACAACGGACCCGCGGGGGCGGCACCGGCCGAACCAGCCTGGTCGCTACGTCACAATCTCATCAGCATCGTGAGTTATGGCTTGTTGCTGCCCTTTTTCCTGGTCGGAATGTTTCTCGCGATAAGAAAGAGGGCACGACCCGTACTGATGATCGGGGCAACGGTGCTGATCTATTATGTAATGAGAGCCTACCTCGGCGGCGGTGAGAGAGCCCGGCTTCTTGCCGATCCGTTGATCATATTGATTGCGTTTTACGGAATTGTCTCTTTGACTCGTGGTTTTTCTTCCCAGGTCGAGACCACAAACGAACAGAGTCAGTGATTCTCGCGGAGATCGCGGCCGGTCATTTCAGCGGGAACGTCGACACCCATGTAATGGCACATGGTCGGGGCGATTTCTTTCAACGAGCCCCCGTGGATGAGCTTGCCGGTGTAGTGTTTGTCAACGAGTATGCACGGCACGGGGTTTGTGGTGTGCGCCGTGTGCGGTCCGCCGGTCTCAGGGTCGACCATCAGTTCGGCGTTGCCGTGGTCCGCGGTGACGATGGCCGCGTCTTGTTCGAGGTCGAGCGCGTCGATCACCCGTCCGACACAGGTGTCCACCGTCTCCACGGCGGTTACCGCGGCGGCGAGAACGCCCGTGTGCCCCACCATGTCGGGATTGGCAAAGTTGCAGACCACGTAATCGTGCCGCTTCCTCGCCAACGTGTGAATCAAAGTGTCGGTGACTTCCGTCGCGCTCATGTCGGGCTTCAAGTCGTAGGTCGCCACCTTCGGTGACGGTATCAGTACCCTGTCTTCCCCCGTGAACGCCTCCTCGACACCGCCGTTAAAAAAATACGTCACGTGCGCGTATTTTTCCGTCTCCGCGAGCCGGAATCCTTTGAGACCCGCGGCCGCCGCGACGCCGCCGAGGATGTTTTTCATCTGGTCGGGCGGAAAAGCCACCGGCAGCGTAAGACGCTTGTCGTATTCCGTCATGCACACGAACTCGATCTTCGGCTGGACGCGGCGTGTAAACCCTTCGAAGCGGGTGTCCTTCAAGGCAGCTGTCAGCTGCCTGGCCCGGTCCGCCCGGAAATTGTAGAAGATGACGGCGTCACCGTCCCGCACGTTGCCGACCGGCTCCCCCTCGTCGTCGACCACGACGATGGGCTCAACAAATTCGTCGGTGACTTCCCTGTCGTACGATTCTTGCAGCGCCGCCGGGTAGTCGGTGACACGGACTCCCTTACCGAGCGTGAGCGCGTCGTAGCCCTTCTGGGTCCTCTCCCAACGTTTGTCACGATCCATGGAGAAGTAGCGGCCGGTCACCGTCGCCACCTGACCGACCTTTTTCTCGTCGAGCGCGGCCTGCAGATCGGAGAGAAAACGCTTTCCCCCGGTCGGTGACGTGTCCCGGCCGTCGAGGAACACGTGGATGCGCACCCCACCCGCGCCCCGCCTCCTCGCCATTTCCAGCAGTGCGTACAGATGCTCTTGCGTGCTGTGCACGCCTCCCGTCGAGAGCAGTCCCATCAGGTGAAGCGTGCCGCCGTCTCGCACTGCCTCGAAGGCGTGGACCAACGCCGGGTTTTCAAAAAACTCCGCGCGCTCGATCGACGTGGATATGCGCATGATGTTCTGGTAAACGACGCGGCCTGCACCGAGGTTGAGATGGCCGACCTCGCTGTTTCCCATCTGGCCGGGGGGCAGTCCCACCTCGGTGCCCGAGGGGTCCAGGGTCGTGTGCGGATACTGCGCCCACAGGCGGTCAACGACGGGAGTCGCGGCCTGCGCCACCGCGTTCGCGTCGGTGTCGCGTCTCAGACCCCATCCGTCCATTATCAGCAGGACGATTCTTCTTCTCACGTGCTTACATCCCTCACGTCCCGCTTCACCATAATCGGGTTAGTTCCTCTTCAGATCTACGCGGATGCGCTCGAGATTCACCTGGGCGTTTCGATTCGAGGGGTCGATCTCGAGGGCCTTCATGAATTCCTTTTCTGCCTCGGCGAACTCACCGATATTAGCATAGATCGATCCCAGGGTGAGATGCCCGTTCGCGTAGTTCGGCTCGACGGTGATCGCACGGTTACCGTACTCGCGCGCGTCGTCGAATCGACCCAGCTGCATGAACATGATGGCCAGGTTGTTCATGGCGAAGACGTCTTCGGGGTTCAACTCGATCGCCCTGCGCAAGGCTTCCTCCGCCAGTTCGAAGCGTTTGAGCTTGCCGTAGCAGACGCCGATGTTGTTGAGCGCGGCGGGAAAATTCGGCCGCAGGGCGAGGGCCTTGTTGAACTCGGCGACAGCCTTGTCGTACTCCCCCGTCTCCTGGTAGCGCTGGCCGAGGTTGTTGTGAGCGTCCGGACTGTCTGCGCCGCCAGGCTGTGCCGGGGTGATGTAGGCGAGCGCCTCGAGCTTCTTGAGGACCTGTTCGCTCGCCGCGTCGTGGGTACCGCCGGCCAGGTCGTCGACCTCGCGTTGCCGCTGCAGCGTGGCCACGCGAGTGCGGTTAAGCCGCCCAACGAGCTTTTCGTCCATGACGGCCTCCAGCACCCTGCCGGGCATATCGGCAGGTCGCGGCAAGCCCTGCAACGCCAGCACCGTGGGAGCCACGTCCATTATCGAGGCGCCTTCGATGTGGTGACCCGCACGGATACCTTTGCCGTAGACGCATATGATGCCGTCCAGCTTGTGCCAAAACGCGGCCTTGCCCGCCCAGATCTCGGGCCGCAACCTGGGCCGCAGTTTGCCGCTCTTGAAACCGTGATCCGACACGACGATCAACACGGTCCGCTCATCACACCACTCCAGCAACTCTCCGAGGATTTGATCCTGCAGCACGTAGGCCTGCGCGACCGCGTCCCGGAACAAGCGGTACTTCGCGTCGTCGGTGTCGGGCAGGCGCGGCGGCGCATAATGCATGAACAGATGTTTGGTCGCGTCTACCAGTTCGAAGTAGACGGCCAAAAAATCCGGTTGGCCGGCATCGAGGATATCGAGAGCAATCTTGCGGTAGCTCTGAGTCGAAGCGTAGAGCATGATCATGTTATTGATGGGGTTCTTCGGGTCGAACTCAAGATCGCGATTCTCGAGAAACGTCTCGCGGTCTATATGTATGAACGGCTTGAACTCCTCGTAACTCACCGAGCGGCTCCTCACTACCATGCTCGAGATTTCCTCGAGCCGCTCGGGTGGAGATGCGCTGCCCGGAGAGATGCTTTCTTCATCGCCGGCATCGGCGTAGGCCAGGTAACCCACGCGGTCAGTGACCATCGTGCCGTTGATCGATTCGGCGGGGTAGGTGGCCAGCCAGCCGACGATGCTTACCGTGCGTTCGTAATCACTCAGCATGTTCCACAGCGCGTCGACTTTCCGTGACAGGCGGCTAACCGGCACGCGTTTGCCCGTCCTCGGGTCCGCAACGGTGAAATTGAGTATGCCGTGATCCTCAGGCAGCTTGCCGGTCGCCATCGTGGTCCACAGGAGCGGTGAGAGCAGCGGCTCGATGGAGCGAAGCGGGCCGCTCGCACCGCCCTCGACTATCCTCTTGAAATTCGGCAGGCGGTTTTGCGCCATCATGCCACGCAGGATGGTCCAGTCGGCACCGTCGACACCGACAAAGATGACCTTGCGCAGCGGCTCGGGCAGGGCGTCGTCACCGGTCGCTGCTCCATCCACGGGCGCCCCCACCCGCCAATCTTCCAGCCGGTACGCCTCAACCCGCAGGCCCGCCGGCGCAAGTGTCCTTACTATTTCCTCTACCACCGCATCCCGATAACCCTCCGGCACGGCGCCATCCGCTGCGACCTCGTAGCGCGCGGTCACGATCTCGACGACATCCTGGATTATCCTCGAAAGTCCCGCGTAGAATTCGTCGCCCACTACCTCGCGAATCGCCGCCGCCGTGCCCACTGGCGCATCGATGCGCAGGCTCAACGCCGCTCCCGCTCTGCCCCCGTTCTTGCCCAGGAGCGAATACGTCCCCACCTCGGGAAAACGGCGCTCGATCAAACCGGCGGGATATTCCAGCCAGCGGCCGGAGAAAGGCTGTGTGAAATGCAGACCCGGTCCGTATGAGTGGATCTGGCCGTCGCCGGTGACCCGCAGGGCCTGGTGCCCGGCGGGCACGCGCTTGAAACCGAGGGCCGCGACGACGAGGACCGTGGCAAGCACCAACGTTATGAGCACGGGTCGTTTCATAATGAACACATGATACGCCATCGCGCAGCCGGTGGACAATCGGTCTCACGCGGGGTCTCGCGGGTGGGGTGTCGCCAACCCGCTTTTGCACTGGCAACGGCTGGTAACCCCGGGTATACTGAGCCATTTCCGAGCCGTCTCCGCCCATTGAACTTCCATACGACCGTGCCGCCACCAACCACCACACCGAAAGTAGCCGTTGTCGTCCTGACCTGGAACGGGAAATCGCTGACGATGGAGTGCCTGGAGTCGCTGGCGGCCGTGACCTGGGGCAACATGGAAACGGTGGTCGTGGACAACCACTCAACGGATGGTACCGCCGAGGCCATAAAAAGTTCCTATGGTGAGCGTGTGTCGATCCTCGTAAACCACGAGAACATAGGGTTTTCCAGGGGCAATAACGTGGGGATAGAGCATGCGCTCGAACGGGGCGCAGACTGGGTGCTGCTTCTCAATAACGATACGATCGTCGACCCGGGGCTGGTGAGCGCGCTCGTCGAGGCGGCGGTGCGATCTCCCGACATCGGAGTGGTCGGACCCAAGATATACTACTCGGACCCCGCCGACCGCATCTGGTCGGCAGGGGGTGAGGTGTTCCTGTCCCGCGGTACGGCGCGCCACATCGGCATTCGTGAGCGCGACACGGGCCAGTACGACACGGCGCACGACGTGGACTACGTCAGCGGCTGCGCGCTGATGGCCAGCCGCGCCGTATTCGAAACGATTGGCGCGCTCGATCCTTCGTACACGGCGTACTTCGAAGACACGGATTTTTGCATGCGCGCAAGAAGGAATGGCTTCCGCGTGCGCTACGCGCCAGCGGCGATCGTGTGGCACCGGATTTCGACGAGCACCGGCGGCCAGCTAGGCAGCCGCAAGGTCATGCGCAAACTGAAAAGCAGCATAAGGTTTTTTCGCCGTTACGCCTCTCCCCATCACTGGCTGACCATACCTTTGTTTTTCGCGTTCGATGTGATTCGCATTCTGATCCTCGTTGTAACGGGGCGGATCCGGAACACGCCCGATGTGGGCGATACCTCCACGCAGAACGGCGGCGAGACATGACCATTCTCATCTTTGGCGCGGAAGGCCAACTCGGCAGCGATTTGCAGGCAACGCTTTCGCTGCACACGGTCGTCCCGGTCTACGAGAAGGACGTGGACATTGTCGACCGCGACGCGGTCAGCAAGACAGTAGCGAACGCCCAGCCGGAATGGGTCATCAACGCTGCCGCGATGACGCACGTCGACCACTGCGAGGTTGAAGACGTAAAGGCTTTCGAGGTAAACGCGCTAGGCGCCCGTCACGTCGCGGCCGCCGCGCGCTCGTCCGGATCTCGCCTCGTTCAAATCAGTACCGATTACGTATTCGATGGGTCGAAGAAAGAACCATACGTGGAGGACGATCTTCCCCGGCCCATAAACGCCTACGGCCTGTCCAAGCTCGCCGGCGAACTCTTCGTTCAAACGCTCCACGCCGATCATTACGTCATCCGCACCAGCGGTCTCTACAGCGTTCACCCCTGCGTCGGCAAGGGCACCAACTTCGTCGACACGATGCTTCGTCTGTCCCGCGATACTGACGTCATCCGTGTCGTGGACGACGAAGTAATGGCGCCGACCCTTTCAGGTGACCTGGCCTTGCAGATTCGCGCGCTCATCGAGGCGAAACCGCCGTACGGGACATACCACGCCACCAACGCGGGTCAATGCTCATGGTACGAATTTGCGAAGGAAATCTTCAAGACAACGGGCAGCCTGGTGCGTCTGGAGAAGACCACGGCCGCCGAATGGAACGCGCCCGCCCGGCGGCCCGCCTATTCCGTACTGGCGAACGGCGCGCTCGAGCGCGCGGGTATTCACTCGATGTCGCACTGGAAAGACGCGCTGCACCGGTATCTGGATGCGAAGTCGCCCGCCTAGAAGACCAGTGTGAAAAGGGCGACGACGGCGAACACCGCGAAAAGGACGGGAATCACGATCACAGCGAGGATGAAAGGTAGTACACTGGAAACCGCCCACGCGGCGATGATCACCGCCGGAATCAAGAAAATCAGACCCAGCACTCCCTTGACGATCCAGAACCCCAGCTTTAACGGCAGTACGAGCAGCCAGACGAGGAGCTTGAGCACACCGATAATGATCGCGCCGACCAGGAAAATGGATCCAAGGACAACGAGAAGTTCTAGCATCGACCCCACCTTCCCCGTTTCGAACAGTTATTGAGTCTTACGAAGTGAGTTCACAAATGTTACACGGCACCATCGCGGTTATTCGACCATCCAAGGAGGCCATCATGCCCGCCGTCCAAAAAGCTAGTCTAATTGTTTTACTGACAGTCGCTTGTGTGAGTTCACTCCTCGGGGCCGGCCTGCCGGTGCGGGCGGACCAACCGACCCTGCGCCCCGACCCCCTGGCGTTCGTCTCGCCAAGCCGCGACTTCGATGCCCTCCATACCCGGCTGGACATCGACCTGGACATCGAAGGCGGACGCATTGCGGGGTCGGTGACCCACTCGCTCCGGGCGCTCAAATCGAACCTCGGCTCGATCCGGCTCAACTGCGTCGGATTGTCCGTCGAAGCGGTCACGATCGACGGCCGGCCGGTCGATTTCGAACACCCGGTCAGCGGCGAGTACGACACATCGTGGATCGAGATCTTCGAATCACGCGAACCGTCAGAGGAACTGGTCGTCTACACCGGGCGGCCGCTGCGGGCCGGCGATGAGTTCGACCTCACGATCCGCTATAGCGGCGCTCCCAAGCAGGGGCTCTACTTCATCGCCCCCGAGAAAGGGATTCCCGAGAAGCGCCACGAAGTGTGGTCGCAGGGCGAGGGCGAGGATAACCGGCACTGGATCCCCTGTTTCGATTACCCGAACGACAAGGCGACGTTCGACGGGATCTTCCGCGTCGACAAGGGCAATTACGTGCTCTCCAATGGAATTCTGGTCGAAACGAAGGAACTCGAGGGCAAGACCGAATTTCACTGGCGGCTTGACACACCGCAGGTGACCTATCTCATTATGGTCGCCGCGAGCCGCTACGACGTTATCGAGGAACAGTGGCGCGGAGTGTCACTCCACTATGTGGTGCCACCGAAGACGGACCCGCAAACGGTCAAGCGCGGTTACGGCCTCACCGCCGACATGATGGAGTTCTTTTCCGATTATATCGGCATCGACTACCCTTTCAAGAGGTACGCGCAGGTGGTCGTGCAGAACTTTATTTACGGCGGGATGGAAAACACCACCGCGACCGTGATGAACACGCGAACGCTCTTCGATGAGAGCGAGCAGCTCACCAACAACCAGGACGGGCTCGTCGCGCACGAGCTCGCCCACCAGTGGTGGGGCGACATGGTAACCTGCAGCGAATGGTCGCACTTGTGGCTCAACGAGGGCTTCGCGACCTATTTTCAGTCACTTTATCGGCAGCATCACCGTGGCGACGACGCCTTCCGTTACCAAATCGACAAGCGTCACCGCGGCGTCATCGAGCGGGACGACCGGGACGCCCGTCCGGTAGTCGTGGACTTCTTCAACAGGCGTGACAGCCGTAATAGCGCCAACGTCTACGTCAAGGGCAGCAGCGTCCTCCACATGCTCCGGTTCCTGCTGGGCGACGACCTCTTTCGCGAATCATTCCGCCGCTACGGCGAGCGCTTCAAGTACCAGAACGCGGAGACGAGAGACTTCATCCAGGTCGTAAAGGAGACCTCGGGTGAGAATCTGGACTGGTTCTTCGAGCAGTGGATCTATCTCGCCGGCCACCCGAAGCTCGCGGTGTCCAAGTCGTGGAGTCCTGAGACGCGAACCCTTAAGCTGAGCATCGAGCAAACACAAGAAACCGGCGAGCTCACGCCGGTGTTCCGCCTGCCGATGGATCTGGAAATCACCTGCAAGGAGAGAACGGATACCCACCGCATCGTCCTTGACCGGAAGTCACAGGATTTCTATTTCAGCCTGCCGTCGAAACCGCTCATGGTGATTGTCGACAAGGGCGACTGGACGCTCAAGACACTGACCTTCAAGAAGCGCACACCGGAACTCCTCTACCAGCTCGAACACGGGGATGTGATGGACCAGGTGCGCGCGATTCGCGGCCTGGCGGACAAGCGGGGTGATTCCAAGGCCGTCGAGACGCTTCGCGGGGTGCTCACCGCGGATGGATTCTGGGGCAACCGCCGGGAGGCGGCGCTGGCCCTCGGCAAGATCAAGACCGCAGACGCCGTGCAAGGATTGCTGGCGGGACTGGAGGCCGGCGAGGCGCGCGTTCGCCTGGCCGCGGCCGAGGCGATGGGGGGTATCGACGCATCCCCGAGGCTGGATGACGCGCTCTACGGCATTTTCCGAAAGGACCCCGCGTCGCGCGTGCGCGCCCGGGCAATACGGAGCCTGGCAAAAATGGAGTCCGCGCGGGCGAGGAAGGCCTGTCTGGAGGCGTTACGCATCGATTCCCATCAGGATGTGATTCGAAACGCCGGGCTCGACGGCCTGGTCACTCTCGAAGCGCTCGACGCCATCGGCAAGGTCAAAGCGCTGGCCACCTCCGGCAACCGGCGAACCCACCGGCACGCGGCGATTACCGCCTACGCCAAGCTCGCCAAGAAGCTCGACGATGACAAGGCCCGCGAGAGAGCGGCCGATTTCCTGGCCGGGATGCTGGACGACTGGTACCTGCGGACGCGCCAGACCGTGGTGGGTGCACTCGAGACGCTGGGTGAAGCGCGCGCGGTGGAGAAACTCAAGGAAACTGCGCAATCGGACCCGGTGGCGCTGGTGCGGACAAGGGCCGCGAAGGCCGCGGCGGCCATCGAGGCCCGGGGGCAAGAGACGGCGAAACGCGACGACCTGGAAGCGGAGGTTCGCCTGCTCAGCGACAAGATCCGTACCCTCAAGAAGGACCTGGAAACGCTGCAGGCACGCATGCCGTTGGGCGGTGAAACAGAGCGCCTCTCGCGCACGGGTAACGAGTAGGCGCCTCGGCAAGTTTTTTTGACTTTTCTCAAGAATTTGTTGATTTTGAGAAATGTTTCACATAGGTTGTTTGTGGGTTGACTTGGCTAAATGTTTCACTTAACGTGCAGTAGTTAATCTGAATCATCGGTGAATGAACGAGCCAGCATTTTGCTGGATCCCTTCGTTTAGCGTCTCCTTGAAAAAAAAGAAAGACCAAAACCGCTTTGAGGGTGTGCGCCAGGCCGGTTTGTTATCAACAATTCCAGCGCTGCTGGCGATCTCCCCGTTGATTGGCTTTTTTTTCGGCCGCTTTCTGGATGGCAAGTTCAATTCGGATCCAGTTTTCACCATCATCTTCTTGATCCTGGGATTCGTTGCCGGAGCAATGCAGACGGCGCGGATCATCAGGCTCGCAAACCGAGACTTGGACAAGAAGGACTAGGATCGTGGGCCTGGAGTTCCTGCAGCGAGTACGAAGAACAGCCGTCATCACGGGACTGATTCTCTTTCCCTTCATCACCCTCTACCTGGGCCTGGCGGCCGGCGTCGCATGGGTTCTCGGGGTGGCATGGTCGCTGGTGAACATTTACTTCATCGGCCTGTTGGTGCGATTCACCTATGTGGACGGGAAAAAACAACGGCTGCGCCCCGCGCTCGGTCTTCTGGTCAAGGTACCGGTACTTTATTTTGTCGGTTTCCTGTTGCTAAGGAGCTCCTTGCCTGATCTCGGGTTGCTCGCCGGGTTCACGTGGCCGCTCTCCGTGATCGCGCTGAAATCTGCGGCCCGGCTCATCCTTAAACTGGACGACCCGAACCACACTGCTTTGAACGCCAGACCGAACTTGATTCGTAAGAGCAGATAGCGGTTACCAATATGGACAAACTCTTTAGCGGCTTTGCCGTGGCGCTAGCCGCCGCGCAGGAAACCCCCGGCGGCGGTGAGCAGCACGAGCTTCCCAATTTTCTGACCGTCGTAATCGAACTCCTGGGCGGAAACAGCGCCGCGGAGTTCCTGCACCGGTGGGAAAACGTCATCTTTTCACTGATTATCATCGGGGTGCTGGTGCTCTTCGCCAGGGCGGCGTCGCGAAACCCCAAGATGGTACCCGGCGGACTGCAAAACGTCGTCGAGTTGATCGTCGAGACGCTCGAGAACTTCATCGTCGGCGTCATCGGCCCGCGCGGCCGCAAGTTCGTTCCTTTTCTCGGCACCCTGTTCCTGTACATCTACTTCATGAACATAAGCGGCCTGATTCCGTTGATGAAATCGCCGTCGGCGAGCATCAACACCACGGTGGCGCTTGCGTTGTGCGTCTTTTTTTACGTCCAATATACCGGCATAAGAGAGAACGGCATCATTGGCTACGTAGACCACCTGATGGGCCAGCCACGCAACCTCATGCAGTGGGCGTTCGTGCCCCTCATGCTGCCGATCCACATCATCGGTGAGTTCGCCAAGCCGATGAGTCTCTCGCTGCGTCTCTTCGGCAACGTAACCGGCGAGGACATTTTGATTTTTATTTTTGTGAGCCTCGGTGTGACGGTGATGAGTTTTACGCATGCTCCCATCGGGCTGCCGCTGCAGCTCCCGTTCATTTTTCTCGCTTTGTTGACCAGCTTTATTCAAGCGCTCGTTTTCATGTTGTTGAGTACGATCTACTTCGCGATGATGCTGCCCCATGAGGAAGAGCAGCACTAACCACCAAGAGGAGGAAACGCAATGGATTATCAAGCGATGTTGGCTTTGGCACTCCCCATCGGTATCGGTTTCGCCGCCATCGGCAGCGGTATCGGACTCGGCCGTGCCGTGGGGTCCGCCATGGAGGCCATCGGCCGCCAGCCGGAGGCGTCGGCCAAGATCCAGACCGCAATGATTATCGGCGCGGCCTTGATCGAAGCGCTCACAATTTACGCACTGGTCACAATGTTCATGCTCAAAGGCCTGATCGGCCACTGATCAATTCGCGCCCATCCGCTTGACCCGGCGGTCACCCGGTTTCGTTTCCTGTGACCGTGGGTCGCATCGGCAAGGAGCTCAACATGAACATTGATCCAGCGCAAATAGTCACACACATACTCGGCTTCCTGCTCGCGTTGTGGTTGCTGAAGCGTTACGCCTGGGAAAGCGTCCTCGGCTTCGTGCAGAAACGCCGCGACACCATCGCTGCTTCGTTCGAACAAATCGAGCAGGACCGGACCGCCGTCGCCGCTCAGAAGGAGCAATACGACCAGGAACTGCTCAAGATCGAAGATACTCGGCGGGAGCGGATCCAGGAGGCGGCGCGCGAGGCCGAATCGCTGGCCAACGAGATCAAGGAAGAGGCTCGTAAAGAGGCGTTGACCGCGCGTGAAAAGGCAAAACAGGATATCGCCCTCGAGCTCGACAAAGCAAACGAGATTCTCAAGGACCGCATTATCGACGCGGTGATCCATACGACCGAGAAGTTGATCCTGGAGCGGCTGGACAAGAAGAAACACAGCGAACTCATCGACCGGTTCCTCTCCACGGTAAAGGCGGGCTAATGAAGACCTCGGCTGCAACCCGACTGACCGTGGCCAAGGCCCACACAAAGGAGTCGCAATGATGCTCCAGCGTGGTGTCGCCAATCGCTATGCGACGGCGCTCTTCAACTCGGCCCTCGAGGCGCGGATAGCCGAAGAAGTGCGGGACGAGCTGGTCGGATTCAAGGATGTGCTGTCGCAGAACCCGGAGTTCCGCAACTTCCTGCTGTCGCCCCAGATCATAACGGAAGACAAGCTGGGCATCATCCACTCGACGGTCGGCAAGAAGGCGTCGGAACTCTTCGTGCGGTTTCTGGTGCTTCTCATGGAAAAAAAGCGTTTCCTCTTCATTGATGAAATCGCCAACTCCTACAACGAGTTATACGAGCGTCATGCAGGCATTCTCAAGGTAGAGGTCACCACTGCGACGCCACTGGACGACAGAATGCGGAAAAAAGTAATCGCCAAGCTTGAAAAGGACACCGGGAAGAAAATACGAATTCAACCGGTCACAGACCCCGAAATCATCGGGGGAATGATACTTATGATGGAGGACAAGATTATCGACGGCAGCATACGCTTCCAGCTCGAAAAGCTCAGGCGTGAGCTGAGTGCGATTCGCGTCGCTTAATGGAGAGAATGAATCAGAGCAAGGCATTGGTTCATGTTGGGGCGGTGGATTTTGACGGCCCACGCTCCGCTGCACTCGGTCCGATGCGGGTGGCGGCGAACGGGCGGCCGGCCGCGCGCAGCTTGCGAGCACGGACGGGCTGTTCGCTGACAGGACCCGCATCGGACGCAGTGCAGGGAAAATCGCCTCAGACCCCACACGATCCAATGCCCCGGAAGCACAGGTTAGTCAACAGACCCGATCCCAAACAGGAGAACACAGGATGGCTTTTCGACCAGAAGAAGTAAGCTCGATCATCCAGACCGAATTGGAGCGGCACCAGACGACCCTCGAGACCGAATCCGTCGGAACGATTCTTCAGATTGGCGACGGCGTCGTGCGCATCTGGGGACTGTGGGAGGCGATGGCCGGTGAGCTGCTCGAGTTTCCCGGTGGCGTGATGGGTTTGGTAATGAACCTCGAAGAGGACAACGTGGGCGCCGTCCTTTTCGGCCCCGATACGGAGATCAAGGAAGGCGACACCGTCAAGCGCACTGGCAAGATCGTACAGGTTCCGGTGGGCGATGCGCTGCTCGGCCGAGTGGTAAACTCTCTCGGCCAGCCCATCGACGGTAAGGGCCCCATCGTGGCCGACCAGTACCGGCCGGTGGAGACCATGGCCCCGAACGTCGTCCAGAGACAGCCGGTGAAGGAGCCCCTACACACCGGGCTCAAAGCCATCGACTCGATGATTCCCATCGGCCGCGGCCAGCGCGAGCTGATCATCGGCGACCGGCAGACGGGCAAGACGGCCATCGCGATCGATACCATCATCAACCAGAAGGACACGGACGTATACTGTATCTATGTCGCCATCGGACAGAAGGATTCCACCGTTGCGCAGGTGGTGAGGGTTCTCGAAAAACATGGGGCCATGGACTACACCGTCATCGTGAATGCGGGGTCCAGCGATCCCGCTCCGTTGCAGTTTCTGGCACCCTACGCGGGGTGCTCGATAGGAGAGCACCTGCGGGATAACGGAAAACACGCGGTCGTCTTTTACGACGACCTCTCGAAGCACGCCCAAGCGTACCGCCAGTTGTCGCTGCTGCTCCGGCGCCCCCCGGGCCGCGAAGCGTATCCCGGCGACGTGTTCTACGTGCACTCGCGGCTGCTCGAGCGAGCGGCCAAGCTGAGCGATGAACTAGGCGCGGGCTCGCTCACGGCGCTCCCGATTATCGAAACCCAGCTCGGTGACGTGACGGCCTACATTCCAACCAACGTCATCTCGATTACCGACGGTCAGATTTTTTTGCAAGGCGACCTCTTCTACTCCGGCGTCCGGCCTGCCATCAACGTCGGCATTTCGGTGTCGCGCGTCGGCAGCAACGCGCAGACCAAGATGATGAAGCAGGTCGCCGGACAGCTGCGGCTCGACCTCGCCCAGTACCGCGAGCTCGTCGATTTTGCAAGGTTCGGCTCGGATCTCGATAAGTCCACCATCGCCCAGCTGACCCGAGGTGAGCGCATGGTCGAGATTCTTAAACAGAACGAATACGTGCCAACGCCGGTGGAGAAACAGATCATGATCATCTTCGCCGCCAATCAGGGCTTGCTCGACGATCTGGCCACGGAGCACCTGGCGCGATTCGAACAGGAGTTTCTCGAGTTCATGGACAGCGAGTATCCCGACGTGGTTCGCGACCTGGCCAGTAAGCTCAAGATTAGCGAAAAAACCGAAGCTGAGCTCAAACGGGCGGGGGAGAAATTCAAATCCCGTTTTGTGGAGACGATTACCACCTAGTTCAGCCGAACTGAACGGAACCTGATGCCATCGTTACTCGACATAAAATCTCGTATCAAGGCGGTTGAGAATATCAAGAAGATCACGCGCGCCATGCAGCTCGTCGCCGCAGCCAAGTTCAACCGCGCACAGAACCGCGCGCGCTCGGCCAGGCCGTACAGCGACGAGTTGGACACGGTGTTACGTGCCCTGGCGAGTTTTTCGGGCGACCTGGACGCCGATGAGGCGTTGGAGCTGTCGTTCTCTGCGGGTGAGGCCCCAATTATGGTCGAGCGCGAGAAGTTGTTCCGGCAGGCAGAGGTCAAACGTCCCGGCATCATCCTCGTCACCGCCGACCGCGGGTTGTGCGGCGCTTTCAACACGCGATTGATCCGCTCGGCGCTGGACTTCGTGCAACAGCACCCCGAAATGGATTGCCGGCTGATCACGATCGGCAAGAAGGGCCATACGTATTTCCAGCGACGGGACATCCCTATCATCTACCACGAGGAAAACATCAGCGATAAGCTGATCCTGGACGAAGTAAGGCGCATCACCGCCGGCCTGGTTCGCCTATACGTCGAGGATGAAGTCGACGGACTCTACATCATCTATTCACAGTTCAAAACGGCGATGCAGTCGACCATCCGCGTCGACAAATTCTTGAGCATTCCACCGGTGGCGGGACAGAAGGAGGAAGATGTCTATATTCTCGAGCCCGACCAGGAAGCGGTTTATGAAACCCTGATCCCGCTCTACGCTACCACCAAGATATTCGCTACCCTGGCGGATTCGTTCGCTTCCGAGTACGGGGCGAGGATGACCGCCATGGCGTCGGCGACCAGCAACGCCGAGGACATGCTCGAGGAACAGATTCTTCTGCGCAACCGAATGCGGCAAGCGACCATTACCAGGGAGCTGGCGGAGATCGTAGGCGGCGCCGCGGCCCAAGTGTAAACTAGCACAGCTCATTATCCGAAAAAGGAGCAAGAATCAATGGCAGGTGACAAGAATATCGGAAAGGTCGTTCAGGTAATTGGGCCGACGATGGACGTCGAGTTCCACTCGGATAGACTTCCAGCCATCTTGAACGCGATCCGGATCCGCGACGAGAAACGTAACATTGACGTTACCGGTGAAGTGGCCCTGCACGTCGGCGACAACGTCGTGCGTTGCATCGCCATGAGCTCGACCGATGGCCTCGTTCGCGGGATGGAGGCCGAGGACCTCGGCGGACCGATCTCCGTACCCGTGGGAGAGCAAGCACTCGGCCGCATATTCAACCTGCTCGGCGAGCCCATCGACGGCAAGGGTGACGTTCCCGAACCGGACCACCGCTACCCCATCCACCGCAAGCCGCCGAGCCTGGAGGACCAGGCCACCGAAACGGCCCAGCTCGAAACGGGCATCAAGGTGGTCGACCTGCTCGCCCCGTACCCGAAGGGTGGCAAGATCGGACTGTTTGGGGGCGCCGGCGTCGGCAAGACGGTCATCATCATGGAGCTCATCCGCAGCATCGCGACGGAGCACGGCGGCTACTCCGTTTTCACCGGAGTGGGCGAGAGAACCCGTGAGGGAAACGACCTCTACCTTGAAATGAAAGAATCGGGTGTTATCGACAAGGCCAGCCTGGTTTTCGGCCAGATGAACGAGCCCCCGGGAGCGCGCCTGCGCGTGGGACTTGGCGGCGTCAGTATCGCCGAGTACTTCCGTGATGAAGAACATCAGGACGTACTTCTCTTTATCGACAATATCTTTCGCTTCGTCCAGGCGGGTGCGGAAGTATCCGCCCTGCTGGGCCGGATGCCGTCGGCCGTGGGTTACCAGCCGACGCTGGGCACCGAGATGGGATCCCTGCAGGAGCGAATCTGTTCCACCAAGCAGGGCTCCATTACCTCCGTCCAGGCTATTTACGTGCCCGCCGACGATATCACCGATCCCGCGCCGGCGACGACGTTTACGCACCTTGACGCGACGACGGTGCTCGCCCGCTCCATCTCCGAGCTGGGAATCTACCCGGCGGTAGACCCGCTGGCGTCGACGTCCCGCATTCTCAGCCGTCAGGTCGTCGGCGACGATCATTTCGATACCACAAGCCGCGTTCAGGAGATCCTGCAGCGCAACAAGGAGCTGCAGGATATTATCGCGATTCTCGGTATGGACGAACTCTCCGAGGACGACAAGCTGATCGTCCGCCGGGCAAGGAAGATCCAGAAGTTTCTTTCACAGCCCTTCTTCGTCGCGGAGGTATTCACGGGGCTGGCGGGCAAATACGTTCGGGTGCAGGATACGGTAAGGGGATTCCGCGAAATAATCGAAGGCCGGCATGATGAGCTGCCCGAACAGGCATTCTACATGGTGGGGGGCATCGACGAGGTTCTCGAAAAGGCCAAGACCCTGTCGGCAGAGTAATAGCGAAACGGAGGATTCCATTGGCCGCCACTTATCACTTCAAGATACTGACCCCGAGCCAGAGCGTCCTGGATGCGGAGGTCGTTTCCATCGTCGCCCCGGGCGAGGCCGGGTACCTCGGCGTGCTTGCCAACCATGCGCCGTTGATCACCACGTTGACCTCGGGCAAATTGACGGTAACGCGCGAGGGCGCCGAAGACACATATTATCAGTTGGAAGGCGGTATACTACGGGTCGCTCGTAACTCGGCGGTACTGCTGAGCGAGAAAGTCGAAGAGATAACTGACGCCGAATCGTCGGCAACGCCCGCCTAGTTCTCTTGCACCGGATCCGCGGCCTGCATGATGCCCTGCAGGAATTCATCTTCCGTGTCCACGGGCAGGGTGACGGTGAAGGTGCTGCCCTTCCCCACTTTGCTTTCCACGGTGAGTTTCCCCTTGTGGAGTTCGACGATATGTTTGGCCAGCGCCAGCCCTATCCCCATCCCCCCCCACTTTCGTGAGCTCGAGCCATCCAACTGCTGGAACGTGTCGAAAATCGTCGCAAGCTTGTCGTCGCGAATGCCCTGGCCAGTGTCGGTAATCTTGATAAGGATTTCTCCCTGACGCACCTCGGTGCGAACGGTGACCGCTCCGCCGTGATCGGTGAACTTGATCGCGTTCTGAATGAGGCTCGTGACGACCTGGACCACCTGGCTGTTATCCAGGTACACCACGGGTACGTTGGCGCCCGGTTTGAACGTCAGCCTGACGCTATTTTCCTTGGCCAGTTTCTCCATCCGCGACCAGATCGATCTGATGACATCGTGAACGTGGGACAACGACATATTCAGTCGCTGGGCGGATATCTCGAGCTTCGAGAGATTCAACAGGTTGTTGATCAGCGCCAGGAGGTGTTCTCCGTTTTCCTCGAGAACCGCCAGGAACTTTTCGCGGTTTTCCGCTGACAGGCTTGGATCCTTCAGTGACTCGGTGTAAGCGATGATTATGCTCAGCGGTGTGCGCAGCTCGTGGCTGATATTGGCCAGAAACTCACTCTTCATCTGGTCGACCTGCGTCAATTTGCGGTTGACCTCTTGCAGGTTCTTGTTTTGGTAAATAATCTGCTGTTCCAGCATCCGGCGCTGCGACACATTGTGGGCGATCATCTGGATGAACACGTTGTCTTTGAACTTGATCAGGTTCGCGTTGATGTCCACGTAGATAACGTTTCCATCCCGGCTGATCATCCGGCGGTCGAGAAACGCCCTCTCTTTCTCGCTCAGAACGTTGATAAAGTCGCGGCGAGCCAGGTATTGATCCTCATGCGCGAACAGATCGAAGTAGGACAGCTCCATGAGCTCGCGTTTGGAATAGCCCAGGACGCTCTCACATTTGCGGTTCACCTCGACGAGCCTGCCCGTATTACGATCGACGGTCATGATGATGTCGTTCGCCGTCTCCAGAAGGGTCTTGTAGCGATTGCTCAGATCCTGGGCCTCGAGACGGAGAAGCGTATGCTCGATGGCCAGGCTCGCGAACTTCGCGCAGTTTTGTAGCACCTCGAGATCGTTGTCGTTAAAAACGTTCGGGCGATAACTGCCGACGTTCAGCGTGCCGATGAGCCCGCCCCGCAGGGTCAAGGGCACGACCATGTCGCTGCGCAGCGGCTCCTCGGTCACGACTTCCTTAAAGTCGTCGTTCTCCTGGATGTCGTGGCGCACCAACGGCTGGTTGTGGATGGCAACCCAACCGATGACGGAATCTTTGTCTATCGGGATCTCCCGCCCTTCCCCGAACTTGGCGGGTTGCCCGGTACCTTTGTGGACGCTGCGCAGGACGAGTGATTTCTTGTCCGGCGTCAGAAACGCCACGCTCGAACGGTCGAAGTCAATAACGCGCCCGACTTCTCTCGTGATGGAGGACAGAATCTGTTCCAGGTCGGTGGCCTCGATCATCGCATTCGCGATTCTCACGAAGGCGAGGAGTTGCTCGTTGAGGCTCGTGAGGGGGAATCGGATCGCCCCGTTGCCCGTCGTTTCCTTCGACATCTGCTACCTTTGCATGACTTCTGAGCTGTTTTGCACAGCGTAACGATGCGTACGAGTGCTAACTTAAATATACACAACATGTTACTAAATCTATGCTATGGGGCAGCAGGAAGCGTTCCAATTTGAAACCGGTGATTCATTCCGTTAGAATACTGTGAGTTATGGTGAAACCTTTGAGGAAAAAACGGCGCGGCGGCCCCGCGACGAGACAGCAGAAAACCCGGCCGGAGCCCTTCTCAATACTGGAACGGAAGCAATCATTTGGGCGGGGCGAAATTAAAATCGTGGCGCTCGTGTTCTTCCTCGCTCTGGCGCTTCGCCTGGTCTTTTTCTTTGTGAACAAGGCCGGTAATCCGCTGTTCTACCATCCCGTTCTCGATTCGCTCTTTCATCACCGATGGGCCGAGGAGATCCTCTCCGGTAGCTTCTGGGGCAGTGATGTGTTCTTTCGCGCGCCGCTCTACCCCTATTTCCTCGCACTCCTCTACAAGGTCAGCGGCTCCAGTATCGCTTTCGCCGTGCTTAGTCAACATGTGATCGGGGCGCTGAGCGTGGTTCTCGTCTACTTGCTGGCGAGGGAGTTCTTCGTCGCCCGGGTGGCGGTCCTCGCGAGTACCATGGCGGCGCTGTACTGGCCTCTCATCTATTTCGAGGGAAGCCTGCTCATCGTGACCCTGATCGTATTCCTGGACCTGGTCGCGCTGCTTCTCGTGAGCGTGTCCGTCCGGAGGCGGAACCTGGGGTGGTTCCTCGCCGCAGGGCTGGTGCTCGGGCTGTCAGCCACCGCGCGACCCAGCATCCTGGTTCTTGTTCCCGTGCTCCCACTGGTGCTGTTCCTCAACCGGCGGGCCGTCGGCCCTGCAAGGAGCCGCGTGTGGCACAAACAGACTGCGGCGGTTCTCGCGGGACTGATCGTCGTCGTCACGCCGGTTCTGGTGCGAAACTATGTGGTCGGCCGGGACTTCGTTCCTATCGCGTCCCAAGGGGGCGTCAATTTCTTCATCGGCAACAATCCGCTTTCCAACGGCAGCCAGGCCGTCGTGCCCGGAGCGCGCGCGGACCTGGAGGGAACATTCCGCGGCGCCATCGAGCTGGCCGAACGCGACGTGGGGCGTCCGATGAAACCGTCCGAGGTCTCGGACTACTACTTCAAGAAAGGTTTCGGGTTTATCTTCGGCTCCCCCGCCGAATCCGCCTCTCTCACGCTCAAGAAATTCTACTTTTTCTGGGCCGGTGTGGAGCGGTCCAACAACCAGTATATTCAGTTCTTCTGGCGCCATTTCGGCCTCGGACAAGTTCCGCTGCCGGGCTTCTGGCTCATCGGGCCGCTGGCGTTGATGGGCGGAGTCGTGCTTTGGAGGCGCCGGCGTGAGCTTTCCCTGTTCTATCTCTTTGTCGCGAGTTACATGGTCGGCGTCGTCGCCTTCTTCGTCAACGCGCGTTTCCGCCTGCCCGTGGCGCCGGTACTGATGATCTTCGCGGCCTACGCGGTCTGTTATCTGTTCTACACATTTCGCAACGATGGCGCGATGTTGTTGAAGGCTGTCGGGGTGCTCGCCGCCTGCGGCCTTTTTGTGAACTATGACTTCGTCAAGTTTCGCGGCGTTCGCGCGCTCGACGAAGCGGTCTCGTGGTACGAGCTCGGAAACGCCTACCTCGCGGACGACAAGGACCACTCCGCCCTGCAGGCGTTCGAGAGGGCGCGGGGAATGCAGGAACGGTATCCGACGCGGGGATACATGCAGATATCGGAAATCGTCGATTACAACCTCGGCATTCTATACTGGGAGAAAGGCCTGTATTCGCGCGCCATCGACGCCCTCGAGCGTATCCAGCGGAACGAATCCGCCGCGACGAGCACGCGGCGCATCCTGGCGGACAGCTACTTCAGAGTCGGTCGCCTGCAGGAGGCGCTCGCCGCCTACTCGCGTATCGTCGAAGGCTCGGCCAGCGACATGAGGGGACTCCTGGGGATGGCGAAGGTGTACAAGAAGCTCGGGCAAATCGGGAAAGCCCAAGAAATTATCAACAGACTACGATCGCTCTACCCCGGCGACCGGGGGCTTGAGGCAGAATTGCGGGCCCTGGGGCTCGACGGGTAACGGACAGGCGAAATCACGTGGCCAGTCATTCCAGAAAGAAAAAGCGAGCGGCAAAAGCACAAACGCCCGCGCTCGAGACCTTCAACGGATTCGATGCGTCGCCGGTGCTCGACCGGAGCGACCTGCGCAACCTCGCCATCGTGGTGGCGTTGGCGCTGGCGGTCCGCCTCTGCTTCTTCCTGCTCAGCCGGGCCAACAACCCTCTCTTTTTCAATCCGATCATGGACGGGCTCTATCATCACGAATGGGCCACGGACATTCTCGGCGGCAACTTCTGGGGTAGCGAAGTTTTCTTCCGGGCGCCGCTCTATCCCTATTTTCTCGCGCTACTCTACAAAATATCGGGTTCCAGTATCGCGTTCGCGCTCATCTGCCAGCAGTTGATCGGCACCGGCATCACGGTCATGGTTTACCTGCTTTCGCGCCGATTCTTCAAGCGGGGCATCTCGCTGATCTCCGCGGTGACCACAGCCCTGTACTGGCCGTTTCTCTATTTCGAGGGTGACCTGTTGATAGTTACCTTCATCATGTTTCTCAACATGCTGGCGCTCTTGCTTCTCGCGAGATCACTGCACAGACCCGGCGTGGCCCTGCTGATTTCCGCCGGTGTCGTTTTGGGTCTTTCCGCGGTTGCGCGACCCAGCATTCTGGCATTTTTTGCCGTCATCCCACTCGTCTTCTATTTCGATGCGCTGCGCAGTGGAGGGGTTTCCGGTTCGCCGCGCCGCTGGATTCGGCACAGCCTGCTGGTCTACATCGGCGCCGCCGCTATGATCGCGCCGGTACTCGTTCGTAACTACGTCGTGGGCCGGGATTTTGTGCCTATCGCTTCGCAGGGTGGAGTGAACTTCTACATCGGCAACAACCCCAACTCCGACGGCGCCACCGCCATCGTCCCCGGCACGCGGTGGGACTGGTGGGGAGGGTATGAGGACGCCGTTCGCATGGCCGAAGAGGCCCGGGGCACCAAGCTGAAACCGTCGCAGGTGTCCAACCACTATTTTCGTAAGGGACTCAGCTTTATCTTTTCCTCGCCGGACCGATCGCTGCCGCTGCTCGCGAAAAAGTTCTACCTGTTCTGGGCGGGCGGCGAGCGTTCCAACAACAAATCGATTTACTTTTTCTGGCACCAGTCCGGGATGGGCAAGGTCCCACTGCCGGGTTTCTGGCTCATCGCGCCGTTTGGCATCGCGGGGGGCGTTCTGTTGTGGCGGAGGAGATCGGAATTGTGGCTACTCTACCTTTTCGCGGCCAGCTACATGCTGGGCGTCGTGGCGTTTTTCGTGAACGCCAGGTTCCGGTTACCCGTAGTGCCGATTCTTATCATCTTCGGCGCCTACGCAGCTTCTTACCTGTGGGACGTCGTCCGCAAGAGACGTGCGACCGGGCTGAAGTTCGTGCTGTTGTTGCTCGTCTGTTTCATCGCCATCGATTCGGAATTCGCCCGTTTCCGCGAAAACAAGGTGCACGCCCTGTCCATCCCGCATTACACACTTGGAAACGCCTACCTGAAAACGGGGGATACCGTCAGCGCCATCCGTGAGTACGAAGCGGCACTGAACGCGTATAACACCTACCGGCTTCCCGGTTTCGAACTGATCGGGCGTAACGTCATCTACAACCTGGGGAGACTCTACTGGGCACAGGGCGACTGCGCCCGCGCCATCGGCTACCTGCAACGCGTGGGCGGCAACGACCGCTACACGGTTCTGGCCAACGTGTGCCTCGCGGAGTGCTACGTCAAGGTAAGCCGTTTCCTGGATGCCATTCGGCTCTACGAGGCCATCCTCGAGCAAGCGCCGCAAACGCCGGAAGCGCAGCCTGGTCTGTCCGCGGCACTGGTGGGCCAGGCGAGCGTCTACCGCCGAAACGGAGACAAACAAAGGGCGCTCGAATACTACAACCGGGCCCGGTCAGCCAATCCGGACAATCTCTCGATCGACCGGGAAATCGAGTCACTACAGAGGGACGGCTAGTGTGACCCGAGAATCGCGCATCTCAGTGGTCGAAATCGGCACCAATTCCATCAAACTCGTGATCGCCAGGGTCACGGGCGGCGGTGGTTTCCAGGTCGTCCGGTTCTCGAAACAGACGACGCGCATCGGGCGCGGTCTCGGCGGGGGCGACAGGATTTCGCCGCGCGCCATCGACGAGACCGTTACAGCTTTGGAGGCTTTCAACCAGCATCTCGATGACGACACCCGCCGCTTCGCGTTCTCTACTTATGCGATGCGCAAAGCTATCGACTCGACGCGCACGGTGCGCGAACTGGAAAAGACCCTCGGCTGCCCACTGAGAATCCTCACCGGCAGAGAGGAGGCCCGCTTCGCCTACCACAGCGCTCGCCATTCGCTGAGGCTCGCCGGCCAGGCGGCGGTTTTGGTCGACATCGGCGGCGGCTCGACCGAAGTCGTGTTTGCGGAAAAGAACCGGGTGCTGCGCGCCCGCTCGATCCCGTTGGGCGCCCTCCATCTCACCGAGCGGTTTCTCCACAGCGATCCCGTTGCACCGGACGAATTCGCGGCGATGGTAAGCCACATCCGCACAAAAGTCACCTTCACCCTCCAGAGCATGTCCATTACCAAGCGCGCGCCGACCCCGTTCGAAATCGTCGCCTCCGGCGGCACGGCGACGACGATCGTGGGCATGATCGGCGGCGACCGCTTCCACGCCGGCACGCGCGTCCGATCGACGGACATCTCGATGTGCCTGCAACTTCTGCTGCCGAAACCCATCTCGGAGCGCAAGCGGGTCCCCGGGCTCGAGCCGAACCGCGCCGACATCATGCCCGCAGGCCTCGCCATTGCGAGCGCTTTCCTCCGCGGCACCGGCAAGCGCGTACTCCGTGTCAACCCAGGCGGCGTACGCGAGGGAGTTCTGCTCCACCTTATCGAAAATAATCTGCAATGGTAGCGGAGAAAACGCTCCACGGAGGGGTCGCCGGTGGGGAGGCGACGAGGCGGACTTGCTGGTCGCGGGTGGGGTGTTTGACGACGAGCACTCCGGCGTGAAGCGCGATCTCGCGATCGGCAAGCGGCTCCCGGGCACCGTACTTGAGATCGCCGGCCACCGGATGTCCCATGTCGGCCAGCTGGAGCCGGATCTGGTGGTGGCGACCGGTCGTGGGCGTCACCTCGAGCAGGCTGTAGCCCTTTTTTCGTCCCAGCACCCGGTAGGAGAGTATGGCGTGCTTGGCGTCGTTGCCCGGACCGGTCTCGATGCGAGATTTCAGATGGGCTCTCTTGATGAACGCCTCGAGACGTCCTTCATCCGCCCCGACCCGCCCGATGACGACCGCGAAGTAGACCTTGTGGACGCGCCTCAGCCGAAACTCGCCCGTCAGCCGTGAAGCGGCTTTGGACGTGCGCGCAAAAAGTACAACGCCCGATACCGGTCGATCGATGCGGTGGACCAGCCCGAGAAACACGTTCCCCGGCTTGTCGTACTTCGCCCTCAGGTAGTCCTTTCCCGCCTCGAGCAGCGTCGGGTCACCGGTCTTGTCACCCTGGACCAGGAGGCCGGCCGGCTTTTCGACCGCCAGCAGGTGGTTGTCCTCATAGAGGACCTTCAGGTCCGTTGGGCGCCGTCCGCCTCTAGCCCCGGAGCCGGCCATTGACAGTCCCTCGATTCCGTATTATACTAACGAGTGAACAATTGTTCATCTATCAACATCAAAACCAAGAATGGATAACCTTTTAGGAAATAAGAATATAGATACTTCCCCGGATACGTGTGAGGTACAGTTCGTGGACGAGGAGAGGGTGGCCGCCGTACGCAGCGCGATGAAGCCGGAAGCGGTTTTCATCTCGGTGGCCGAGATTTTCAAGGCGCTGTCCGACCCGACGCGGGTCCGCATCCTCTACGCCCTCTCGGTCAAGGAATTGTGCGTCTGCGATCTAGCGAACCTGCTCGGCAAGTCCAGTTCGTCCGTTTCACACCAATTGCGTCTTCTCCGCCACATGAAGCTCGTCAAATACCGGCGGGCGGGCAAGGTCGCGTACTACTCGCTCGACGACGAGCACATCCACAATCTGTTCCGGGAAGGATTAAAACACGCAGAGGAATAATTTTCCGTAACAAACGGCGCGCGGTGCTACCGCCGCCGGCACGCCACAGGACGATTCTCATGACGGACCGTTCCGCATCGATACAGCTTGAAGTCGAGGGTCTGTGCTGCAACGACGAGAAGATTCTCATTGAGAAAAAGGTCGGGGCGCTCAGCGGGGTACGCGCCTGCGACGCCAACGTCGTCAGCCAGATGCTGCGCGTCGACTACAACCCCGCGCGCCTCTCCCCGCAGGACATCATCAAGTCGGTCGCGGAAACGGGGATGAAGGCGCTGGCCGCAGACCGCGCGACCCGGCGCTTCTCGTGGTGGCGGGAACGCCGCGTTCTCATGCTCGCGTTCTCCGGTCTTGCCACCGTCGCCGGCCTCGTCTGTGCCCAAACCGGGATGAGCGTGTGGATCGCACGCACGCTCTACGCCCTCGCCATCGCGGTGGGCGGCTTCTATCCGGCGAAGTCCGGCCTTTCGGCCGCCCGGTCCTTTTCGATGAATATCAATGCGCTTCTCATACTCGGTGTCGTTGGTGCCGTGGGCCTGGATCTGTGGGCGGAGGGCGCGGTTCTGGTGTTCGTCTACTCTCTGGGCAACGTTCTCGAGACGTTTGTGGTGCGAAAGGCGCGGGGCGCAATCAAGTCGTTCGTCGATCTGACACCGAAGGAAGCGCTGGTCATTCGCGACGGGGGCGAGTCACTCGTGGCGACGACCGACCTGCGTTTGGGCGACACGGTGCGCGTGCGTCCGGGCGAGAAGATTCCCGTCGACGGAACCGTGATCGAGGGCGAGTCCTACGTCGACGAATCGGCGGTCACCGGTGAGTCACTGCCCGCACGCAAGGCTGCCGGCCGGCGCGTGTTCGCGGGCACCATGAACCAGCAGGGCTCGCTCGGCGTGCGGGTCGACAAGGCAGCGGAGGACACTACCCTGGCCAGGATCATACACTCCGTCGAAGAAGCCCAGTCCAGGAAATCCCATTACCAGCTGTTCGGTGAAAAATTCTCGCGTGTCTACACGCCGACAATGTTTTTTCTCGGGATCCTGGTGGCGGTCGTGCCGCCCCTGCTCTTTGGAGCGGACTGGCAGGACTGGATCTACCGCGCGCTGGTGGTCTTCGTGGTGTCGTGCTCATGCGGCATCGCGCTGTCGGTGCCCGTTGCCATCGTCGCCGCGGTCGGCAACGCCGCACGCCACGGTATCCTGATGAAGGGCGGACTCTATCTCGAAAAGACCGCGCAGATAAAAGTGGTCGCGTTCGACAAGACCGGCACGCTCACCATCGGCAGGCCGATGCTGCAGAGAATCGTCGCCGACGGCGAAACGTCCGCGGAAGAAGTTCTGTCGCTGGCTGCATCGATAGAATCGATGTCCGAGCATCCGCTGGGAGAAGCCATCGTGCGCAAGGCCAGGGAAGCGGGTGTGTATCGCAAGCGGGACATGAGTGGTTTCGAGGCCATCCCCGGACGCGGAGTACGCGCACGCGTCGACCGCTGCGAATACTTCCTCGGCAACCGGAAGCTCCTCGAGGAAAACGGGGTTGATCTGGGGAGCCTGGCCGCAACGGTCGATGAATTCGAAGCCGACGCGCACACAACGGTGGTCATCGGCACCCGAGACCGGGCGCTCGGCGTCTTCGCCATTTCGGATTCGCTCAAACAGGAATCTCGCGAATCGGTGCGGAGTCTCGAGGCGCGGGGGCTGAGGGTCGCCATGCTGACCGGCGATGCGGCCGGCACCGCCGCCGCGGTCGCGCGCTCGGCGGGCATCGATCACTACCGCTTTGAACTCCAGCCGCAGGACAAAATCCGGGCTGTCGCCGAGATCCAGGAGACGGTGGGCGCCGTCATGATGGTGGGCGACGGGATCAACGACGCTCCCGCCATGGCCGCCGCCGACATCGGGGTCGCCATGGGGGCGGCGGGCACGGACGTGGCCATGGAAACCGGCGACATCGTGCTGCTCGCCGACGATCTCTCGAGTCTCCAGCGTCTTTTCCACCTCAGCGCACGGACGGTGACCACCATTCGCCAGAACATCTTCTTTTCACTGCTCGTCATCGCCGTCCTGGTGCCCACGGCGCTCCTCGGTCGTGTGGATCTACTGTCAGGCCTGTTGATCAACGAGGGCGGCGCGCTGCTGGTGATCCTGAACGGCTTGAGACTCCTGAAGTGACACAGTGTCCCGGTGCGTGCCCGCGGTCAACGCCAGCGCATACACCCGCCACCTCTAACGTGGCGTTCTCTTTATCGCGAGAATGGAATCGGCCAGCGCGCCCGCGATAATGCGGTGGGCGTCCGCGCCCCAAACGTGACCTTCCTCGGAGCTGAAGTCCCCCATACCCTCGAACCACGGCACGACCTCGATATAGTTGAGGCTTCCCTGCCGGTCGAGCTCCAGCACCGTGTCCCTGATATGGGGATGACGCTCCAGCTGTTTGTTAACGGCAATCATTACCAGCAACACGCCGTCGCGTTTCAACTCGGCGGCAAATTTTTCGAGAAGCCGGCTGTAAAACTCCTCCTGCTTGGGTATCCCCGTTCCGGTAGAGGCGGTGCGGTATTCCCGTTCTTTCTTCTTCACACCCGCGCTCTTCAACAGGATATAGACGGGGCCGCGGAAGAAGTTGTAAAGCTGGGACCTCTGCACGATGGAGCGGGACAGATATTTCTTAACCCAGTTGATGCCGCTGCTGCTGTCGATGAACTTCAGACTGTCCGCTTCAAGGAGGGCTACCATGTTGTTGAAATTGTCCTCGGGATCGTTCGAGCAGTACTGCAGGACGACGATCTCGGGGTGGAACAGGCTGCCGAAATCGAAATACCGCCGCACCTCTTGCGTGAGGCCCCATCCTGGGTTGCCCAGGTTGACAACGTTGTACCGGCCACCCAACTCGGCGGCGAGCCGGCGCGGGTATTCCTCGCCGTCGTTGACGCCCATGCCGAAGGTGTAGGAGTCGCCGAGGGTTACGATGTTCGGTTTGTCGTAGTGCCTCGACAGCTCAACGGGTTCCCCTCGGTAGCCGTACTGGTTCACCGTGTAATGAAACTTGTACTTGCCTGGGACCGAGTGCACCATGGTTGCACCCTCGAAAAGAAGCAACCCGTACTCTGCCGAGTACTTGTATCGTGGGGACAGGGATTCCACTGGGCTGAAGAGTCGGAGGATTACTTCGCCCGCGGCAAGGATCGCGGTGGCGGTAAGCAGCAGCATAGAAACATATAACAGGAACTTCTTTATGGGACGCCTCCTTGCACTGAAATCCGATGAGGGAAGATTATACCGTCCAGCCGCGGAAGAGTCTACTTGCGACTCGAGGCGGCGCCTTGACTTGCCCTGCCGTCCGCATTATAATCGCGCGCGTCATTTCTCACCGCGTTTCCGTTTCGCCATAATAGAAAAAAGGATGAGACCATGAGATTCCACCAGAGTCAGATCCTCTTCGTGATATTCCTGACCACGATCTCAGCTTCGTGTAGTTCGGACGATTCGTCGAGCGGCCCACAGGCGAAGGACAGCTCCGATGCGCGGATCGCCCGTATGTCCGCGGGAATCTCCGTCGACCGGCTCCGAACGCACATCGAGTACCTCGCCTCCGATGAGCTGGGTGGCCGCAGTCCCGGCTCGGAGGGAGAAGAACTTACGCTGGATTATCTCGCCGATCAATATCGAAGGATGGGACTGTCTCCCGGAAATCCCGACGGCTCCTATCTCCAGGAGGTTCCCCTCATCGGTACTACCGTGGTCAACAGGCCCGCGCTGGACCTGGCCACGAAGGACGGCTCGTTCGAGTTGCGTTACATGGATGAATTCATGGGCTGGACCCTGCGCAAGCGGGAGCGGGTGTCGGTAGAAAAAGCCGAACTGGTCTTTGTGGGCTATGGAATTGTCGCGCCTGAGTATGACTGGGACGACTACAAGGACGTCGACGTGGCGGGCAAAGTCATCGTCATGCTCGTGGGAGACCCGCCGTTGCCCGACACCACCCTGTTCGGGGGTCGCGCCATGACCTATTACGGTCGCTGGACGTACAAGTTCGAGATCGCCGCGGAAAAGGGCGCGGCCGGCGCCATCGTGGTGCACCAGGACAAGGCGGCGGGGTACCCGTGGGAGGTGGTCTCCAATTCGTGGTCGGGTGAGCAGTTCGACATCGAACGACCCGGCGGTGCGGCAAATCGCTGCGCTCTGGAAAGCTGGATGACCGAACCGTCCGCGCGCCGTGTATTCCAGGCCGCACGACTCGACCTGGCTGACATGTACGTGCAGGCGTTGTCGAAAGACTTCCGCCCGGTGCCTCTGGGGATAACGGCCAGCTGCACACTGGAGAACAGGTTTCGCAACATTCGATCGCACAACCTGGTGGCCCTGCTGGAGGGCAGCGACAAGGACCTCAAGAGCGAGTACATCATTTATACGGCGCATTGGGATCACCTCGGCAAGGGCAACCCAGCGGACGGGGACTCTATTTACAACGGGGCGCTCGACAACGCCACCGGCGTCGCCGCCACGCTCGAGCTTGCAAGGGCGTTCGCGGCCAACGCGGAGATCGCGGGCCGATCGATCCTGTTCATAAACACAACGGGCGAGGAGAGCGGCCTCCTCGGATCCAAACACTACGCGGAAAACCCGCTTTACCCGCTGTCGAGCACGATCGCAATGATTAACATCGACGGACTCAACGTATGGGGTCGGACGAAAGATGTCGTCGTTGTCGGGTTCGGTTATTCGGAACTCGACCGTTACCTGGAACAGGCCATAGAGGTCGACAACCGGTATCTCAAACCGGACTCGGAGCCGGAGAAAGGCTATTACTACCGCTCGGACCATTTTCCCTTCGCGAAGAAAGGTGTACCGGCCCTCTACGCCGACAGCGGTATCGAGTTCGTCGCCAGGCCGGAGCGTTGGGGCACCCAAATGAGGGAAGAATACACGCAGACGCGATACCACAAGCCCCAGGACGAGTTCGATCCATCGTGGGATCTCAGCGGCGCCGTAGAGGATCTCGAGGCCTATTTCCGTGTGGGTTTGATGATCGCTGCCGGGGCGGATTACCCGCAGTGGAGCGCAAAGAGCGAGTTCAGACAAATCCGGGAGAAGTCACTCGGCGCGAGCGCTCGGCAATAACACTAACGATAGAGAGCCTTGATCTTGCCCCAGGTGGAAGGCTCGGTGGGCGAGATTGACAGATGGAGGTTGCCGCGGATTTCTCCCTCGGGAAATTTCGACGTGTGAATGTTGATATACAGCCGGCCCGCGAATAGCTCGGCGACCATGTCCGGTGTCACGAACATCAAGACGCCGGTCTTCGGACTTCCCGTCGGTAGAAAAAAAACCGTCGTTCCAACTTCCCCGGGGGCCGCGTTGTGAATGTGGGCCGCCACCTCCGGCGACAGCAATCCCGAAAACTCGACCGTGTACGAAATATTGATGCCCGCGTCGTCAAGAATGAACGAAGCACTGCCGGTCGCGGGAGAAATCGTGGGAGGAAACACAGACGCCCCGTCGAGCGTGGCCACGAATTCCGTAGCCGCACGCGGCGTTCCGGGGACAAGCGCGCCCAGCCAGGCGGCCGACCACAGGGCCACAGCCGTTCCTGCCGCCCGTCGATTCCAGATGCGAACCCGTCGAGACACTCCCATCACCTACTGCTAACTACTTGCTCCAGGTACGGTCAGCCCTGTTCGAGGTGGCTGCCCTGCGCCGAATCGACGCAAAACCTGACATTTGTCAATTATTCAAGATATTAACGCCGGCCACTGCCGATAAGCAAGTGGATTTTCGAATCGTTCGTGGGTACTCGCCGGCGATGCCCTCACCCTGGTCAGACCGACATCCAGTAGAGGAACGTAATCTCCCGCGCGTCGGGAAACGAGATCGAGTAAATCCTCGCGAGCGACAGGTTCGGAGCTGTGCCCTCCAGCGTGGCCATGCCGCCGATGGAGGCGGCGAGAAGCAGGCGATTCGGCCACCGATGCTCAGGATGACCTTGAGCGCGATGCGCCGGTGGAGATTCCATCGTTCCATGGCGAGCGCGATGATGAACCCGCCAATGAAGAGGAAGAGGATGTTGTTCAGGTAGAACGGTGTGACCTCCCTGGGCGGGATTCTCATCAACGGTCACTCGCCCCCGAACGGCACCCCGTCCATACTCGCCCAAAGGTACCACGTCGCCACGGTGCGATAGGGCCGCCAGCGCCCGGTGATCGCCGCCAGCGCCCTTGCACCCAGCGGTTTGCGCCGCACGTAGTGGCGCTCGATGGCCTTGCGCAATCCAAGGTCACCGGCGGGAAAGACGTCGAGGCGGTTCAAGCCAAAGATAAGGAACATCTCGGCGCTCCACCTGCCGATACCGCGCACTTGCGTGAGCTCATCGATGATTTCCTCGTCATCGAACTCCTTGATTCTCCGCCGGGGAAACTGGTTGGCGTCGAAATAGCGCGCCAGCTCCCGCACGTATTCGACCTTCCTTCGCGAAAGGCCCGCCTTTAGGAGGTCCGCACTCGACGTGCGCAGGAAGTCCGCCGGCGTGGGGTGGCGCGTGCCGAGCGTCCTTAGCAGGCGTTCGTGAATAGCGCATGCCGCCTGCCAGCTGAGCTGCTGCCAGACGATCGATTCGAACAGCGCGACAAAATAACTTCGTGTTCGCTTCAGTTTACAGGGACCCACGCGGGCGATCAGCTGCTCCAACACCGGATCGCACTGGACGAGATGGGCTCGCGCCCGTTCAAAATCGTGTGGATTCAAGTTAGCACCCTCTGCGTGACTCTGGAACGTTGCATGCGCCAGCTTACAACAACGTATTCCCCTCCGCCACGGTTGTTTACTCCGGCGGTATCACATGGATGCTCGGGAAAGGTGGGATTGCGGCGCCTGTCAGTTGCCCTGGTAGAGCGCTTTGATGGAGCCCCAGGTTTTCTCTTCGACGGGAATCGTGAAGTCTTCGATGATGGTTGTGTAGCACTCGTCGCCGTCAAAAATGCGGTTGCCGTTGCGATCCTGGTAGACGATGATGTCGACTCTCAAAACACCGCTATAGCGAATATTGATCGTTACCGTATCGGAGTAGTATCCCGTCCCCGTCGGGGTCGACACTACGATTCTCGGTACGGCATACCGAAGATCACGCACCGGCACATCGTCGACCAAAATCGTCACGCTGGCGCCCACGGGCTGGGGCGAGAACTGGACGATAACGTCGCTCAGCTGGCGGGGGGTTTCGGCGAAGCCGTCGATTACCAGCGGCAGCTCCAGTCCAAAAAACAGAAACTCGTTGCGTCCGGACAGGGAGGGCGCGAACGCATCGAGCCCCGGGGCCTGATAGACTTCGAAGGCAATGCGCTCGTTGAGCTTGTCCCACAACATGAGGCCGCCTACCGAATAGGCGGGGTCGAACAGGGGGTCACCGGCGCTCTTGGCCTCGTAGCGCGCCGTGTCGTAGAGAAAGCTCACCGGCCCCGCGGGGTAGGCGAGAATACACGGCTCCGCCATGGCCTTTCCCGCGTACACGGAAAGAGCGAGGAGAAGTAGAATTCGAGCCAGGGAATTCCCCGTGCCCACTGATCCACCTCCGCCACACGCTATGTGGGTTCAGATGGGCTTCAAATCCCATGCTGTTCGCGCTGAGAGCACGAACCCCTGTCTTCAGGGAGCTGCCGTTGTTGCAAGTAGAGAGTCAGCCACCCTTGCCCTTAGATTTAGGCGAATAATTATACCATACAAGACGCGCCAGAGAAAGCACGATGTTGGCCTGGGCAAGCCGCCGAGCCCCCCTCGCGTATGACGCGGGGCGGGTGCACTCCGCACTGCACCCGGCAAACCACTGGGGGCTTTTGCCTTTACAAAGCAGTCCCTATGTTTAATAGTTCAACGTAACTACGCTGTTTTCGGGCACCACCCCGGCGGCGGAAAGCCGAGAGACGAGCGAGGCCGGTGAAGTTTCCGACAGGCATATTCATGAGGGTCGCCGCGTGGGCGGCCTTGGCCGTTTTCCCGCTGCTACCCGCGTGTGGCGGCGGTGACCAGTCGGCCACGTCCGATACGCCGGGGACACCCGAGGAAATCGCGACCTCCGGCGGTACGGTGATCCGCCATCTCCAGTCCGATTGCAAGACGCTCAACTGGGTCTTGTACACCACCGTGTACGAGGACTACGTCTTGCGCTGCCTTTACGACAACCTCCTCGATTACGACGAGAACCTGCAGATACAGCCGGTACTCGCGCGGAGTTACAAAGTCAGCGACGACCATCTCCGAATCACCGTCGAGCTGAGGGACAGCCTCTTCTGGCACGACGGGCAACCGATCACGTCCGCCGATGTCAAGTTCACGGTGGATAGGATCCGCGACCCCGCTATTCCCGCGGTTAACAAGGAAGGGTGGTTCACCAAACTCGACAAGGTCGAGGTGGTCGACGACAAGACGGTGGTTTTTGTGTGGTCGGAGCCGTACGCACCTTCACTTCATGCCCTCACCCAGCTCTCCCCCATCCCCAAACACGTCTACGGCAAGGGAGATTTCCTGACCAATCCCGCCAACCGGGCGCCGGTGGGCAGTGGAGCCTTCAAATTCGAGGAATGGCGAACCTCGCAGACGATTAGCCTGGTCCGCAACGACAACTATTACCGTCGCAACGCCTACCTGGACCGCATTGTGTTCCGCGTGATCCCGGACCGAGCGGTGGCTTTGAGCGCTCTCAGAACCGGCCAGCTCGATGAGATGCGCCTGCGGCAGCAGCAATGGGAACTGCAGACGAAGGACACTGAGTTCGTCAGCAAGTTCAACATGTACTACTATGACGTACCGCAATACAACTACCTGTCCTGGAATTGCCGGGCGATCTGGTTCAAGGACAAGCGTGTGAGACGAGCCCTGACGATGCTCTTCAACCGTCAGGAGATCATCGCCACGCTGTACTCCGGGTTCTCCAAGCCCGTGAGCGGCCCCTTTTACATTGGCTCATCCGCTTACGACAAGACGATCGCGCCGCTGCCCTTCGATCCGGCGGCCGCCGAGCGCCTGCTGCAAGAAGCGGGATGGGTCGACGGCGACGGCGACGGCGTGCGTGAAAAGGAGGGCGTGAAGTTCGAGTTCGACTTGTACGTCACGTCCGGCAGCCGCATCGGGCAGTCGTTCGGCCAGCTGCTGCAGGAACAGTGCAAGAAGGCGGGAATCGTGGTTAACATCAGGCAGTTCGAAAGCACGACGTTTTTCGGCAAGGTGTTCAAGGGCGAGTACGACGCCGCGGCGCTGGCCTGGCGGCTGGACGCCGACCCGGACTTGTACGACACGTTCCACTCCGCGCAGGTTCCCCCCATCGGATTGAACCATGCTTTTTACAACAACCCAAAAGTGGACTCGTTGCTGGAGAGCGCCCGCGTCGAGTTCGATCAGGACAGGCGCAACCGGCTCTATCACCAGGTCCATCGTTTGATACACGAGGACTCGCCCTACACGTTTATCAACTCAGTTCCTGAGAAACGTCCCATCAACAAGAGAATCGGAAACGTCGTCATCTCGCCCAGCGGCCCGTTCCTCTACTATCCGGGCGGCATCTACTGGTATGTCAAGAGCGATATGATGGAAGCCAAAAAATAGCCCATCGCATCCCGGTATGCTGATATATACCCTCCGCCGTCTGGCATATTTACTTCCGACGCTTCTCGGTATCACCCTTATAACTTTTTTCATAATCTCCCTGGCGCCGGGCAATCCCGTCGATGTTATGCAGGAAGGCACGATGAGCGTTCGCATTTCACCGGAGGCATACAATGACATGCTCCGGCTCTACGGATTGGACAAGCCGATTCACGTCCGGTATTTCATCTGGCTCAAGCGGCTGCTGACGCTCGACTTCGGAAATTCGTTTCTCGATCACAGGGCGGTTATCGTCAAGATACGGGAACGCCTGCCGGCCACCCTGTTACTGAACGGTGTTTCGCTCGCCCTCGTGCTCCTCCTGGCCATTCCCTTTGGCCTCTATTCGGCGGTGCGGCAGCACTCCCGTTTCGACAAGATCAGCGGCACGGTATTTTACATGCTCTATTCCCTGCCTGAATTCTGGGTGGCGCTTTTGCTGATCCTGCTTTTTGGTGTCAGGTTGAAGCTGCTTCCTTTTATCGGCATTGAATCGCTCGACGCCCGGGATCTGGGGTTTTTCGCCTACCTGTGGGACCGGATTCTTCACATGGTCCTGCCCACTGTCTGCTTGACGTACGGATCGCTGGCGTTTCTTTCTCGTTTTGTCCGCGGCTCGACGTTGGAGGTTATTCGCCAGGACTACGTCCGCACCGCTCGCGCTAAGGGTCTGGACGATAGGCGCGTGGTCTACAGACACGTTCTCAGAAACACGCTGATACCGCTCGTCACTCTGCTGGGCATTCTGCTCCCCACGCTGATCAGCGGCAGCGTCATTCTGGAATACATATTCAGCTGGCCGGGCATCGGAGCCCTGTTTTTTGATTCGGTGATGGCCCGAGATTATCCCACGGTCATGGGTTTGAGCTTTATCACGGCGGTTCTTGTCTTGTTGAGTACGCTGGTCGCGGACTTGTTGTACACCTGGATCGACCCACGGATTTCTTATGAGTGATGTTTTCACGACAGACGAGGGCGCGCTGGATCCGACGGAGAAAAGCGCGGGTTTCGCCGGCATCCTGTGGCGGCGACTGAAGCGCGACCGTTTCGCGATGAGCGGTCTCTACGTCATCATGCTCCTGTTCGTGATTTCGTACCTGGCGCCTGTTCTGGCGAACGATAAGCCCCTGATGATGCGTTACGAGGGCCGCCTGTATTTTCCGGCGGTGGCGGAGCTGTTCCCGCTGAACAAGATTGTCCGCTACCCGGAGCTGCGCAGACTCGATTTCCAGGATCTGGGCGATGACCGCGCGGTCGTGCTTCTGAGGCCCCTGGTTCCCTACTCGCCATACGAGACGTCGCTGGTTGAGAAGTTTCAGAGGCCCGGCAGCAGGCATTGGATGGGCACCGACGATCTGGGCCGGGACGTCGCCAGCCGCATGATCCACGGCGCGTCCATATCCCTGCGGGTGGGGTTTGTCGCGGTCGGGATCGCACTGATAATCGGTTTGCTCGCCGGGGCCCTGGCCGGTTATTACGGAGGCGCGGTTGACATCATTATTTCGAGAATCGTAGAAGTGGTGATGTGCTTTCCATCGTTCTTTCTGATCCTGGCCGTGATCGCGTTTCTTCCACCGAGTATTTACAACATCATGGTGGTCATTGGGATTACGCGCTGGACGGCCATCGCCCGCTACACGCGGGGGGAATTTCTCCGTATCAAGAAACAGGACTACGCATACGCGGCGAAGGCGCTGGGAGCCAGTGACCGCAAAATTATCTTTCGACACATCCTGCCCAACTCCCTGGCTCCGGTCCTGGTATCGGCGACCTTCGGCATCGCCAACGCGATCCTGATCGAGGCAGCGCTGAGTTTTCTCGGCTTCGGCGTCCAGCCACCGACGGCCAGCTGGGGAGGTATCTTGTCGTTGGCGCGGGAATACATCGACGTGGCCTGGTGGCTGGCGACCATTCCCGGAATTGCGATTTTCGTGACGGTGACCGCGTACAACATTCTGGGAGAAGGGTTGAGAGACGCCAGCGACCCGCGGCAAACGCTGGCGGAAAGCCGCTGACGACGAGTTCGGCGCGGCGCGGCGTCAGCGCTGGCAGTGCGGGCAGAAATGCGTGCCCCTGCCGGCGAGCACGATGCGCTTGATTTCCCCGCCGCACTCCACGCACTCTTCTCCGCTGCGCCCGTAGACCGCGTGGAACTTTTGGAAGGCGCCCTCCGTGCCGTCCACCTTTCTGTAGTCGCGGAGCGTGGTGCCACCGTGGGCGATCGCCCGCTTCAGCACGGTGCGGGCCTTCGAGAGCAGTCTCGCCGACTTCGGCGCCACGCGATGACCGGGCGTGCGCGGATCGATCTCCAAGTAGAACAGCAGCTCGTCGGCGTAGATATTGCCGATGCCGGAGAGGATTCTCTGGTCGAGCAGCAACGACTT
>JAZGDW010000094.1:0-15463 GCA_036478295.1 Candidatus Krumholzibacteriia bacterium
GAGCGCAGCCTGCGAGCACGGACGGGCTGGTCGCTGACATGACCCGCGCTGGCCGTGCGTGATCCTCGCTCGTTCCCGCGAATGGCCCGCCTGAGGACATCTCTCCCGCCCCACCATCGGCAAGCACCTTACTTCTTGTCTTTCGATTTGTCAGCTTTTCTGGCCTTGGGGACCTTTTTCTCGGCAGCCTCTTTTGACTTCGTTTGGCTTTCGGCCTTCATTTCCTTTTTCTTTTTTCCCTTGGCCTTGGTGTCCTCCGCCTTGGCTTCCTTGGCCTCTTTGCCTTTCGGCTCGGTCTCTTCGCTCTTGCGCCGGCTCCTGGCGGGTTTAGGCTGGCTGGTGATGGCGGTATCCACCAGTTCCAGGAGAACGGTCTTGGCGTTGTCGCCGGCGCGGTTGCCCAGGCGAAGGATTCGCGTGTAGCCGCCTTCTCGCTCCATGTACAAAGGCGCGATATCGTCGAACAGCTTCTTGAGAACCGCTTGCTTCTTGATGACCCGGCTCGCCTGCCGCCAATGCGCCAGCGCAACGGCCTGCATGCGTCTGGCATCGGCTTCGTTGCCCGCCTCTTTCAGAGACTGGTGCTCCTGGTACGCCGCATACCCCTTCTTGGCGCGTGTAATGAGGCGTTCCGCAGTGCGGCGCGCCTCCTTGGCCTTGGCATCCGTCGTGGTGATGCGTTCCTTGTCAAAAAGCGACGTGACCATGTTGGCAAGCATGGCCTTTCTGTGGCTGGCCGTGCGCCCGAGTTTTCTATGATCGACTCGATGTCTCATTACATGTCCTTACTAGCCGGTGGATTCGGCCGTTTTTTCGGGTTCCGTTTCCTTGTCGCCCCCGAGGATGGCCTCAACGTCCATTCCCAGGTACAGGCTCATCCCGGCCAGGATCTCACCGATCTCCTTCAGGCTCTGCTTGCCGAAGTTGCGGTACTTGAGCATCTCCTGCTCGGTGCGGCCGACGAGGTCACCCAACGTCTTGATGTTCGCACGCCGCAAACAGTTACTCGAACGAACCGACAGCTCGAGCTCTTCTACACTGCGGGCGAGTAGCTCACGCAAGCGTTCGACTTCCTCATCGATTTCCTCCTCCTCTTCTTCCATCGGCTCTTCGTCGAAATGGATGAACAGTAGCATGTGATCTTTGACAATTTTCGCCGCAAAACCAAGTGCGTCGTCGGGAGTAACACTGCCGTCGGTCGCTATCTCGAGAATCAGCTTGTCGTAGTCTGTCCGCTGGCCAACACGGGTGTCCTCAACGAGGTACGCCACGCGCTTGATCGGTGAGAACTTCGAGTCCACTGGTATCAGACCGATATCGAAGCTGTCGAGGTCATGGGCTTCCGCCGGCACGTAGCCGCGGCCGTGCCCGATCAGGATATCCATCTCCACTTTCGTTTTCTCGCTGCAGCTACAAATGAAGAGATCCTTGTTGACGATCTCTACGTCGGCCGTTTCCTCGAGGTCGGCGGCCGTGATCTCACCCTGCTTCTCGACCTTCAGCGTCAGAAACCGTGGCTCGTCGCCGTGCATCTTGACGACCAGCTGTTTGAGGTTCAGGATGATGTCTGTTACATCTTCCATAACACCCGGGATATTGGACAGCTCATGGAGCACGCCCTGTATGCGAACCGCCGTCACCGCTGCTCCCTGGATAGACGACAGCAGGGTTCTGCGAACGGTGTTACCAATGGTGTGTCCGAAACCTCTCTCGAGGGGCTCGATGACGAACCGGGCCGACATCGGCGTCGCGGGGTCCGCGTCTTTTTTTATCTCTTTTGGCATTAATAGGTTACGCCACTTCATAAACCACTGCCTCCTCTTTGACCACGCACTGAACTGGATTACTTGGAGTAAAGCTCGACCACCATCTGCTCGTTCATGGGAACCGGGATCGCGTCTCTGGACGGTATTTCCACAAATTCGCCTTCCATCTTGTTCGGATCAACATCCAGGTACGAAACCATCTGTCGCGTGTCGATGCTTTTCACGCTCTCCTGGATGAGAAAAAGCTTCTTGCTCTTTTCTTTTGGCGAAATCCGGTCTCCCGGTTTTACTAAATAGCTGGGGATGTTCACTTTTTTCCCGTTTACTTGAAAATGATTATGGCGGATGAACTGGCGCGCCATGGCGCGCGATCCGCAGAAACCCAAACGGTAGACGACGTTGTCCAACCGGCGCTCCAGCAGCCGCAGCAGGTTCGTACCAGTAATACCTTCCTGCCGCGCTGCTTTTTCGAAGTACCGATGGAACTGCGCTTCCAGCAGGCCATACATCCGCCGGATCTTCTGTTTTTCGCGGAGCTGTATGTTGTACTTCGACGGCTTGCCTCTGCGGCGGCGGCCATGCTGTCCGGGTGGATAATCGCGTTTCTCTATCGCACACTTGTTAGAAAAGCATCGATCGCCCTTCAGAAAGAGCTTCTCGCCTTCTCGGCGGCAGAGTTTACATTTTGCAGCCCGATATCTTGCCATTGAGTTCTCCTGACAGGTGACTAATTACACTCTTCGTCTCTTGCGCTGCCGGCAACCGTTGTGGGGGACCGGGGTGACGTCTTTGACCCCTGTGACTTCGAGCCCCGCTGATTTGAGCGAACGGATTGCCGCTTCCCTTCCGGCGCCGGGTCCCTTTATCCACGCCTCGACTTTTTTCATGCCCATCTCCAGCACCTCCCGCGCGCAGCGATCCGCCGCCTGCTGGGCGGCGAACGGTGTGCTCTTACGCGATCCCTTGAAGCCCATCGTTCCGGGGCTGGCCCACGAGACGACGTTGCCTTTCTGATCGGTGATGGTGATAAGCGTATTATTGAACGTCGACCTAATGTGCACGATGCCGGCGACGTCCAGCTTCTTAATCTTTCTTTTTTTTGTCGCGCGTTTCGGTGCTCTCGCCAAGATATCCTCCTACTTTTTCTTTTTGCCGGCGCCCGGCCTGGCCTTGGGGCCCTTTCGAGTGCGGGCGTTCGTACTGGTCCTCTGGCCGCGGACGGGAAGCCCGCGTTTGTGGCGCTGCCCACGATAGCAACCGATGTCCATCAGCCGCTTGATATGATAGGTGACTTCCGTTCGAAGTGATCCTTCGACCTTGTAGTCGTTTTCGATGACGTTACGAATCTTGATCGATTCGTCCTCGGTCAGGTCCTTCACCCGGCGGCTCGGATCCACGCCTGTCTTTTCGCAAATCGCGTGGGCCGATGTGGGGCCGATTCCATAAATATAAGTAAGGCTGATCACAAGCCGTTTCTCGTTTGGAATGTCAACACCTGCTATACGTGCCACCGAATGTTCTCCTTTTCAAATCGCGGAATCAGCCCTGGCGCTGCTTATGACGCTTGTTCTTGCATATTATGCGCAGCACGCCCTTGCGCCGAACCAGCTTGCAATGCGTACAAATCTTTTTGACGGAACTCCTGACTTTCATGATTCTCACCGTCCGTTGTCTACTGTTCGCGCGTTCAGCGCGTTAGAATCTCCGGTCCATTCTTCGTTATTGCCACCGTATCTTCGAAGTGGGCGGACAGCGATTTGTCCGCGGTCACCACCGTCCAGCCGTCGTTCTTCGTGAACACTTCGGCGCCGCCGGCGTTCAGCATTGGCTCGATCGCTATGACCAACCCTTCCTCCAACTCCAACCCCTGCGACGGAGGACCGAAGTTCGGGACCTGAGGTTCCTCGTGCATGCTCTGCCCGATCCCGTGGCCCACGAGCGTCTTCACCACCGAAAACCCTCTCGGCACCGTGTGGCTCTCAACTGCATGCGATATATCGGACAAGCGATTGCCCGGTTTCGCCTTTTCAATGCCCTTATCCAGAGCCTCCCGGGTGGTATCGATCAGTTTCAGTGCCTCTTGCGACAACTCACCGACCGCAAAGCTGCGCGCCGCGTCCACATAATATCCGTCCTTCAGGACTCCAATATCGATGCTGCAGATGTCCCCCTCCACAAGCATCGTGCCGTTGGGCATCCCGTGCACCACTTCCTCGTTCACCGAAATACACGTTGCCGCCGGATAACCATGAAATCCCTTGAACGCCGGTTTGGCGCCGGCTTTCACAATCATCCGCTCGATCGCCTTGTCGATATCCTTCTTCTTGGCCCCCGGCTTGACCATCGAGCCCGCTTGCTCCAGGCACGCCTTCAATATTGCCCCGTTCTTCTTCATGATCACGATTTCCGCGGCAGACTTAAGATAAATCATATACATCGACCAGCCCGGCGATATCTTCGGTTACCTCTTCGATAGGTTTCGATCCATCGACCCGGTGCACATCGTACCTCTGTTCGTAGAAATCGAGCAGCGGCTCGATCTCCCGGTCGTACACTTCAAGACGTTTGCGAACAGTCTCCGGCGTGTCATCGGCGCGGTCGCGATTCGTCAGGCGTGGCACCAGGACGTCCGCGGCGACCTGGAGCAAAATAACCGCTTCAACGGCTTCCCGGTTGCGGCTAAGGACGTCTTCCAACGCCTCCGCCTGGTCGGCCGTCCGGGGGTAGCCGTCGAGTATCCATCCACCCAGCCGTGTCGTCTCCTCGTCGGTCAGGACTTCGCTGACCACCTTGAGAACCGCCTCGTCGGGGACCAGCTTCCCTTTTTTCATAACGCCCGCGACCTGCTTGCCGAGCAGTGTCCCGCTGGCGACCTCCGCCCGGAGAAGGTTCCCGGAGGAAATGTGCCGCAAATTGAATCGTTCCGCCAGTCGGACCGCCTGGGTCCCTTTGCCGGACCCTGGCGCGCCCAGGATCACAAGATTCACCTATCTGCGCCCCCTCAAACGACCGTGTTTGGTAAAGCCCTCGTAGTGCCTCATCAGCAGGTGCGATTCCAGCTGCCGTAGCGTGTCTAGCATGACACCGACAACGATCAAGAGGCCCGTCCCCCCGAAATAGAAGGGCACGTCGGCCTTGGTGATCAGAATGTCGGGCAGCACGGCGATGGCCGCGAGAAACATCGCCCCGGGCAGCGTAATCCGGGTCAGCACGCGGTCGATGAATTCCGCCGTCCGCTTGCCGGGCCGGATCCCGGGAATAAACCCGCCAGACTTCTTCATGTTTTCCGCCACATCCACCGGGTTCATCACGATCGCCGTATAGAAATACGCGAAAAAGATAATAATGACCGAATACAAAACCAAATAGACGATGTGTCCCGGCGTCAGGACCAGAGCGATCGCCTGCATGAACGTCAGGTTCTGGAAGAACGCAGCGATCGTCCCCGGAAACATGATGATCGACTGGGCGAAAATAATCGGAATCACGCCCGCGATGTTGACGCTCAACGGGATGTGGCTCGCCTGTCCGCCGTAAATCTTTCTTCCCACTACCCGTTTGGCGTACTGCACCGGTATTCGTCGCTGTCCCTGCGTCACAAAAATAATCCCCGCCACCACCGCCACCATTACCGCGAGCAGGATCAAGCCCTTGAAAGGCGACATCTGCCCGATAGAGAGCGCCCGGTATGTGTTCAACGCATCGGTCGGGTATCGTGCGATGATCCCGATGGTGATAATCAGCGAAATACCGTTGCCTATTCCCCGTTCGCTAATCTGCTCGCCAAGCCACATGACGAATACGGTACCCGCGGTTAGCGTCAGTATCGTCATCAGACGGAATCCCATCCCCGGCTCGAGCACCGCCGGATTTCCGCCGGGTCCGCGCATGCTCTCGAGAAAAATCGAGATTCCGATCCCCTGGATTACCGCCAGGATAACGGTGCCGTAGCGCGTGTACTGCGTAATCTTCTTGCGGCCTTCTTCACCCTCCTTGGCCAGTTTCTCGAAATACGGGATAACGGCCTGGAAGAGCTGAAGGATAATCGACGCGCTGATATAAGGCATGATGCCCAGCGCAAAGATTGTCGCTTTCTCGAGATTCCCTCCCGCAAAGAGGTCGTAGAGCCCGAGTATCGTGCCCTGCTTGCCGGTGAAGAACTCTGCCAGCACCGACGCGTCAACACCGGGAACGGTGATGTGACCGCCCACACGGTACACAACGAGCAGCGCCAGGGTAAAAAGCACCTTGCGCTTCAGCTCCGGTATGTTGAAAATCTCTTGAAGCTTCGAAATCATTTGTCAAAGAACAAAGCGACCGGCTTTGCACTAGCCCTTGATCAACTCGACCTGGCCGCCGGCTTTCTCCACCCTTTCCCTCGCCGATTTGGTGCAAGCATGTACAGAGATCTTCAGCGGGCGATCGATCTGCCCGTCGCCCAAAAGCTTGATCTTCACGCGCTCCTTCTTGACCAACCCCACCTCCACCAGCCCCTTGGGATCGACCTCAGCGTCGGCCGAAAAGCGGGTGAGATCCTTTATGTTCACAACCTGGTAGACCTTCTTGAACAAATTGTGAAAACCCCGCTTCGGTATCCGTCTCTGCAGCGGCATCTGCCCGCCTTCGAACCACGGGTGACTCTTGCGCCCAGACCGCGACTTCTGCCCCTTGTGACCGCGGCAACAGGTCTTGCCGTGACCCGACCCGGGCCCGCAGCCGATGCGCTTTCTCTTTTTCTTGGCCCCTTCGGGCGCGCTCAAGTCTCCGAGCTTCATTTCTTGCCCGCCTTTGCTTCCTCCACCCGCACGAGATGCCGCACCTGGTGCAGCATACCTCGCAGTTGGGGCGTGTCTTCTTTCAGCAGGGTTTCCTGGTTGTGATGAAACCCGATCGCCCTCATCGTCCGTTTATGCTTCGGTTGACTCCCGATCAGGCTCTTCACTTGCTTTATTCTGAGCTTCTTTGTCATTGTGCTTGCCTTCTGATTCGTCTAACCCGAACAGTTTGTTGATACTGATTCCTCTCCGCTTCGCGACGTCCTTGGCGCTTTCCAGTTGTTTCAAACCTGCCATCGTTGCCTTGACGATGTTGTGCGGGTTGTTGGATCCCAGCGATTTGGCCAGAATATCGCGGATGCCTGCGGATTCCATGATGGCACGTACGGGCCCGCCGGCGATGACGCCCGTACCCGGCGAGGCGGGTTTCAGATGTACGGCCCCCGCACCGTACTTGCCGCGCACGGTAAACGGTATAGTGCTTCCGATCAGCGGGATGCGCACCATGGACCGTTTTGCGACCTCGGTCGCTTTTCGAATCGCATCTGCAATCTCTTTGGCCTTGCCCAACCCCACACCCACGCGTCCCATGCCGTCGCCTACCGCCACAATGGCGTTGAAACTGAACCGGCGTCCACCCTTGACCACTTTCGCCACACGGTTGATGTGGATAGTCTGTTCCAGAAACTCGGGGCCTTCCTTGCCCTTTCCACTGAAAGTGGCGTCACGCCCTCTTTCTCTTCGTCCTCTCGGTGCCTGCGCCATAAGCTCCTCTTTTAAAACTCCAAACCGTTTTTGCGCGCCGCATCAGCCAGTGCAGCCACGCGCCCGTGGTAGAGAAAACCGCCCCTGTCGAAGCGCACCTTCTTGATGCCCTTCGCCTTGGCCACCTCGGCGATACCTTTGCCGACCTCGCGCGCGATCGCCGTCTTGCGCCCTTCCTCCTTGTCCGCCTTTACCGTGCCGATCTTCAGGCTCGAGAAGGCACCGAGGGTTCGGGCATCCAGATCGTTTATCAACTGCGCATATACGTGCTTGGCACTCCTGAACACGCAAAGCCGGGGACACTCGGCATTACCCGACACTTTCTTGCGGACGCGGCGATGCCTCCTCCTTCTCTGCGCTGCCTTGGTATGTGTTGCCATTATTGTTACCTCTTGGTCATCCCGCGGCCGCGGCGGCTTGTCCTACGCACTGGCTGCTGCTTTTCCCGCCTTGCGCCGGACGAATTCGCCGACGTACCGGATACCCTTGCCTTTGTACGGCTCCGGTGGACGAATCTTGCGAATATCCGCCGCCAACTGCCCCACCTGCTCCTTGTTCGCACCGGAGATTTTTATTCTTGTCGCCGTGGGCGTCTCTATCTTGATGCCTTCGGGCGTCGCTATCTTCACCGGGTGCGAGAAACCGGCGATCAAGACCAGTTCTCCACCCTTCAACTCCGCCTTGTAGCCCACACCGATGATCTCCAGTTCCTTTGAGAACCCCTCGGTCACTCCGGTCACCATATTGGCGATGAGCGTGCGTGAGAGACCGTGCATCGAACGGGATGTCTTGTCGTCGGCTTCGCGGGTCACGGTCAGGATGCTTCCATCCAGCTTGTAGCTGCACAGCGACGGCAACTCCCGAGCAAGGGTCCCATTGGGACCTTTCACGGTCACGTGGCAGCCGTCCACCGTCACCGTTACCGCACTCGGAATCTCAATCGGTTGCAGTCCAACCCTCGACATTACCAGACCTCACACATAAGCTCGCCGCCGATACTACGCTTGCGGCATTCCGAATCGGGCAGCACGCCCTGCGACGTGGAGATGATGGCCATCCCGTACCCGCCGAGCACCCGTGGTATTCGCTTGGCAGGAACGTACACGCGCAGGCTCGGCTTGCTCACTCGTTTCAGCCCGTTGATCGCAGATACCATGTTCTTGTCGTACTTGATGTAAATACGCAATATACCCTGTTTGTCGTCGTCTATGTACTTGACGCCCTTGATGTAGCCGCCATCGAGCAGTATCTTGCTCAACTCCGCCTTCACCCTCGAAGCGGCCACGTCCACGAACTTGTGCCGCGCCCTATACGCGTTTCGGATTCGTGTCAAATAATCGGCTATCGGATCTGTCATTCCCACGTTACGGTCCCCCGTTGCTTTGGAAACAGCGTACGAATCAAATGTTGCTACCAGCTAGCTTTGACGACCCCGGGAATCTCGCCCTGCAGCGCCAGTTCGCGGAAACAAATTCGGCATATGCCGAATCGCCTCAGGTACGCTCTGGCGCGGCCACAGCGATTGCACCGGGTGTACGCGCGAACTTTGAATTTGGGTTGTCTCTTCGACTTCGCTATCCAGGACTTTTTCGCCACGGTTCCCCTTACATTCCTACTGGGTTCTGAACGGCATTTTCATGAACTTGAGCAGCATCAGTCCCTGCTCGTCATTTTTTGCCGTCGTTACAATGGTTACGTCCATTCCAAAGACGGACTTCGTCTTGTCATAATCGACTTCCGGAAAAATAACGTGCTCCTTGAGCCCAAGCGTGTAGTTGCCGCGCCCGTCGAAACTCTTCGGCGAGAGGCCGCGAAAGTCACGGATTCGCGGCAGCGCGACGTTAACCAGACGATCGTAGAATTCGTACATGCGCTCGCCGCGCAGGGTGACCTTGGCACCCACCGGCATGCCCTGGCGCAGCTTGAACGCCGCTACTGACAGGCGGGCGCGGCAGAGCTTCGGCTTTTGCCCGGTGATCGCCGCGAGCTCATCCATGGCCGCGTCCAGCAACTTGCTGTTCGTAATTGCCTCTCCCATACCGGTATTGACGACGATCTTCGCCAGCCGCGGCACTTCCATCACGTTCTTGAACCCGAACTCTTTGCGGAGCGCGGGAATAATTTCTTTTTTATACAGCTCTTTCAAGTTTGCCACGACAGCACTCCTGCATCTCACTCATTCGTTACGAGCATCTCGTTACACGCCTTGCACACGCGTACCTTCTTGCCGTCGGCCAGCTGTCCCACACCCGTGCGGGACGGCTTGCTGCACTTTGGGCATACGAGCAGGACGTTGGACATATGTATGGACGCTTCCTTCTCCAGGATCCCGCCCGGATCGGTCTGCGAGCGCGGCTTCTGGTGTCGCTTCACCAGATTCACCTTTTCAACGATGACACGTCGCGTCCCGGGAAAAACCTTGAGGACTTTGCCCACCTTGCCCTTGTGATTGCCCGAAATCACCTTGACGGTGTCATTCTTGATAATCTTTATCATGAATACCTCCGCCTTCCTCAGTCCTTCCCTAGAGAACTTCCGGCGCCAAGGAGACAATCTTCATAAAATTCTTCTCTCTCAACTCGCGCGCCACCGGGCCGAAAATACGGGTCCCGACCGGCTCGCGGTTTTCATTGATAATCACGGCTGCGTTCTCGTCGAAGCGGATGTAGCTACCGTCTTTTCGCCGTATCTCCTTGCGCGTTCTCACCACGACCGCCCTCGTGACCTGCCCCTTCTTGACGACTCCATTTGGAATGGCGACCTTGACGGTTACTGAGATGACGTCCCCTATGCGCGCGTAACGCCGCCCCGTGCCTCCATGCACGCGGATACAGAGTACGCTCTTCGCGCCCGAGTTGTCGGCGACCCGCAGCCTTGTTTCAGCCTTGATCATGGTCTACCTGGCCTTCTCCAGAACCTCTACGAGACGCCACCGCTTGGTTTTACTCAGCGGCCTGGTCGAGGTCACCCGAACCTTATCCCCAGCGCCACAGGTGTTTTCGGGGTCATGCGCCGTGAGCTTCCCCGTGCGCTTGATGTATTTTCCGTAGATCGGGTGTTTGACGAGCCGAACGACCTTCACCGTAATGGTCTTATCCATCTTGGCGCTCTCGACCAAACCGACAAACGATTTTCTCTTGTTACGTTCCACGTTCCACTCCCTGGGATCGTCCTGTTCGTTATTTCTTTTCGCTCAGTGTCTGGCCCGGCTTCGCACCGAGCTTTTTGTCACGTAGCACTGTCTTAGCCCGTGCGATTTCCCTCTTCAGGCTCTTGACACTCAACGGGTTGTCCAGCTGCTTGACGGCAAGCTTGATCTTGAGATTCACCAGCTCGTCCATCAACCCGTCGTGATGATGTTGGAGCTCGTCCTCGGCCATTTCTCGCATCTCATGCGGCTTCATCGCTTACCCCTCCGTGATGGCACGGGTGACAAACTTGGTCTTGAGCGGCAGTTTCGCCGAGGCCAGGGTCATCGCCTCACGCGCCAACTCCATTGAGACGCCTTCCAACTCGAACAGGACCCTGCCTGGCTTTACGACTGCCACCCACCCTTCGGGCGCTCCCTTGCCCTTGCCCATCCGGGTCTCCGCGGGTTTTTTGGTAACCGGTTTGTCCGGAAAGACGCGGATCCACAGCTTGCCCATCCTCTTGATGTGGCGCATAATTGCGACGCGGGCTGCTTCGATCTGCTTGTTGGTGAGCCACTTGGGCTCTAGTGCCTTCAGGCCGTACTCACCGAACGAGATCGTTGCGCCTCTGGTGGCATAGCCCTTTCGGTGCCCGCGATGGTGCCGGCGGTACTTGATTCGCTTTGGCATCAACATGGTTTAATTCGAACCTTCCGTCGGCTGGGCGAGGCTCTTCCTGAAATCCTTCTGAAAAACCTCTCCCTTGTAGAGCCACACCTTGACGCCCACGCAACCGAAAGTGGTGTGCGCCGTCGCCCGCGCGAAATCGATGTCCGCGCGCAGCGTATGCAACGGAACCCGTCCTTCGTGATAGCCTTCTCGACGCGACATCTCCGCCCCTCCCAAACGTCCCGACGTCTGCACCTTGATACCGAGCGCTCCCATACGCATCGCTGAGGCAATAGTTTTCTTCATCGCCCGGCGGAAGGACACGCGTTGTTCGAGCTGCATCGCGATATGCTCGGCAACCAGCTGCGCGTCGAGCTCCGGCCTCTTGACGTCCTTGATATTTATCTGCACGTCCTTGCCGGCGAGGTGTTTGAGCTCGTCACGGAGCATGTCCACCTCGGAGCCCTTGCGGCCGATGACCATTCCTGGTCTGGCCGTGTATATATTGACGATCGCTTTTCCACTGGAACGCTCGATCTCCACCTTGGCCACGCCCGCCTTGTAAAGACGCTTCTTGATGTACTTACGTATTTGGATATCCTCGTTCAGCCAGGTCGCATAATGCTTCACCGTGAACCAGCGTGATTTCCACGTACGGTTTATTCCAAGTCTCAGTCCAATGGGGTTGGTTTTCTGCCCCATCGCGGTCCTCCCTGCCGGTTATGATTCCTCGGACAGCGTGACCACAACCTTGATGTGGCTGCTGCGTTTTCGTATTCTGAAGGCCCGTCCCTGTGCTCGCGGCCTTATGCGGTACATCGTCTTTCCCTCGTCCACCTGTATTACCTTGACCATCATGTCCTCTGCTTCGATGGTGCCGCCCTTCTTGTTGACCATGTTATGCATGGCCGAGCGAATCGTTTTGCTCATCGGCACCGCGGCGATTCGTCGGGTCACCTTGAGAATCTCCAGCGCTTCTTCCACGTTCTTGCCGCGTACGAGATTGGCTACCAGTCGGACTTTTCTTGCCGGATATCCAATATGTCTTGCGTAGGCAACAGCTTCCATTGTCATCTCCACGACTATTTCTTGCCCCTATCCTTGCCGACCCTGCTCGTGTGCCCCCTGTAGGTTCTCGTCAATGCAAATTCCCCGAGTTTGTGGCCGACCATGTTCTCATTGATATAGATAGGAATAAACTTGTTCCCGTTGTGAATCGCAAGCGTGTGTCCCACGAACTCCGGCGAAATAGTCGATCGCCTCGCCCAGGTCTTGATAACTCGCTTGCCGCCACCCCTGTTCATCTCCGTGATTTTCTTGAGCAGCTTCTCGTCGATATACGGACCTTTTTTTAGACTACGTGTCATAACCGTCCTAAGGGTTGTACCTGCCGCTAACCGCTACTTTTTCTTCGCGCGTTTCCTGACGATATACTTGTTGCTCTTCTTCTTCTTGCGCGTCTTGTAGCCCTTGGTGGGAACGCCCCACGGCGTCACGGGGTGCCTTCCGCCGCTCGACTTTCCTTCTCCACCGCCGTGCGGGTGGTCAACCGGGTTCATCGCCACACCACGCACATGGGGACGGATACCCAACCACCGGGACTTCCCCGCCTTGCCAACGACCAGGTTCTCGTGGTCCAGATTGCCGACCTGGCCGATGGTCGCGAAACACTCCTTGCGCACGGCTCGTACCTCACCTGACGGAAGCCTGAGCTGAACGTAGTTGCCTTCCTTGGCCATGATCTGCGCGGACCCACCCGCGGAGCGGACTATCTGGCCACCCCGGCCGTGGGTCAGTTCGATGTTATGCACCTCCATACCTAGAGGAATTTTCTCGAGCGGCAGCGCATTGCCTACCTTGATTTCGGCGGCTTCGCCCGCCTCGATACGGTCCCCGACCTTGACCCCGTTCGGCGAGAGGATGTACCGTTTCTCTCCATCGGCGTAATGCAAGAGCGCGATGCGGGCCGACCGGTTCGGGTCGTACTCGATCGCAGCCACCTTCGCCGGCACACCGAGCTTGTTACGCTTGAAATCGATTCGGCGATAGCTCCGCTTGTGACCACCGCCCCTGCGCCTCATTGTGATGCGACCGTTGTTGTTGCGCCCGCCCTTTTTCTTCAACGGCTCGAGAAGCGATTTTTCCGGCTCCTTATTGGTAAGGTCGGAAAAATCGGCAACCGTCCGATAGCGGAGCGACGGTGTGATCGGCCTGAATTTCTTGATTGGCATGGAACAGTAATCCCTTTACACAACGTCAAAGATATCTATGGTCTCGCCGGGGACGAGTGTGACGTACGCCTTTTTCCAGTTGGCGCCGAATCCAGCAAATCGCCCGGCACGGTTCATGACCACTTTGGGCTTACCCCGGTACACCGTGGTCGTCACCTTTCTTACGCGAACGTCGAAGAGCTCCTCAACGGCCTTTTTTATTTGTCTCTTATTGGCGCGCAGGTCCACCTTGAACAGATAGCGGTTGTGCGCCTCTTTGAGCTGCGTGCTCTTCTCGGTAATGATGGGCTTCTGGATTATGAGTCGAATGTCGCTCATGCCTTGAACACCTCTTCCATCACCTTCAGGCCGCTCTGGGTCAGTATGATGTGATCCGCCCAGACCACGTCGTACGTGGTGAGCATGCTGGCCAGCGCCACTTTGACTCCGGGAATGTTGCGTGCTGATTTCGATAACGCTAGATTCGGCTTATCCATCACGAACAAGCACTTGCCTTGCCGGCCCAAGGTGCGGAGCAATTCGGCGAACTGACGGGTCTTCGGTTCCTTGTATTTCAGGTCATCCACCACGATTACCGCTCCGGCCTTTGCCCGACTGGACAGCGAGGAGCACAACGCGATGCGCTTGATCTTCTTCGGAAGCGCCTGGCGGTAGTCCCGTGGGTGAGGTCCAAACACAACGCCCCCGCCGCGAAGTATCGGCGAGCGGCTCGTGCCCTGCCTCGCCCGCCCCGTACCCTTTTGCCGAAACGGCTTCCTGCCGCCACCGCGCACCGCCGAGCGGTTTTTTGACGAGGCGGTACCCTGGCGCTGGTTGGCAAGGTAGGCCACAACCGCCTGGTGAATCACCGGTTCGTTTACCTCGCAATCGAACAGGTGCGCCGGCAGATCGAGCGTTCCCCGCTCGGTACCGTTTTCTGCATAACATTTGGCCGTTGCCATCGTTTCTCTCTTGGTATCCCTGGTTCTGCGCGTCAGGCTTTCTCTACAAATACGAAACCTTCTACCGCACCGGGTATCGCACCCTGCACGTACAACAGGTTGTTTTCGGTGTCCACCTGCACCAGCTTCAGGTTCTTGACCTTGCTGTTCTTGCCGCCCATGCGCCCCGGCATCTTCTTGCCCTTGAAGATCCGCGCCGGCCACGCACACTGTCCCACCGATCCCACCTGCCGGTGATGGTGCGACCCATGGGTCTCCGGTCCGCGCGTAAAACCGTGTCGTTTTATGACCCCGGCAAATCCACGGCCCTTGCTCACTCCAAGAACGTGCACCTTTTCCGTGCCTTCAAAGCTGTCCACCCCGACAGAATCGCCGATCTTGTACTTGCTCGCATCCTCCACCCGGAATTCTCTGAGGACCCGCTGTGGGGTGACACCACCGCGCTTGAAATGTCCCTTCAGGGGTTTCGACACTCGCTTCTCCCGAACATCTCCGAATCCAATCTGAATCGCGGAGTATCCATCCTTGTCCGGCGTCTTCACCTGAACGATGGGACAGGGCCCAGCCTGGATGATGGAGACAGGAATGACATTTCCCGATTCTTCGAAAATCTGGGTCATTCCAAGTTTCTTGCCAATGAGGAGTTCCATTACATCTCCTTACCACCAACCGTGTCCAACGGAAACAGCTCCGGTCGAAACGCGACCACGCCGTTGTGCAGCGGCTCAGGTCTTGATTTCGATGTCCACGCCCGCCGGGAGTACTAGTTTCGTCAGGTCGTCGATGGTCTGTTGCGTCGTATGCGTGAGATCGATCAACCGCTTATGAACACGGATTTCAAACTGCTCGCGCGACTTCTTATTCACGTGCGGCGAGCGCAAAACCGTGTATACGGAACGCCGGGTCGGCAGCGGAATCGGTCCCTTGATCCGCGCACCAGTCCTCTGCGCCGTCTTGACGATCTCGTCGGTCGTGCGATCGAGCGTCGCGTGTTCGTAAGCTCTAAGTTTTATTCGAATCTTCTGATAGTTCACTCGACCGATCCTCCCTGATCTACTCGATGACCTTTGTCACCACACCGGCGCCCACCGTGCGGCCGCCCTCGCGGATCGCAAACCGCAGTTCTTTCTCCATCGCGATCGGCGTGATCAACTCCACATTCAAATCCACGTTATCCCCCGGCAT
>JAZGDW010000095.1:0-3259 GCA_036478295.1 Candidatus Krumholzibacteriia bacterium
CCAGCGCGTGCTCCATCCGATCTTCGGAAAGTCCCCAGAGCTTGGCCGCGAGCAGCGCACTGGATAGCGCGCCGTAGGTCACGTGATCCCAGCCGCCGGCCCGAAGACTTGCGGCGTCGCAGAGTCGGCATTGAATCTCGTAGCCGATGACGGTTGCGAGGATCAAGTCGCGCCCGGTTTTGCCGGCGTTTTGCGCGACGGCTACCGCGGGGGCGATGTTGTCGGACGGGTGAGCGGGTTCTTTGCTCAGGTAGGTGTCGTTGTAGTCCAGGTAGCGGACCATGGCCCCGTTGGCGAAGGACGCGAGTTCAGCGGAGGTGTTGTGTGTGGTACCCCAGACGGTTGCAGCCGGCGGCGGATCGTTGATGGCCATCGCCTTGGCGCGAGCGACTTTCGCGGGGCGGGAATGGTATGCGCCGAACGTCGTGGCGATCGAATCGATCACTCGCCGCTTGACCTCGTGAACGGTTTTGTCGGGCAAATCCTCGTACTTAAGCTGCGTAGCCCACCGGGCCATGTTTCCTGCGATGGTCATCCTTGTCGTTGTTCCTTACCTGATCCGTGCAACCTGAGCCGCGGGCTTTAGCCCACGCGGTGCTCGAAATCGTCAATGGTGGTTTCCTGCGTACCGTCGTTCGCGCGGGCGCAAGCCCGCAGCTCGGCTTCCGCTCCCTCACGGTCGCGGCTCTGCAAAGACCCGGGACGACAAAGCCGCGGATCGCGCCTCATTCCTCGCCGGTCATTACCGATTCCAGCAGCATCTCCGCGACGTCGAGTTGCGGTACATCTTCGCGGTTCTTTCCGGCGAGTCCGTCGGTGAGCATGCGCATGCAAAACGGGCAGGCGCTGCTGATCGCGTCGGGTTTCGTGTCGAGTAGCTGCTGGGTCCGGACGGCGTTGACATGGTCGGTACCTGGTTCTTCCTCTTTGAACATCTGTGCGCCACCGGCTCCGCAGCACATACCCCGATCGCGCGTCTCGCGCGGCTCGAGTACGGTCAATCCCGGGATGCTGCCCAGCACGTCGCGCGGCGCGTCGTACACTTCGTTGTAGCGGCCTAGATAACACGAGTCGTGATAGACGACTTTCTTGTCGATGCGCTTGACGGGTTTGAGTTTGCCCTGCTTGACCAGGTCAGCCAGGAACGTCGTGTGATGCACGACGTCGTATTTACCGCCGAAATCGGGATACTCGTTGAGCAGCGTGTTGAAGCAGTGGGGGCAGCTCGTAACGATCTTCTTTTTGTCGACGCCGTGACCGTTGAGCGTTTCGACGTTCTGCCGGGCGAGCATCTGGAAGAGGTATTCGTTGCCGGCGCGACGGGCCGGGTCGCCCGTACACGCTTCCTCCTGACCGAGGATGACGAAGTCGACGCCGGCCTTCTGCATCAGCTTGGCCGTCGCCTGGGTGACCTTCTTGGCACGCTCGTCGAACGACGGGGCGCATCCGATCCAGAACAGAACCGGCGCGTCGGGGTTCTCGGCGATGGTCTTGATGTTCAGTCCGTCGGCCCACTTGGCGCGATCTTCCGCTGGGAAGTTCCAGGGGTTCAACGTTGATTCGAGGCCGCGGAACGCCGACTGGAGTTCCTTGGGGAATTCGCCCCGCTCCTGAACGAGGTACCGGCGCATGTCAACGATCTTGTCGACGAAGGTGATGAAGACGGGACACTCCTGCTCACACGCTCGGCAGGTTGTGCAGGCCCAGAGGACTTCCGGATCGATCACGCCATCCACGAGGTCCTTGTGATGCTCCGGCGGTTGTGATTCGGGTGAGCTACCCCCCCCATCCCCCCCCTTGTCAAGGGGGGGAGCGCTGGCGGCGACCAGCGCGGTTTCGTGCTTGTAGAGAAAGTCGCGAAGGTCGAGGACAAAGTGTTTGGGCGACAGCTTCTTTCCGGTCTTTGTAGCCGGGCAGTAATCGCTGCATCGTCCACATTCGGTACAGGTATAGAAGTCGAGAATGGACTTCCAACTAAACTGGTTGATCTTACGGATGCCCAGCGTCTCCTCGCGTTCGAGCTTGCCGTCGATGTCTTCAATCGGAGGCAGTCGGCCAGGCGGATGGAGACTCTGCGCGTAGATGTTGGGAATACCCGTGATGACGTGGAAATGCTTGGAGTAGGGCAGGAGGTTGAGAAAGATCAGGACCAGCGTCGAGTGTGTCCAGAAGCCGAGGTGCTTGAGCGTTACCAGCGCGTCGTTCGAGAGCCCCTCCACGACCTGCGCCGCTACCGATCCAGCCGGTTCGTACCACGTGAAGGCGACCGGTCCCGGTTCCAGCGAGGCGAGCTCCTCTGGGGACAGTTCCCTATACGTTGAGACGGGCGGCGGCGTCCGAGCGGCAAGGGCGATCGATGCACCGTCGTAAGAGATGTCCGCGACCATCATGAGGAGGATGATGCTGAGAATGACGAGGCCTTCGATGCTCAGCGTCATGCGCCCGAGGCGCTTGAACACACGGAAGTAAACGAATACTAGCGTGCCGAAAATCACGAGAACGGCGAACAAGTCTTTAAGGAACGAATAGATGTGGCCGAGCGTTTGCTCCGGGCCGAAGAGCCACCAGTTGAACGACTCGTCGTACCCCCGAGCCCAGAGGATCAGCGTGCGCAGCAGTAGCACCGTGAACCCGGAGAAGATCAGCATGTGGGCGCAACCCGCGAGCGGGTAACGCTGCATGCGGAGCTGAGCAATGGCGTAGGTAAGCGTTCGCCGAATGCGCTCCGCTGGCTGGTCGGAGCGGTTTTCCTTCGCCCCGACCATCATCAACCGCCAGCGCCGTAGGCTGGAGTACGCAAACGCGCCCCAGCCGACGACGAGTAACAATGTCATTGCGATGGGGTTCATTGTGCGCTAGCCATCCGTGTTCACTGGACGTGGGTCTTGTCAGGCTCGGCGGTCATCGTCCGTGCGAGCGTGAGTCGATCCATCAGGCAGCGTAAGCGACGATTTCAACCTCGGCCCCGTTCTTCACGGCGACCTCCGCGCGACGCTCCAATTCACGCGTCACGCTTTCATCGAGATAGTACTCACCGCAATTTTCGCACACATCCGCCGGGACGTTCTTGAAAATGACAGTACAAGCACCGCGTTGCAGCGTTACCGTCGTATGACCGGGTTTCGTAGTGCCATGTTTGCAAATCAAGCAAGTCATCGTTCTTTCCTACCCTCTCAGTCGTTGCAGCTCCTGTGTCAGCAGCGGCACGAGCGTAAACAGGTCGGCGACGCACCCGTAGGTAGCCACCTTGAAGATCGGG
>JAZGDW010000096.1:0-27820 GCA_036478295.1 Candidatus Krumholzibacteriia bacterium
GTCACGCAGCCGTTCACCGAGATAGAGCGCGGTGGCGACAAAGGGATCGGGCCCGATGTTGAGGTCGCGGGCGAAGTCGCAGGCTTCGGCAATAAAGAGGTGCCCGAAGCGCCTCGGGTCAAAAAAATGCAGCTCGTCACCGTTATCCAGGTAGAAGCGGCCGTGCAGGTGCTTGCGCTTGCCGCCGGTCTCGCCGGCGCGCTGAACCCGCAGGTTGCCCGTCATCCCCAGGTTTATGACCATCAGCCCCGATGGGTCGAAGCGCACCAGCGCGTTCTTACCGATTCGCTCCACTGACCTGATGACGCGTCCGGCGAGCCAGGGCACGCGGAGGCTCCCGCGCCGGTACAAGCTCTTGTGACGCAGGCGGGCGCGCACGATGCGGCGGCCGAGGAGCCTGGGGCGAAGCCCCCGCACGATGGTTTCCAACTCCGGTAACTCGGGCATCTCTCGTCTCTTTCCACTAGGTGAGCGGGGCGCCTTCGAAATCGTTTCCTCCTCGGCACCCCATCCATTATACTGTCACACATATACTGTCACACAGGTCCAAACTCCAAACACAGCCGAGGGACGCCTTGTATACCAATGATCGCATCCGCAGAATCATGCGCGACGAGATTCTTCTACGCGTGAAGACTCCGGGCCAGTACGTGGGCGGTGAGCGCAACGTCATCGTCAAGGACCACGCGGCGGTCGACCTCAAGGTGGCCCTGGCCTTTCCGGATACGTACGCCATCGGCATGTCACACCTGGGCCTGCAGATCCTCTACCACATGTTGAACGGGCGTGAGGACACGGTGGCCGAACGGGTTTTTGCACCGTGGATCGACATGGAAGCCCTGCTGCGCCGGCGTGACATCCCCCTCCACACCCTGGAGACCAGTACGCCGCTGTCGGATTTCGACGTGGTCGGGTTCTCCATGCAGTACGAGCTGTGCTTTACGAACTTCATAAACATGCTCGAGCTCGGCGGCATACCGGTGTGGACGCGGGACCGGTCGATCGGAGATCCCGTGGTCCTTGGCGGCGGCTCGATCAGCCTGGCCATGGAACCCGTGGCTCCCTTCTTCGACGCTATCCTCGTCGGTGACGCCGAGGACGTTCTTCACCCCACGATGGACTTGATAAAGGAATGGCGCCGGAGCGGCCGACCTCGACGCGCGCTGCACGAAGCTCTGTGCCGGATTCCCGGCATGTACGTGCCGTCGCTCTATCACGTATCGTACAACGAAGACGGCACCATTTGCGCCATCGAAAACATCCCGCCTGCGCCGCCGTACGTAGCCAAGACGACGATCCGCGATTTCGAGACCGTTCCGTACCCGACGAGTCCCGTCGTGCCCAACGTGTCGGTGATTCACGAGCGCATCAACGTCGAGATTATGCGGGGCTGCCCCAACCAGTGCCGTTTCTGCCAGGCGGTCAAACACTATCGACCCCTCAAACGGCGCAGCACGGAGAGAATCATAGAGCTGTGCGAGGAGACATACCGCAACACCGGCTACGAAGAAATCTCGCTGACCAGTCTGTCGACGGCGGATTATCCCGGTATCGAAGAGCTTATTCCGGCGATTACCAGCCGCTTCGATTCGCGGCGGGTAAACATCTCGCTGCCGTCGTTGCGAGTCAAGGGTGCGTTGGAGAACTTGCCCGGCCTGGTCAGCACGGTCCGGAAATCCGGCCTGACGATGGCGCCGGAAGTCGCGACCGACCGCCTGCGAGAAATCATCCGCAAGCCGATCCTCAATCGGGACCTTTTGAGCGGGTCCGCCGCCGCCTGGCGGGCCGGATATCGCCTGATCAAGTTCTACTTCATGATCGGAATACCCACGGAAACCAACGAAGATCTCAAGGGGATAATCGATCTGTGTGACGCCGCGAGTCTGCTGCGCAAAAGGCAGTTCGGCCGGCGGGGCCAGATTAACGTCGCGATGTCTTCCCACATCCCCAAACCCCACACCCCGTTCCAGTGGGAGGCGATGGATACCAAAGAAGAGCTTCTGGCCAAGCAGAAGTATATCCGCTCGTGCAACACGTCTTCGTATTTGAAGTTGAAGTTCCATAACACGGACGAGAGCTACCTCGAAGCGGTCTTCTCCCGCGGCGACCGGCGGCTGGCAAAAGTATTGATAAAGGGTCGAGAACGGGGGCTGCGGATGGACGCGTGGGCGGAGTGCTTCGACATCCACGCGTGGCGCGAGGTATTCGAAGAATCCGATGTCGATCCCGACTGGTATGCCCTGCGCAAGCGCGGCAACGACGAAATCCTGCCGTGGGCCCTCATCGCGGTGGGCACCCCCACCGATTACCTCGTCAAGGAACAGCAGCGCGCCCGCGCCGCGATGGCGTAGGCCGCTCCCCACTTCCGTGATTGGCGCCGCGGGAAACGCTCGCCTCGGCCGCCTGCGATTCCACGAAGCCTACCACGTGGGTCAACTGGGTGTTCTCAGACGGGTCGTAGGCAAGGACGGGGCTATCAAATAGCCGGGCGGTGGGGGCGATGTGCGATTGAGTATTCCGCCCTCCCTGCCGCCCGCTGCAGCTCGATCACGACTCTTCTGTCACAGCTTGATGACAGGGCTCTTGGCATCTGTGGCCTTACTGGCACGCTGCAGATCCCGGATGGTTTCCCGCATCCCTCTTGTAAGTGCGGCCTGCTGGATACAAACCGCGATGTTTCCGGCGAACGCTTGCGCTGCACGGAGGTCCTCGTCATCGTAGTAGACGTTCTGCGTCTGGCTGCTGATGTTGAGAACTCCGATCAGTTTTTTCCCGAGAACCACGGGGACGACAATGGCAGCCGAAACGGCGCGGGCCGCGTATTTGAGGCCGGGGTATTTGCGCTGGCCGGTCTTCCCCGACATCAGTATGGGTTTACGATTCTTGGCTACCCAGCCCGCGATTCCATCTCCGACGGCCTGGCGCTTGCCGATTATCTTGCGGTCGCCGTAGCCCTCGGCAGACAGGACCTCGAGAGACTGACCGTCGCTCCCCAGCATCATGAGCGAGGCTTTCTGGCAGCCAAAAAGCTGTACGCACACTTTGGTTATGTGCTCGTATATCACGCTCGGAGCCGTGTTGGAGTCCATAAAATGGCTTACGTTGAGAAGGTCGTAGAGTCGAGAGTAGCGGTGCTCGATGGCACTGGTATTTAGCTGCTGCATCCCGCGTCGCATGCTCATGATGTATCGCTGTTCCTTGGTCATGTAGACGAAAGCGACCAGCACCGCACCGGCGAACATAAGGAGAACTATGCGTTCGGCATCGGACGACGGCCAGTTCGCAAACCATAATGAGATCACTAGCCCAACGGTGCTAATGCTGGCGATGCCGACGAGGAGAAACCAGTTCCTCCAAAAGCGGTTGGCCAAGCCACGGAGCATGGATTGCACGTCGGTGTCCGCTCTTCGCTCTTGTTTGCCGGTATCGGGCATACTCCCGATCCTCTGCGATCCGTGGCGGGTGCAGGCCGTGGATCGCTGCTAAAGTGGGAAGATTTTATCCAATGCTGACAGAGGGAGCATTTTTTGTACCATCGTCGGTTTGGGCGACCGAATCGGGGAGGAAACCGGCGGGAATCTGCCGGTGCGAGGCAGCACTGGGCAGATAAAGAAAAACGGGGACGCTCAAAAAGCTTCCCCGTTTTCGTCGAGATGCGGTTGGAGCTGGAGATTAGCTGCGAGTGTAAACGACCTCCATGTGCTTGAACTCTTTGCCGTCCTCACCAACCAGGTACATTTCCATGGTGTGTTTGTTTTCATCAACGATGTTGGTGAGCATCCTGAACTTCCTCTCATGTCCGGGAGGTCCCGTAAAACTCCCGTGGTGTGTTTCCATCTTACAATGGTTCTCACACTCACCTTCCGTGTACATCATCTGGGTGCCCTGGTTGTCCATCCATACGCTGGTGTGCTTCTTGGTGGCTTTGTCGTAGCCAACCATGCCCATTCCTTCGAACGGCATGCCCATCATCTCTCCAGTCATGTGCTGCACGACGAAGCGCCCGCCAAGGACCATCTCGCATTTGGCCTTACCCTGGGAACTCATACCCTCGGTCCCGGGCTCCTCCCACATCGTGACCTTGGTGTCCCACTCGCCCACGAGATGCTTGAGCTGTTTGTGGTGGCTTCCCGGTGAGATGGCCTCCTGCCACGCGGCCATTTGCTCCTTGCTATACTCGTGCCCCGCTTCTTTTTTGCCCTTTTCCTTGCCGGCAAGAGAAACGTTCACGGTCAAACCGGCGACGATGAACACGGCCGCCACTACCGAAAACAAACGGAATGATTTCATTCGTTCCACTCCTTTCCCCCCAACTGGGGGTCGCGTATCGCGCACCGGAATCCCTGTTGCGTGCTCGCAATCAATACGATTCGCTCTCGTTACAGTCGGATTAAGAACAGGATAAAACAGCGGTCGGCAGTCGGGTAACGATCGCGCACGGTCCCTGGGAAACTAGCACGTCTATCTCCATCACGCAACCCCAAAGGGGAGACGGCCCACGACCCGCCGGGGCGGGCAACGGTGCCACACGACCGGCCATGGCGTCTTGTTCAAGGTATTATTTTGGACATCCTTAGGACATAATCAGGGTGGCGTTTGAGCGGGCATCCGGTATAGAATTCGCAGGATACCGCCCCGTCGTCGCCCACCAAGGGCGCGGACAGCAGCGGAAATTCAGGCCAGGCGGTTGACGCCACCGAGAGGACTCTCGACGAGAATGATTTTCTTGAAATCACGCAACGGGCCCGGGGACGAAGGTCGTCGGCTGCCCAGGAACAGCGAGGTTGTCCCGGCCGGTGCGAGCCGTAGGCGGGCTATACTCGACGACAGGGGCAATGTGATGGTTATTCTGACCATCTTGAGCGTGGTCCTGTCCGCCGCCGTGGGGTCCAGGTGGTTCTCGCCGATCCTGCAGGTCGCGGCGGTCTTCCCGTTTTTCAGCGCGGCGATGAGACGCCACAAGCACCACGAGTCGCTCGCGCTGGCCGCCCGCTGGGGCGCGGCCCTCTTCGTGACCACGATCGTGGTCGGGGTATTTGTACCGGGACGCATCGGGGCCAGCGTTCCCTTCGCCCAGCTGACGACGGCGGCCCTTGCGAACTGGATTCGGTTTCCCGACGCGCCCCCACCTGCCGACTACGGGTATCTGTTGTGGGGCCTCGTGGGGTTTCTCCTCGCCACGCTGGTCAGCGGCGGTCTGCTTGGCTTCGTTCTGGCTTCCGTTGCGTTGGGCAACGCGGCCCTTGGCGCCCTCTTCCTCTTGCGGTACAGCGAGAATGTCATCCAGATTACCATGGTCGCCGTTCCCCTCTGGCACTGGGGTATCATTGCAGCGGCCATCTTGATGCTGGTACCCGCCTCCCTCCCGTTTTTTCAAAGATACGTGCGAATCGAACGCGTCGTGGAGGGCCGCACCGTTTTAAGAGGTTTCTTGTACATGGGCGGCGCAATGGTGGTCGCCAGCCTGCTGCTTCGTGCCGTCACCGCAGGCCCGTGGAGGAACATACTCCGGGAATGGACAATTTTCTAGCGCCCTTCCCCCGGGTCCCCGGTCCGTGGGGCGATCATATCACGGGAAATCGCCTGTCGCCCCCGCCATACGGCAGTTCCATATGTTGGGATGCCTGTCCGGCGGCTACTACATATTGCGTGTCATTGCCGACCGTACATGTTGCATTACCCGTCTAAGCCTTTACAAACTAATTCGTTGAGCACCGAGCCGGGTACGGCGCGGCAATTGTCCTGATTCTTGCTAGTGTGACAGGAAAACCACTCTCCCGTCGTGCCAGGAGCGGAGCGATGCTGTATCTGAGAATTGTGCGCAACCCCAACCGGCAGGAGTCGATGTCGGTCCCCGACAAGGACCTCCCTTTTACCGTCGGACGGGACAAGGAGAACAAGCTCCACATCAAGAGCACGGCGGTATCCCGATTCCATGCCGTCCTCTTCTGTGAGAAAGGGGAGTACTTCGTCCAGGACATGGACAGCACCAACGGCACCTTCCTCAACGGCAAGAAGATCAAGAGATCCAAAGTGAACCCGGGTGACCGGGTCACCGTCGCTAATGTGGACATCGTGATCGACGCGGCGCCGTCACCCCTGCATGGATTCAAACTGCCACTGGACCTGACAGTGTCCATCGACGATCCCATTTCCAGCGACGCAACCATCATCGTCAAGAATCCGAGCCAGCAACTCATCATCGCAGAGCCGGAGACCAAAGTCTCCAAGGATCGCCGGGCGGAGAACCGCAGACAACGTGACAAGCGACTGTCGAAATCGTACAAGGCTCTGCAGGTCCTCTACCGGGCGGACCAGGTGCTGCGGGACATCGATGATTTCAAACAACTGCTCGAGAATTTTATGGACCTCATTACGACCGTGATCCCCGCCACCCGCGGATACATCTTTTTGCTCAACACCGACGACGGGCTGCCCGTGCCATACGTGCGCCGGGCTCCGGGGTCGGCGACCTCCGACACCGAGATCGTCGTGAGCAAGACGATCCTGAAGACGGCCGTCGAGAGGAAAGAATCACTGATCTCGAAGGATGCGCTGGTCGACGAACGGTTTATTCACTCGAAGAGCGTCGCCAACTACAAGGTCCGGAGCGCCATCTGCGCGCCTCTCATGAATCGGGGAAAGGTCCTGGGCATCATCTATCTGGACTCCACGGACAAATCAAACCTGTACACCAGGGATGACCTGTCGTTGCTCTCCGCCATGGCGCTGAAAGCCGGTGTCGCCCTCGACAACGCGCGGCTCTACGATGACATGCGGAACCTGTTCTTCAACACCGTTGAAACGCTGGTACGGGCGATCCAGGCGCGCGACCAGTACACGAGCGGTCACTCGGCGCGGGTCACTCGATTCTGCCTGCTGATCGCAGAGAAACTCGATCTCGACACCAAGGCAAAACAGCAACTCTACCTGACGTCGATGCTGCACGATATAGGCAAGATCGGCATTCCTGACGACCTGCTCAACCGGCCGGGAAAACTGAGCGGGGAAGAAATTGCGACCATCAGGGAACATGTGAAGGTCGGCTCGAGCATGCTGAAGGCCATCGGCGAGATGCAGCCCATCGTTCCGCTCATCCTGCATCATCACGAGGCATATGATGGAACGGGCTACCCGGACGGGCTAAAGGGTGACAAAATCCCGCTCATCTGTCGAATTGTCGCCGTTGCGGATACCTGGGACGCGATGACGACGGATCGTCCCTATCGCAAGGCCAGATCCCACGAAGACGCGGTGGCGGAACTGAAGCGCTGCGCAGGCAAGAACTTCGACCCCAAAGTCGTGAAAATTTTTCTGGGGATCCTCAAGGGACAATCCACTGCCGTTCTGGACCAGGTTCCCCAGCCCGTTACCTGAGTTCGATTTCCGCTATCTGTACCGCTTGTGCGCCCCCGTAGGTGGAGGTGAATTCAAGGCGAATCTCCTTCGCGCCTACGATGGACCGATCCAACTGGATCATCTGCACGGCAGCTTCGGCCCGCAGATCGAACTGCTGGATCGGATTGCCGTCGGCGATGAGGTTGCACGCCTTGGGTTGCCCATCCTCGAGTGTCCTGACGGTCAGAATCCCTTCGCTGATGCCGAACGGCGAGGTGAGTACCAGGAACGCCTTACCCTCCGCGTCCAGAGACGACCGCCACGCGGTGACGGTATCCCCATCGAACGCTTTCCACAGGGCGGCGCTCTCCTCCACCGGCGGCGAAGAAACGCCGTTCATCGCGATCCAGTCGGCGCGCTCACCCGCAGTCAGACTGAACGACTCCTCTTGAATGAAAAATAGCACCCGGTCACCGGCAACTACCCTCATATCCCACAAGCCGTCGTCGTTGAGTTCTGCGGCGACCACGCTATCGGGAACCATATCGTCGAAGTACCAGTGCCAGCTGCTCGTGATACTCTTGCCTCTCTTGGTGAGATAAATGATTCCGCCGGGTGGTTTCCCGTTCGTTCTCGAATAGACCAGTATGCGGGCTTTCGTTCCCACCCGCTGGGCAGGGAATTCCTGATAGAGCTTCTTCTTGAAGCCGGCGCGCTCGATCATCTCATTGACCATCACAATTTCTTCCTCGAGCGTCATGGCACCGGCTGCCATCCGCGCGAGGTCCGACAGGCTCGTTGTTCCGCCGCCCCTGGATTGCTTTTCCTCGGACTTGCCACAGGATCCCGACAAACCGACTACAAGGATCCACACAACGGCCAGGAGCCACGTCCTTTTTTCGAACTTCATGTTACCTTCCCTTTTGTGAGAAAAAATGAACCGGAGAATTATGCGTGAAACGGCGCCGGTTGTCAAGGCGCAACTTCTTATACTGCTGGGGATTGGAGAAGTTTCAAGAATGCGCGGAAAAATCCCCGTGGGCCTCCTAGGGCCCACGGGGAAGCGGTCTCTAGTGGCCGGAGGCGGGGAGTGCTATGGCTCCCGACCCTTGCCCGAGGAGGTAGACGACCACGTTCTCGAGCAGCCACGCGCCGTTGGGCGTCAGATTGTCCGGGCTGACGTTGGCACCGTTGAACCCCCAGAGAAAATTGACGCTGCTCGTCCCGGCGCCGATAATGTCGATTTCCTCGACCAGGGGGTGCACCAACATGGCCGGTGCCACGGTGGCGTAGGGCGTGAAGTTGGTCGAAAAGGGCACGCCGAGCAACTCCAGAGGAGCGGTGTAGACGTTCAGCACGGAACCCGGGGAAGCGTTCAATGGGTTTGGCTTGTTGTAGATGTCCGCGCTGGGATCCAACACATAGACTTCGCGTTGTGTGCGGCGTTGCGTCTTGCTGAGCCCGATGTTCAGACCGATGCTCTCGAAATACGAGGCGCCCCCTGCGCCGATCCCCAGGATCATCGCACCGCTGTTCTGGATGGCGTCGGCCTGGGGTTGGTAGATTCCCTGCCAGCCGGAGGCGTCGCTGGCGGTGTCCCAGCCGATGATGATGACGTCGAACAGCGCCGGGCTGAGAACGAAGCTCTTGCCCATTACCCGGACGGCGCCGTAGCCGATCGTTTGCCAGTAGGATTCAATCTCCTGCTCGAACAGCGCCGCCGTTGCGGTATCTCCCTGGCCCAGGACATCCGTCATATAGGCAATGGTCTGCACACGGACAAAATCGGTCGACACTTCCGTTCCCAGACCGTTGGAAACCGTCACCATATCCGAGATCGCTTTCGCCGGCACCTGGAGATCGACCAGCAGCTGGTCGGTCGCGGCGCTCAGAATGTTGGCCGTTTGTCCAAAGATCGTCACCTGCGTGCCGGGGTAATTGAGATGATCCCCGAATACCGTTACCTGCACGGTCTGGCCCCTTACGACTTCGGGGGCGGAAATCCCGGAGATGACGGGCGCAGCATAGACGTGAACGAAGTGCTGCGCAAATTCGCTCTGGGTGTAGATGTTCTCGGCAGCCACGCGAAAATAGTAATCGCCGCCGGGTAGATCACCGTTGTTTATCCGCACGAACGTGTCCACCACGACGGTCTCAAAACTAATAACCGCAAAGTCGGGTGTCGAGCTCTCCTGCAAGCGGTAGAACCCCGCCCCCGGGGTGCGGTTCCACATCAGGTTGAACGTAGTCGACTCATCGACGAGGGCGACATCACGCCACATCCCCGGCAGCACGAACGTTCTGGCAATGATCGACACACTGGTATTCTGTCCCTTGGCGACATTCACGTTCTCGTCGACGCCAAAGAACGTCATCAGGCCGGCCTGAAACAGCTCCACGGCGACGCGCTTGCCGGTTTCGGCAATCACGGTGAGCTCGATCTGCGTCGTGCTCGCCGGCGGGCTGATCGCCACGCCCCTGGATACTTCGGGCACGCGGCCTGTTCCCGGCCGGTATACCTTTACCACCACGGAGTCGGCCGTGGGCAGCGCCCTGGCGAACGCCTCGTCCAAGGCAGGCGCCGCGGAGTTCCCACCAGCGTCGTAGAGCTCGAGGACAATCACGCCCTGGTCCGCCCCGTCGGGACCCTCGAGGAGAGAACATCCGGTCGCCCCCAGGCTTATCGTGACTACTAACGCGAGAATTTTCTTAATCATGTCATTGACCTCCGTCACGAATTATTGGACCAGCACACCGACGGTTACCCGACCGGTGTCTGCGGGGGGCGGTTCATCCCCACCCGAAGCGGCTCCGACGATTGCCAGAAGCACGACGCCCATGGTCGCGTAGAACCACCATTTCTTATAGACGGGCTTGCCCGCCGTGGTGGCCGCGTCCGCGTTGGACCCGGCCCCCGCCCTGATACCGGTGTCCGGGGCGGTCCGGATAACGGCCGATGCATATTCGGATTTCGCCTGGTCGAACGTCGAGATGACAATGGACTTGAAGACCCCGGGATCGGGTCCCTTGTAGGCGCTGTCTTTCTTTAGTATCTCCAGGAACTGGCCTTTTCCGTCGGCGCTCGAGCCCGTTACGATGAACGAGGCCGCCAGGTATTCCCGCGCTTCCGTGATTTGCTTGTCGCTCAGATCCTTGCGCTTGAGAAAGCTCTTCAGCTCCACGATGGCTTTTGGGTAGTTTCCCCGAAAATAATACTTGTATTCGATCTTCTTCAGGTCGCTCCCCGCGTCGGCGAGCGCCTCGGTGGGCAACCAGCAGGTCGCCTGCAAACCAAGGAAGCAGATCATGACGACCGTCGACACGGCCTTTACTGGTTTGCTCTCCGTCAACATGATGTTCAAACCTCCGTCCGCAAGAGACTACGGTTCACAGGTGTCGGCGATCGGGCTGCTTGCGGTGTCGGCTCCAATCGCTACGTGTGATTATCCGCCTAGTTCTCATACGTTACCGAGGGCTCGCTTCCAACCTCATACTCGATAACGGTGTCTATTCCCTCCTTCACCACGACGGTGATTTCCCGCGTATCCTGTTTGCGAAACATATTGCAGACCACTTTATGCGTTCCCGCCGGCACGACCGCGCTGGTAAAGGGTGGTTGCTTCTTGAACTTCCGGCCGTTGAACCACAGCTCGCCCACGCCGCCGAGAAAGTAGACGGACAGCCGCCCGTAGACGAGTCTTGGAGGATCGAGCGTGATTCTGGATCCTTTTTTCACCGTCACCACTTCCTCGAACACTGTCACGCCGTCGAGCAGTTCGGCCCGTACCACGTGCTTGCCGGCTGAGAGCTGGATGGACAGATAAGTGTCCTCCCGGACCTTGAGTTCGCCGTCGACGTAGATGTTCGCCAGCTTGGGCAGCACCCAGTCCAGCCTTCCCGACCCGGCGCTCTGCCGCCTCGTGTCTTTGGCGGCGTTGACGCGGACCACCAGCGTCTGGTCGGCCTCGGCGATTCCGTCGGTGCCGTGCACGGGCACGCGGTGCGTGCCTGTCTGGCCGTTGCCCGGGGTCCACACGATCCGGTCCCCCTTGAGGACCATCCCGTCGGGCGCATCCTCGAGCGAGAAGGTCACGGGTTGACCGAAAGCGCTGGCCGCCTGGAGCTTGAGACTCATCCGCCTGGCGACACGGGCGGTGGCGCTCTTGATTCTTTTGAAATCGAGCGCAACGGTCTTGTTCACGACCTCGACCAGTGTCTGCGCCTGCGCGACTTGCGTCCCGTCATCGGCGAAAAACTTTAGCGCGTACGATCCGGCCTGCGCGTAATCCACCTGCCAGGTGAACTTGCCCTTCTCGGACAGCACGGCGCCTTTTGGCAGGTTGTCGCCGTAGAGACGCACGTCATCTCCGTCCGCATCGACCACTTTCACCTCAAATTCCAGGTTTTCACCCTCTGTGATGGTAAGGCGTGCCGGCGTTGTCAGTACCGGCGCTGCGTTGGCAGTGCCGCCCGAGCGAAGCGCCGTCCAACCCCACCAACCGCCGAACGCGGCGGCGCCGGCCAGCACCAACGCGAGCGGTGCGACGAACCAGCGGCGGCGCGATTCCCCGGAGGGGCGGGCCCTGCGCGTTCTCGCCGCTTTTTTGGAGGCCGGTTCCTCTGTTCTTGCGCCCCTGTGTCCGGACTTGCCAGGCGCCGTCTGCTTGTCGATGGCGACGGTGGAGTTTTCATCGGGGTACTGCGCCATGAGTTTGGCAAGGTGCTTTCGCGCGCGGTCGTTCGTCGGATCGAGGTACAAAATACGTTTGAACTCCTGCGCCGCGTCGGCAATGTGGGTCTTGCCCTTCTGCATGAAATACGTGCCCTGGGACAGACAACGGGCCACCATTTTTTCCGTGTATGCTTTTTCGTATCCTTCGGGGTCCTTCATGTACCGTTTCAGACGGCGCCGATCCCGCTGGATCTCGAACTTCTCCATCGCCCGTTCGACATCTATAATAACGTCGGAGATATCCGAGTAACGGCGGGAAAGGTCTTTTTCCAGCATCTTCTCCACGATGTTTTCGAAGTCCGGCTGAATGAGCGGGTTCTCGTGGGTGAGCGACGGGACCTGGTGGGTCTGTATTTTTTCGATGACCTCCGAATACGACTTTCCCTCGAAGGGACGCTTGTGGCAAAACATCTCGTAAGCGACGACACCCAGAGAGAAAATGTCCGTCTGCGTCCCAACGTTGTCGCCTGCCGCCTGCTCGGGCGACATGTAGGCAGGCGTACCGAGGACCTTGCCGGGTTGGGTGACGACGGTCATGGCATCCGACTTCTTGGCCAGCCCGAAATCGGCGATCTTGATTCCACCCTGCTTGGTGTAAATAATGTTGGCCGGCTTGATGTCCCGGTGCACGATCTCTTTGCTGTGCGCCGCTTCCAACCCCAGGCAGACATCCAGCAGGATCGAGACGGCGATATCGAGGGGAATCCGCTGGTGATCCTTGATGAGGTCCGCGATCGTCTTGCCCTCGTAGTACTCCATGACGATGTAGTAACATCCGCCCGATTCGCCATAATCAACGACGTTGACGATGTTCTCGTGCTGCACCGTGGCCGCCGAGCGCGCCTCGCGCTCGAAGCGGCTTATGAAACTTTCGTCACTGGCAAGGTAGGGAAACAACACCTTGATGGCTACGGTCTTGCCGATAGAGATCTTGCGCGCCTTGTAGACGGCGGCCATGCCGCCGACGGCGACCTGCTCCAGCGAATCGTAACCCTCTATGCGGACCTCTATTGCCATTTGCAAGATTCTCCGGCGACCTCATCCAGGCTGTCGGGCACTGACGAGTAAACCCCATGCAAAACAATGAGTTAAAAACCAACTTTCACTTCTCACGAGGCCACTTGCAATAATTACGCCACCGCCACGGTGGGCGAAACGCCTCCCGCACGGCGACCGGTGCCGCGCCGGGCACCCGAAACCAGCTCATCGGACTTCACCACGACCGGGCCGGCCGCGGCATGCGGGGATGGTTCCAGCCGTCCCATGAGGTCAGTCCCGCGTCGACGCCGGCTCCAGTTTTTGCTTGAGTCGTGGGGAAGGACGTTGGTATAACTTGCCGAGCCTGCCAGCCGATCAGAAGCACCAGCGGGGGGATAAAAGGAGTTGTCGTGAAACGGATCGTTCTTTTCTTAGCCGTCGGGTTGTACCTCTCCTGCCACGCGCCCGCGTTCGGGCAGGTGTTCTACGCATTTCCAAACGCGCCCGTCGTCGGATCGGGCGAGCTGGCCACGGGGTCCTACGCAGCGATCGGCGAGAACGAGCTTTTCCGTCTCGGCGGTTACGTGCGGCTCGCGATCGCGAAATACTGGGACGCGGGGGTCGAGGTACTCCTGGATGTGCGGAATGGAAACGTGATGGCGGGCGCGGGTCTGGATGTCAAGCTGGCAGCCTTTCCAAGCACGAAGGCGATTCCGTTCGATCTGTCCCTGAACACAGGCGTCGGGTTCATCGGCGACAGCGATTTTACGCTGATACAGGTGCCGATCGGCGCACTCATCAGCAGCCCCTTCGAGCTGGATTCGGGCAGGGTACTCGTACCCTATCTCGGGGTGTACCTGCTCATCGTCGACATCGACCGGGATCGAGGTCCCTCCAGCCCCGGCATCTCCGATACCGATCTGGACGCCGAACTCAGGGGCGGTGTGCGCTACGAGCTGGAGGGGCGCCTGGATCTGTTCGGCACCCTGCACATCGGCCGGGACGCGCTCTTCGCATTGGGAGTGAACGTCAAACTCTAGAGTGGGAAACCGGAACGTCAGAGGGCGTTTTCGATCTTGACCACCTGGACGGTGATGTTGTCCTTGCCACCCTTTTTGTTGGCGAGATCGATCAGCGCCTTACAGGCCTTCTGGGGAGAATTCGTCTTCAGTATTCCTTTGGCTTCTTCGTTGGTAACCATCGTCGTCAACCCATCCGAACACAGCAGGAACACATCGCCAGAGGCAAGCTCGTAGGGCGAGGAGGGAAAATCCGTCGCGAGTTCCTCCTGCGTTCCCAGCGAACGAGTGATGACGTTTCGTTTCGGGTGATTCTGTGCGTCCTCGTCCGAGATGATTCCCGAACGGACCATTTCACCGACCAACGAATGGTCTTCGGTCAACTGGATCAGCTTGTCGTCTCTTAGTACGTACGCTCTCGAATCACCAACGTGCGCAAAAAAAGCCTCGCCCGGTTTGAGAACCATCGTCGTGCACGTTGTACCCATGCCGAAAAGCTCGACGTCCTCGATTGATTTCCGATGAATGACATCGTTGGCCTTGGTGTAGGATTTGCGAAGCGATTCGATCGTGTCGGCCCCCTCGGAGGCGTAATAGGTGGAAATGACGGTTTCAACAGCCAACCGGCTGGCAATTTCGCCCCCGCGGTGCCCTCCCATGCCGTCCGCAACTATGAAGAGGGAACCCTTTGCCGCCTGTTCCTTCTCGCCGTTGGGTTCGCATTTTCCCACGGCGTCCTCGTTGTTTTGACGAACCCTGCCGTCGTCTGTAAGTTCATAAGAATCAAGCTTCATTCATCGTCCCTTCCTGGCCCGGCTGCGTCTCGCAACTTTATCTTCGACCCGAAACATAGTCAAGGGCAATGATTCGAGACGCGCGCCTCGAAACAATGCTTAAAAAATGCCAAAAAGTTCCCACCGCGGCCGAATCTGGCATATTTTACGCAAAAGACACGCCGGGATGAGCCACAGCGGTGTTGCGCCCGCGATCGTTCCGTTGTCTCCATTCACAGGTAGATTGGACCCGTTATTGCATAAACCAAGTGCATCCTTGGAATTGGACGCTTCGCCGGAGGGAAGTGATGGACGAAAACACCACCCAGAGCATGAATGAGCATCTTGCAAAATATCAAGAGCTTGTGGGAAAGCGCAAGACATTGCAGAAGCGTCTGGACAAAGTTACCGCGGAGAAGGGATCGGTCAAGGATGCCATCTACGAAAGGGTCCAGCGCGAGTACAAGAAACAGCTGGATGAGATGGACGCCGAGATCAAACCGGTCGAGGAGGAGGTCGTGAAGATCCGGCGCATGATGATCGCGGATCAGATTTCCGAGACAGACGACGAAATAGGCGCGATCGAGGAGGAGCTCCAGGAAATCTCGTTTCGCCACCGCGTCGGCGAATTCGATGAGAAGGAGACGTCGAGACTCCAAGAGCCCCTGAAGCACAAGGTGGAACAGCTCACCGAACAAAAGAAGAGCCTGGCACACGTGGAGACACAGCTGGGTCTTGGGGGCGTTGCGAACGGCGAGCTGAAAAAGCGGACGGCCTCGGGCAACACCGCCAAGGAGACCGCAGGCAGAGCCGCCGATTCGAGTGTCGAGGCGACGCCCGCAAGTGGGGATACCCCGGGGACCAAGACAGTACCCGCGACGCCGGAAACCAAGACGACCAGGACCCGGGCGCCAGTGCCGAGCGCTGCCGCCAGGAAGACCAGGCCGAAAACGGAGCCCGCAACCCCGGACACCGTACCGTCGGAACCGAAGCCCGCCGCCGCGCGTGCGGCTTCACAGCCGACCAGGCCGAAGGCGGCGGCGGTCGCAGACGCGGGCGCCAGCGCGTCAAAGATGCCCGACGACCCATCCGCAACAGTGGACCTCGCAGACGAACTCATAATGGTAGGCGCCAAGCCTACCGAGCCGGTTGATAAGATGCAGGGGCTCGTGGATACGAGCGAGTGGTCTAAGGAATTCCAGGAAGAGGGCGTGGCGAGCAGTGCGGGCCGGCGCCATACCGACCAACCCGCTGCCGCTGTGACGAATGATGATCCCCTTGCCGCGCTCTCAGACGCGTCGCTGACGAAAAAGGCGGCGAGCCCGGCTGCATCCCAGACAAAAACGGGGACCGGCGTGGGAACCAAGGACAAGCCCAAGGAGAAGCTCAAGAGCAAGCCCATGGGCTTCCCCGTCCTCATCATCACTAAAGGGCCCGGCGCCGGGAGAAAGCTGCCGCTGGTACCAATGACGATGACGATCGGACGCGAGCACGACAACAACATTGAGCTCAAAGACGAAGAGGTGTCACGCTACCACGCGAGAATCTCCTACGAAGGCGGCCAGTACTTGATAAAGGACCTCGACAGTTCGTCAGGAACCTGGATCAACGAAGAAAAAATCTCGGAGAAAGCCCTCGAACACGGGGACAAGATCCGGCTCGGCGGCATCGAGATGGTCGTCGATTTCGAGTAGACGCCCTTCCCTATATTTTCTGGATGGAATTCGCGGAGACCCACCCCGAAAGCCCCCCGGGCAGCTGAACCCTTACCCAACCCCTCCGCACCTCGCCCGCCGTCACCGTCGTCCCTTCATGAATCCGGAACTGCAGCGTGGCATCCTCAGTCGGGCTCCCGAACACCGGTATCTCTCTGGCGAGGACCACGGCGTCACGGGGATGCATTTCCCGCTGCAGCTTGAGATACGACGACGATGCGGAGGTCGCCGCCAGGATTGACACGAGAGCGATGGCGACCAGCAGTTCCTGTGTGAGCGTCAACCCCAACAATCTCGCCGGTGAAAGCAAGGAAAGTCTGCGGTACCATATCGAGACCGCTCGTGTCCGCCGGAGAATGAAGACGATGGCAAGCGTGCACAGCAGAAGGTAGGACAGCGACGCAAACCAGAACATCTCGCCCGTCCGCAGGTTGTCATGCAACCAGCTGATCCCCTTAATGACCGGGTTCTTCTCGGCGACGAACTGCTTGTCCTTTAGCTGGGTCCGTACCAGTGACAAGTTTTCCCTCACGTCCCGGTCACGCGGCGCCAATCGCAGAGACCGCTCGTAGAAAAGGACCGCTTTGCCCAGATCGTTCACTTTGTAGTAGGAGTTGCCCAGGTTGTAATAGAGCGTGGCATGCACGACGCCACTGTTCACGACCCCGAGGTACGCATCGATTGCACCGGCGTAGTCGCCGGACTCGTACAGCGAGTTCGCGCGGGCAAAGAGCCCGCTCGGCGAGGCGGGGTCGGTTTGGTCCTGCGCGCTCGCCCCTGTCGCTTGCGCGATGACGGCATGGGCGAACATGACGAGCACTGCAATGGCCACCTTGCACGTCGCGCCCTTCATGACAGGTACCTCTCTTCGAGCCGCCTCACTACGTCCAGCGCTTCGCGTATCGTCTCCGCGGTCCCGCTTGCGCCGACCGCTGACGGCGAGTACTGCACGCCGTCACAGGTTCTCAGCACCGCTGCGAGCTGCTCTTGCTCCTCTGCACCCGCTCCACAATCCACCAGGTACCCTTCGATATCCTGCAGCGTCAGGCCCGAGGCCGCCTGGTTCATCTTGTCGGCGATGTACTCGCGAAGCGCCGTCGAGACTATCGCACACGCCTCCTCGTGGCGATCTTTCTTTTCCATCTCCGAGGCTTTCTTCAGTTTTTTCGACGCTTCGCGCGCGGCGCGGCTCGATCGAGCGAACGACACGTCGTCCCTCCACCGCCTGCGCCGTCTTTCCACGGCCAGCGAGACGAATACGGCCAGTAATGGGAAAAGGTGCAGGGCGACGAAGAGCCCGCTGCGGTAAAAGCGGCTGGTGCCCGTCGCAAGCACGGCGGGAACGGGATGAATGAAGTTGATGTCCTTACCCAGCACCTGGATATCCTCACCGGAACCGGCAAAGATGATCCGCCTGCCCCCTTGCTCGGCCTCCGCCGGCTTGATTTCCATCGAGATCGGCGCGGACTGGATACTCTTATACGCCCTCTCGATCGGATCGAAGTAGGACAACCGCACCGGTGGGATGACCGTGTTCCCGGCATCGCGCGGTACGAGCACGAACTTGGACTGTTTTCTGCCTGCCACGACATAGTTGCGCTTAAAAAGATCGGAATTGGAACCGGATTCGTACATCTTGAACCCATCCATCTGCGGCACGGTGGGTGCCGCCATGGTCTTGAAGTTTCCCTGGCCAGAGATCTCCAACGTCAGGTTTATCGGCTCTCCCGCCTGCACGACCTGCTTGTCCACGCGAACCTGGATCGTGAGACCGCGGCCCACGAGCCCTGAGAAGTCGGCCGGTTTTCCCCGCGCTGGCAGGCGCAACACGACAATCGGGATCTTGTCCGTGGAAAGCGATCTCGGATCGCCGAACCCGAACGACGAAAACGGTCGCCTAAAGAAATCGTCGAATGACCGCGAGGTTACATCGTCGATCACGATGTCCACACGCGCGGAGCCGATGGTGTAGGTGCCGGGCACCGTCGGAAAAAATCCGCGCTTGATTTCATTGACCAGGTACTTCCTGTTGTTGATCGTCTTGTAATAGTTCTTTTGCGGCGGCAGGTCTTCCGCCCAAAAACCTTCCGCCGGGGGGGCTGAGTAATATGGGCTCTTCGACAGTTCGACCTTGCCGTCGGTGTAGAACCCGAGCGTCCAGGTGACCTGCTGGTTCACGTAGACCGTGTCACGATCCACTTTCGCCCGGATGAAGATGTGCGCGTCCTCGCCGCTGTATTCCGGCTCGTCATCTCCGGAACCGGGCAGGGGCAGCTGGGTGGACGATTTTACGACTTCGACCGTCACCGGTTCGGCCGTATATACCTTGCCACCGACCGTGAAGCGGATGGGCTCGATCTTGTAAAGGCCCTCTTTCCTGGGCACCAGAACATAGGTGAATTTCAGCGATGAACTTCTTCGCCCGTTGACGATGCTGAAACTCTGCGAGGTGCCCGACTGGTAGACGGCAAACTCATCCAGCACGGGAATCTCCGGCTGCGACGATCGGCGGAACTTGCCTTGTACCGTCACGACCAGCGTGGCTTCGCTGCCGACGGGGACGACGGAAGGCTCGATGACCGCATTGATGCTGACGTCTTCCGCCAGCGCGGGACCGCCGCCCAACATCCCCAGGACCATCACGGCCAGTATCCCCAGGACCATCACGGCCAGGGCGCGTCTCATCCCGCTCACCAATCCTTTCCCGAGCGGCTGATGCGTTTGAACGCCGCCTTGCGCTTGGCCTTCTGCAGCTCTTTTTCGCGCTCTTCGAGAAGCTTCAGTATGCGAAGCGCGTCCTCGCGGCTCAGTTTGATACTTTGCACCTGCTGCTGAGGCTCTGCACCCGTGGAATCGCCCTGCGAGGGTTGTTGCATCTGCGATGAGTCGGGTCGTTCTTCACTGTTGTTCGAGCGCTGCTGCTGGTTTTCGCCTGGATTCTGTTGCTCACCCTGTGCCTGGTCCCCTTCGGACTGCTGCTGCTCGCCTTTGTCTTGTTTCTGGTCCTGGTCCTTGTTCTGTTGTTTCTGCTGTTGTTTCTGCTGCTGCTTTTGCTGTTGCTCTTGCTGCTCCATCTGTTTCAACGCGAGCTCGAGGTTATGGCGGGCGTCCTCGTCGTCCGGCAGGAACTGCAACGCCCGCACATAAGATTCGATGGCGTCCTGGAGCTTGCCCATGCGTACGAGTGTGTTGCCTCGGTTGTAGAACACGCGGCCGACACTCAGGCTGTCTGTGGCGAAGCTGCGATTGTACTGGCTGAGGGCATCCTCGTATTTTCCCATCATGTGCAGCGAGTTCGCCTGGTTGTAGAGGACGCCTTCGGCGAGGCGCGGGAGATTTATGGTATCGCCGATCGCCTGGCGGTACAGGAGCAGCGCTTTCTGGAACTCACTGGCGTCATAGTATTCGTTGCCCGACTTCACGCGGCCGCGGTCGATGCCCCCGGCGAGGGCCGCCTGCGGGAGCAACAACACCAGGGCAATCAGCGAAAGAACTCCCGTGTGTAGGGGGCGCCGCCGGCGTTGCTTCAGGGATCCCCTCCGGGTCACGGCGGCCTCCAACCCCAGCAGCATGAACGATGCGGCGAGAAACCATCCGAAGCGGTCGCTCTTGCGCTCGACAAACTCTCCTTCGATCGTTGTCTTGTCCATCCCCGACATCTCCCGGTAGAGCACCTTCAGCTCGAGCCCCTGCCGGGTGGCGGGCAGGAATTTGCCGCCCGTGGCGTCCGCCACCAGGCGGAGCGTCTTTTCGTCGAGCCGCGTCAGCACCGTCTCACCCGACTTGTCCTTTTTGTACCCCGAGACCGAACCGTCCGTTCCCCGCAGGGGGATCAACTCACCGGCGGGATTGCCGATACCGATCGTGTAGATGCGGATGCCCTTGTCGTCCGCCCGGCGGGCCGACGCGACGGGGTCGCCGGCATGCCCCTCCCCATCCGTAACCAGTATGACCACCCGGTCGCTCTTTGTCTTTTGTTGAAAAAGAGCCACGCTCGTGTCGATCGCTTTGTCCAGTGCAGTGCCCGGTCGCGAGATAATGTCCACGTCTGCCGTCTGCACGAACATCAGCGCTGCGTCGTAGTCGACGGTGAGCGGGCAGAGCACGAACGCGTCGCCGGCGAATGCGACCAGGCCCACGCGGTCGCCCTTTAGTCCACGGATCAAGTCGACGATTTCCTGCTTGGCCCGCTCCAGGCGATTGGGTTTCATGTCCTCCGCCAGCATGCTGAGCGATGTATCGAGCGCGATTACCAGGTCGATTCCCTCCCGCTCCACCTTGACCAGCTGCTTGCCGAACTGAGGACGGGCGAGCGCGAGTACCAGGAGCACAAAGCCCGCTATTTTGAGCGCGCTCTTCAAGAGGATCTTTCGCCAGCTTCTCCCCGGAGCGAGTGAATCGTGCAGGTGGGGGCCGGCGAAGTCGAGCAGATCACGCCTCCGCCGCCGCGCGCCGTAAACGAACAGCCACGCGAGCAACGGAGCCGCGTAGAGGGCGCCCAACCATTTGGGGTCTGCGAATTCCATCGTCGTTCCTCGTGGCGCCTGCGCGATGGCACCGACCCACCCGTGGTCAGGGCATCTCGCGCAGAGCGCTCTCACTTAGCCCCAGCTGGACCAGCAGCAGGACCAGCGCGGGCAGGATAAAATATGAAAAGCGATCCGTATACCTCGTAAAGGTCTTTGTTTCGATCTTTGTTTTCTCGAGTTCGTCGATCTTGTCGTATATCTCGGCCAGTTCTTCCGTCGCGGTGGCACGAAAGTATTCACCGTTGGTGAGCTGGGCGATTTCCCTTAGCGTATCCTCGTCGAGCGTCATTTCCATTTGCACCGTCCGCCGCCCAAAAACCGGATCGTCGACGGGCACCGGCACCGCCCCCTTGGTCCCCACGCCGACAGTGTATACCTTGATCCCCAAGGACTGCGCCACTTCGGCAGCGGTCACGGGAGCGACGATTCCCATGTTGTTGCGCCCGTCGGTGAGGAGTATAACGACGCGGCTCTTGGCCCTGCTGTCCTTCAGCCGGTTGCACGCCGTCGCCAGCGCCGTACCGATGGCCGTCCCGTCTTCAAGCATGCCGAACTCGACCTGGTCCACCAGATCCTGGAGGATATCGTAGTCGAGGGTCAGCGGGCACTGGGTGATCGCCTGCGCGGAGAAAACAACGAGGCCGATACGGTCATTTTCTCGCTTGTCGATGAACTGCTTCACCACTTTCTTGGCCACGTGCAGCCGGTTCTTGGGTTTGAAATCCTGAGCCTGCATGCTGCTGCTCGTGTCGAGCAGTAAGACGATGTCAATTCCCTCCGTTTCAATCGTGCTCTCGGAGCGCCCGGTCTGCGGCCGCGCGATGGCCAACACGATCAGCACCAGAACCAAGCTGCGGAGCACCGGCTTTACGTACCGCTTCCACAGCGGGGCGGCCAGACCCGCCGCACCGATCAGGTCGAGCGACGAATACGCGACACTGCGGCGGCGGCTCCGCAGGACCAGGTAGAAAACCGGTATCAGCAGTAGCAAGAGCAGGGCCTGGGGATGGGCAAAACGAAACATTGCATCTCCTCACGATCGGTCTCGGCACTCCGCCCGGCCCGCTGTTTGCGGCCAGCATTCTAGCGGACCACCGGCTCGACCCCTTGCGGCGTCGGCGTTTCAGCGGACCGCCGGCTCGACCTCTTGCGGCGCCAGCATTCTAGCGGACCGCCGGCTCGACCTCTTGCGGCGCCAGCGCGGTTTGTACAACGATTTCGCGCGCACGATCCATTGCCAGTCTGCCGGCCACCACGTCCGGCTGAAGCTTGGCAAACTTGACCAGGTCCGCCTCCTCCATAAGCGCGTCCAACTCTCCGATGCGCACCCGGATGATGTCCAGATCGGTTAGTATCTCGTGCGTCGTGCGGTCCATGGCCTGCACGCCGAATCGCCTCTCCAGATAATGCCGGACGGCGTCGACGACCAGCGTGTAATACCGCTTGAACTCCCCGGCCTCGAGGAGCTTCATCCTCTCGATACTCGCGAGCGCTTCCATGGCCACGATGTCCGCGGGCATCACAGGCTCGGGCGCCTCCTCCGCTGCGGGCTTCTTGCGGCGTCTCCATAGAAAAACCGCCAGTGCGGCCAGCGCCAGCGCCGCCGCGGCGACATAAAAGTAGAAGAAACTGCGGGGCGCGCGCCACTGCGGCTTGAGCGGTCTGCTCTCGTCCTGCGCGCCGGTCAACTCGCGCACTGGCACCGTCACTTCCTCGCCGTACGCGACCAGCGTATCCCCGCGCGGCGTCAAAAAGAGAAAAGGAACCTCGGGGACGCGCGCCTCTTCGAGGTCGACGGCCATCACCGTCAAACGGGCCTCCTTGACCCGTTTCCCCTCGGCTTTGTCGTTACGCCAGCTGAGCGACACCAGGCGGCAACTACCGGTATCGAAAGTTTCCGGCGGCAGCAGCACCAGCGAATCGGGGTAGAATGCGCGGTAACGGATGTTGAGGCGCTCGCCAACGGTGACCGAGTCCGCGGCCACGCGCGTGTCGACGCGGACGCCGCTGTTCTGTCCGGCCGCCACCGGGCCGACGGAGGGTGCCGGTGCCGCCGAGCGAGCCACGTTCACGGGTGCCCCGTTCGCGGGCGCGGCGTTCACGAGCGTGGCGTTCACGAGCGTGGCGTTCACGGGAGCCGCGTTCACGGCTGCGGCGGCCGCGATGTGCACCGCGGCCAGCGCGGCGCTTGCGAGCGGCAACATCGCTCGCCGGGACCGGCGCAGTAGACCGATAGATACATAACGACAGAACCATCTCAAACCATACATCGTTATTTCCGTTTCGCCCGCACGCGGAAGAACACGCTGAGCGGCTGAATGAAGTCCGCCGCTGTGTCGATCTCAATCGTGTCGACACTACACCGTTTGAAAAGCGTGTTGCGCTCGTCGTCTCTTTCGGCAAGTAGGTGCCGGTACCGATCTCTCGCCCCGCGCCGGCTGAGGTCCACCACGCATTCGACCCCCCGCTCCTGATCCCACAGGCGCACCAGCCGGCCGCCGGCCAGCTCGGTCTCGCGACGATCGCCGATCTTGATCGCCACCAGATCGAACTTGCTCGCGGCCATGGCAAGCTGCTTCGAAAAGTCGTCGGAGATAAAGTCGCTCAACAAAAAAACGATCGCGCGCCGGCGCGTCACCCGGAGCAAGTAATCCAGCGCCTTGCCGATATCTGTGCCGCGGTTCTTCGGTTGGTGAAACAAGACGTTGCGGATGACGTGCAGCACGTGCCTTCGCCCTTTGTCCGGCGGAATGTATTCCTCCACGTCATCGGAGAACATGATGGCCCCGACCTTGTCGTTGTTCTGGATGGCGCTGAATGCCAGCAGCGCGCAGATCTCCGCGGCCGTATCGATCTTGGTCCTCTCCCCTGTGCCGAAGCGACCGGAGGCGCTCACGTCGAGCAGAAAGAGAACTACCAGCTCGCGCTCTTCCACGAATCGCTTGATGTACGGCACACCCATGCGAGCTGTTACGTTCCAGTCGATCGAGCGCACGTCGTCACCAGGCTGGTACTCGCGCACCTCGTCGAACTCCATTCCCTGGCCCTTGAACACGCTGTGGTATTCGCCGGAGAAGAGATCGTTCACCATGCGCCTGGTGAAAATCTCAATACGCCGGATCTTCCTGAATATCTCGGAGAGATCGCGCTCGTCTGTTGCTTGTAGTGGATCGTCCGCCATTGCTTGGCCTCCGGCAGCGTGAATTACGGCACTTCGACGGCGTCGAAGATCTTCTGGATGATCGCTTCGGAGTCGAGTTCCTCGGCCTCCGCCTCGTAGGTCACGATCACGCGGTGGCGGAGGACGTCCGCTGCTATCGACTTGACGTCTTCGGGCGTCACGTAGCCTCGCCCGCGCAGGAACGCGTGGGCTTTGGACGCCTGCGCGAGAAAGATGGTGGCGCGCGGCGAGGCGCCGTAGGCGATGAGATGTTTGACGGGAATGTTGAAGCTTTCGGGGTCTCGCGTTGCAAAAACAATATCGAGGATGTAGTTTTTGACCTTTTCATCCATGTAAATATTGCGAATCAGTTCCTGCGCGCTCTTCAAGCGCTCGGTCTCGATGACGGCGTCTATTTCCGGCAGTCCTTCGACGGTCACCCGTTCCAGAATGGTCCGTTCCTCGTCGCGCTGCGGGTAGGTGATGCGGAGCTTCATCATGAAGCGGTCCACCTGCGCCTCGGGTAGTGGATAGGTGCCCTCCTGTTCGATCGGGTTCTGCGTCGCCATCACCAGGAACGGGAAGTCGAGCTTGAAGGTCTCGCCGCCAATGGTCACCTGGCGTTCTTGCATACATTCCAGGAGAGCGCTCTGCACCTTGGCCGGCGCGCGGTTGATCTCGTCGGCGAGAATCAGGTTGGAGAAGATAGGCCCTTTCTTGGCGGTAAAAGAGTGATCCCGGGGGTCGTAAACCTGGGTGCCCACGATGTCCGCTGGCAGGAGATCGGGCGTGAACTGGATGCGCTGAAACCGCGTATGGATCGCCTTCGCAAGGGTGCTCACCGTGAGCGTCTTCGCGAGCCCGGGTACACCCTCGATCAACACGTGCCCGTCGCTCAGCAGGCCGATCAACAACCGGTCGATCAAGTAGCGCTGGCCCACGATGACTCTCTGGATCGCCTTCTGCAGGTCCGAAACGAACCGGCTCTCGCGTTCCACCTGCTCGTTCATCGCCTGAACTTCGTAGTCCATCCTCAACCTCCGTCCTGGGAAATCTGTCTCGTCTCGAGGCGTGTGCCTCAGGGCCGCCGTCGGCTCCGATCGCCGGTCGCTGTGTCGCCGTCAGGCCGGTATAGCGCTATTTAAACAAGCATAAGGAACGACGGTTCCAATCGGCAACCCGTTCTGGGCCGGGGGTTTCCAGCCGCAATCGTGGTTGCGGTTCCAGGACCGTTGCCCTAGTATTACGAGCCCCGCCCGAGGGCGCACCTACCGTACCGGCGCCCGGGACTCAGAACCGCAACTTATTGTTGTTAAAAGGGTTTGCAGGTGTTTTTCCGTCGTACAAGCCATCATGTTAAATGAAATATCGCATAAGTCAAGCGGGGCGGCAACCACTGACGGCCGCAGACAGCACCGTCTTCTACCCGTCTACGGGCTGGTGGGCCTGGCGGTGATGATCGCCGGCGAGGTCCTGCTTTTCGGGGGCGTCGCGTGGGTCAAGCAGTGGTTTACCCCCATAATGTGGACCGGCTACATTCTTGTCATCGACGCCGTGATCCGGCGTCGCAAGGGAACATCGCTTCTTTCAGACCATCCGCGGGAGTTTTTCTTTCTCGCCATCATATCCATCGGCAGCTGGACCATCTTTGAAGGCTACAACGTCTTGCTCAAGAACTGGACTTACATCGGGCTGCCGGATAACTTGTTCGTGCGCTACGCGGGGTATGCGTGGTCTTTCGCTACCATTACCCCTGTTATGCTGGTGACCTACGAAGTCCTCGATAGTATCCTGCCCGGCGCTGGTCCCGGTGACTCCCCGCGGGCGCCGGCGGCAACCCCGGTCCGGTCCGCTGAATTCTCCAGTGGGTCTTCTCGATCGCCTCGCCTGCCGAACGGTGTTTTCTACAGTTTCGTGGTTTTTGGGCTGGCGTCCTTGATCATCCCGTTCATCTGGCCCTCAATTTATATGACGCCGATTGTTTGGGTGGGGTTTGCATTCCTGCTCGATCCCATAAACGGGCGCCTCGGTGAACGGTCGTTCCTCTCCGAGTTTTTCACCGGGCGCTTCCGGTCGATGCTGATCATGTTTCTGGCAGGTCTCATCTGCGGCATCCTGTGGGAATTCTGGAACTACTGGGCGACTACCAAGTGGCAGTACGATGTGCCCTACATGGGCCACATCAAGATTTTTGAAATGCCCGTTCTCGGTTTTCTGGGTTTTCTCCCCTTTGCCGTCGAATCGTATGCGATCTACGTGTTCGTCCGCCGGCTCATTCCCATAAAGAGGACGGTGCGCTACCTTGGATAAGCGCGCCGCCTTTGACAAGCTCGTCCGCCCCGCGAAGGGCTTGATCTTCGACTTTGACGGTTTTCTCGCCGACAGCGAGAAGTATCATTTCTTGTCGTACAAGGAAGTATTCGCTCGCTACGGCCACGACGTCGACGAGGTCGAATACTACAAGTACTGGACGTCCCTGGGGCACGGCGCCAGGGGGGAGATCGAGCGCCACAACCTGGACCTCGACCGATTGGCCATCCGTAACGAGAAGCTGCCTATCTTCGCGCGCTACTGCGAGGATGGCAGCATCAAGCTCTTCGACGAGGCCCGCGAGATGCTGGAGGTCTTCGCACGTTCGGACAAGACCCTCGCCATCGCCAGCGGATCGCCCTCGGCGGACATAAGAGCGGTGCTTCGAAACGGGGATGTCGGCGATATCTTCACCACCATCATCGGCAGCGACATGGTTCCCGTCATCAAGCCCGAGCCGCTTATTTTCTTCAAAACGCTCGAGGCAATCTCACTCTCCGCCGAGCAGTGCGTGGTTTTTGAGGATGCGGAAAAAGGAATGATGGCGGCCAACGCCGCCGGCATCCCGGTAATCGTGGTGCGAACCCGAGAAACCCGTGATTTCGATTTCAGCGCGGCAAATCTGGTTCTTGAATCGCATGTTGAGCTGCTTGAGTGCGTGAGGAAGATCGATAGTTAGTCCCCCACCGCGCCGCCGGTACGCTGCACGCGGTCAATATTCACAGTGAGTTTGTGAAAAAAGTGCGTACTCCCCAGGCTGTCCAAAAACTCCTTCTTAGGAGGTGAGTGTAGCTGATGTGTATGGGGTTGCGGGAGCAGCCCCTTGTTATCACCACCAAAAGTTGGTCCCGCAGCGGGAGCGATATTATTTTAACCTGGCCGTCCCCCCCCTTTGCCAGGAACCGGGACCGCGAGTTCTAGACCACTTTGGGGAGAGTAACGCCGCAAGCATAGCGGAAAGGATGTTCGCTTTTGTGCACCGTCCGAGTTCTTGAACTGTGTTGATTTCCTTCTACCTGACCCCGCCCGTTGTCGTCCGCAAGATCGTACCGCCCACTCCCACGGCCGTCCCCGTCGTGGCATCGGTAAAGGAGACGCCCAAGAGCGTGCTCAACGTCCCGCTCGTTTGACTGACCCAACTGCGCCCCCCATCGGTGGTGCGAATGATCGTACCCCCACGTCCCACGGCCGTCCCCGTCATGGCATCGGTAAAGGAGACGTCTCGGAGATCGTTTGTCGTTCCGCTCGTTTGACTCACCCAACTGC
>JAZGDW010000097.1:0-11546 GCA_036478295.1 Candidatus Krumholzibacteriia bacterium
TGGCACCGCCCCCCACTACGGCCGGCAGCCCCCAACGCCAGTCAGTGCTCGATGACGCCACGGCAGACATCGACGGGTTTGGGGCCGTACTGGGTGTTCAAATCCATCCGCATCCGCTGCTCCGAGCCGGTCTGTCGGTCCAGACCCCCATCCTGATAAATGTCGAACGCACCTCGATAGTCGAGAACATCACCCTGTTTTTTAACGCCCTCGACCGCTTCGAGAGATCCGTCGTTACCACCTCCGTCGACTACAAGACTCCCGCCAGGGTAACAGGCGGGTTCAGCTTCAGTCCGCGCAATTTCCGTGTCGGCGTGGATGTGGAGTACGCGAACTGGACCCACGCCACGATCGACAACAAACTGATCAAGGACCGTAACCTACTCCCGGTTTTCAAGAAAGTCGTATCCGTGAGAACCGGCCTCGAATACACCGTGCCAGGCGCACCGATCCGCTTGCGGGGAGGTTATGCGTTCATCCCGGACCCGCTCGAATACCTGCCGTCCGACCGCATCGAAGATTGGTGCCGCCGCATGGGCACGGGCACCTGCCTGCGCCGTTTCGGTACGCTCCTCGAGAAGGCCAATATCGAAACCGAACGCCAGGTGGTTGCCGGCGGCATCGGCTTTCTGGTCGGAAATGCCCTGATGGTCGACACCTCGTACGAGTTCACGATAGGCAAGAAGACCATCCCGACGCTCCAGGACGAGCGCACCAGCCAGCGCCTGCTCGTCTCCACGTCCTACCGATTCTAGCCGCCGCTCGCCGGCCCCAAGCGAGACCCCAACCTCCGTTTCCTAGTGTGACAGCATGCTGTCATTACGACAGTATACTGTCACTATGGTAGTATGCTGTCACTATGACAGTATGCTGTCATGATTGAATCATGCGTAGCACTCAAACTCGGCGGGACCAGTCTGCGGTGCGCCGGTAGACTGTTGACGGACCCGTTGCGGGAACGAGCGAGGGGACGCCTGTTGGGTTGTTGACAGAGCCGTTGCGGGAGCGAGCGAGGATCACCCCGCGGAGCGGGGTAGCCGAGCGAAGCGGAGCGCGGCGAAGGAGGCAACCCAACAGGCGTCCCCGAACGGACAGCCGAGCGAAGTGGAGCACGGGTCAGGAGACAGTCCACCGGTGCGCCGCCCCAGAGACTATTTCTTACGCGAAGTCCCGCCGAGCAGCGCCAGGTAGGCTTCGTCGAGCTTCTCCATCATGTCTTCACTCATACCGCCACCGGCTTCCATGATGCGGTCGTAGTACTCCTCGAGATAACGGCACAACGATACCTGCCGATTCTCGATGTGACCGCTTATCAGCACCTTGAGTTCTTCCACGCGCTGCACGAAGTCCGGATCCTTAGATTCGATATCTTTGACGTTGTGAAAATATTGGTTGAGAAGATTCATCCAGTAGGTATCGTGGTCACCGCCGTTGTCAAAGACGCAGCCGGGAGTCTCGGTGAGAAAACAGTAACCGTGGACGAAGTATGTGCACTGCAGCAGACCCTGCAGGAAGAAGCGCCGGAAGCAGTCTACGCTTGTTTCGTCCATCGTGCAGGGAAGCTGGCAGTCCCGGCACAGTGGTTCGGGGTCGCCACCGTAGACGAAGGCGTGCTGTGGTACTTTGATTTCTGGCCGCCCCATAGTATTAGACGGTCCTGCATGAAACGTGCCGCCGGTACCCTCTCAGGATAGGTCCAGGAGTTCGTCCGTGTTTAATAGCTTCTTATAAGCCAACTTAGCGGCTTCCTGCTCCGCGAGCTTCTTTGTCTTGCCCACCCCTCTTGCCAGACTCGTTCCCTTGACCCCGACCTCGACGGCGAACTCCTTGTCGTGCTCCGGCCCGCTAGTGGAACGGACCTGGTAACGTGGGGGCACCTTGTGCAAGGCCTGGATGTATTCCTGCAGCAGGCTCTTGTAATTGATGTTGTCCTCGTTGTAAAAAATATCCGTCAGATCGGACAGCATCACCCGCCGTATGCATCCGCTCGCAGCCTCAAAACCCCCGTCGAGGAAGACCGCCCCGAAGATTGCCTCCAGCGTGTCCGCCAGTACGCTGTCCGCCTCGCCCACCCGGGATTTTTGTGCGTTCTCGCTCAGAAAAATGAACGAACCCAGATCGTACTTTTTGGCATAAAAGGACAAAATCGGTTTGCTGACGATAACTGATTTCATCTTTGTCAAATCTCCCTCACGCTTCTCCGAATATTTCTTAAACAGGAACTCGTTCACAACCAATGACAGCACCGCGTCCCCAAGAAACTCCAGGCGCTCGTTGGACGTGTCGTCGGGTTTCTTCTCCGCATCGCCCGCGGCATACGAGCGGTGAACCAGGGCGCGCCGCAACAACGATCGGTCCCGGAAGCTGTATCCAATGGTCGCCTGCAGCCTGTCCTGGCCGTCGCCGGGCGGGGATTGTGGTGGTTTTGCTCTGAAGACTGAAACGATTCGCTGGAGGAAATCTTGTGCGGGAGATTTCATAAGGTGCCGCTACGTGCCCTCGCGATACCTCTTCACGATCAGCGCGCAGTTATGGCCTCCGAACCCGAACGCGTTGGACAGCGCCACATCGACCTTGCACTCCTGGCTCGCGTTGGCCACGTAATCGAGATCACATGCCGGATCGGCGTTTTCCTGGTTTATGGTCGGAGGAACCCGGTTATCCCTGATCGCAAGCACACAAAAGATCAACTCAACCGCGCCGGCGGCCCCGAGCATGTGTCCGATCATCGATTTTGTGGAGCTGACCTTGAGCTTGTAGGCGTTCTCGCGGAACACATGCTTAATCGCAGCGGTCTCCGAAGCATCGTTCAGGGGGGTGCTGGTGCCATGCGCATTGATATAGTCGATGTCACCCGGTGCCAGCCCCGAGTGCTTGAGCGCCAAGTCCATCGCCCGCACCGCGCCTTCACCGTTGGGTGCGGGTGATGTGATATGGTGGGCGTCGCCGGTCATACCGATTCCGACCAGCTCGGCGATAATTGGCGCACCGCGTTTCTTTGCGTGCTCGAGCTCTTCGAGAAAAATAGCCCCCGCTCCCTCACCGATGACGAAACCGTCGCGGTCCCGGTCAAAGGGACGTGATGCCCCCTCGGGATCGTCGTTTCTCGTCGAAAGCGCCTTCATGGCCGAAAACCCCCCGAGGGCGAGCGGAGTAATGCATCCTTCCGTGCCACCCGTCAACATCGCATCGGCCATCCCCGCCGTTATGAGCATGTAGGAATCGGCGATGGCATTACTGGCGGAGGCACACGCCGATACCGCGGCGTAGTTGGGCCCTTTGAAGCCGTAAACGATCGAGATCTGGCCTGCGGACATATCGGAGATCATCATCGGGATGAAGAAGGGACTCATCTTGCCCGGGCCGCGATTGAGCAGAATCTTGTGCTGCGTTTCCAGTGTGCCGAGCCCTCCGATGCCCGAGCCGATGACGCAGCCCACCCTGTCGAGCTCCAGACTCTCGAGTTTCACGCCGTCCAGGCACTCCTTGGTCGCACACGCCATCAACTGCACGGAACGGTCGTTGCGCCGAGCGTCCTTGGGCTCCATGCATCGCGTCGGATCGAAGTCCTTGATCTCCGCTCCGATCCTGGCCGGGAACGCTTCGGCATCAAAGCCTTCGATCCGCGACACGGCGCTCTTACCGGCGAGCAGGTGGCGCCATGTTTCATCCGTTGTCAAACCCGCCGCCGTGATACAGCCGATACCGGTTACGACAACACGTCTGGGACTTATCGCAGCATTCATTTTCAAAACCTCAATCGAACGCCAGGGCGGCTAACCCTGCTTGCTGTTGATGTAGCTGACCGCATCCTGAACGGTCTTGATCTTGTCCGCGTCTTCGTCGGGGATATCCAGGCCGAACTCGTCTTCGAGGGCCATGACCAGCTCGACAGTGTCAAGCGAGTCCGCTTTCAAGTCTTCGGCAAACTTAGCATCGTTAGTAATCTGATCCGCATTTACCGACAGTTTTTCTTCGATGATTTTCTTGACTTTTTCCTCTATCGTTGACATTTCTGACGCTACCTCCAAGTCAGCGGGGACACTGTCAGCCCATTACCATGCCACCGTCACAATTGATCACCTGACCGGTGACGTAATCGGCCATACCAGACAACAAAAATATCACAACGTTGGCCACGTCTTCAACACTGCCAAATCGTTTAAGGGGAATGAGTTCCAGCATTCGGTCCTGGAGTTCCTCCGTAATTTCCTCTGTCATTGCCGTCGAGATGTATCCCGGTGCGACGACGTTGGCCGTGATGCCCCGCGACGCGAATTCCTTGGCGAGGGACCGCGTCAAACCGACGATCCCCGCCTTGCTCGCCGCGTAGCTGGCCTGGCCGGCGTTACCGATCAACCCAATTACCGAACTGATGTTGACGATCTTTCCTTGCCGTTGCTTGAGAAAGTGGGGTGCGAACACCTTCACCGTATTGTAAGCGCCCGTCAAGTTGACCGACAGGACTTCGTTCCAATCCTCCGGACTCATGCGCAGGATGAGCTTGTCGCGTACGATACCCGCGTTGTTTACCAGAAAATCGAGCTTGCCAAATTCCTCGATAATCGCTTTTCCGGTGCCGTTCACTTCCTCGAAAGACGACACGTCGCAGGCGTATCCCCGCGCTTTGACACCGAGTGCCGTGAGCTCCTCTGCAACTGCCCGCACATCGGCCTCGCTGCGGCTGGTCAACACGACGTCAGCGCCGCGTGTCGCGAGCTGCCGGGCGATCTCCTTGCCGATACCCCGGGATCCGCCCGTTACCAGCGCAACTTTTCCAGCAAACTCCATCATCGTTCCCTTATGTTGCAATCTTATAACAAAATAACGCCGCGCATTCAAAGAAAAAAAACTCAGCCCGCCTGCTGAGCCAGCGCCTCCAGGCCCTCGACGCTGCTAAGTGGGTAAACGCTGGCCCCGCTGACGATCCGTTTCATCAGGCCGGTGAGCACTTTTCCCGGACCCGCCTCGACGATGGGCCCCTTGAAGTTCTCCGCCAGGGTTCGCATGCTCTTTACCCACAACACCCGCGACGACAGTTGACGCGACAGGAGGTCAACGACCCGATCTTCCTCGGTCACGACTTCGCCGGTCACGTTGGCGATCCACGGTGCATCGAGCCGTCCCCTGTTGAACCGTTCGAGATACGTGGTGAGCGCGCCGGACGTTTTCTCCATCAACGGTGAATGAAACGCGCCGCTCACCTGCAGGCGCAGCGCTCGTTTTGCCCCGTGTTCCCTGGCCAACTCGATCGCCTTATCGACCGCGGCCACCTCACCCGAAATCGCGAACTGGACCGGCGAGTTGTGGTTGGCGATGACCACAATGCCGGCTTCCGCAGCCTCGTTCACGACCTTCTGCACCGCGGATTCATCCAGACCGATGACGGCGGCCATCGTACCCGGCTCCTCGAGACCGGCCTCGTACATAAGTTCGCCGCGCTTGCGCACGATGAGTAGCGCGTCCATGGGGCGAAAACAACCCGCTGCCACCAGCGCCGAGAACTCGCCCAGGCTGTGGCCGGAGACCAGCCGCGCCCGCACGCCGCGTCGCTCGAGGACGCGCAGAACCGCCAGGCTGTGCAGCAGGATCGCCGGCTGCGCATTGTGGGTCAGCGTCAATTCATCGAGGTCGCCGGCAAAGGAGAGGTCCGTGATGTCGAACCCCAGTGTGCTGTTGGCCTCCTTGTAGAGTTCGCGCACTTCGCGGTACTGGTCGTAGTAGTCCTTGCCCATCCCCACAAACTGGGACGCCTGCCCGGGGAAGAGTATTGCGCACTCCATATGAACAGATTCTCCCTTTCATAGTGTCCTGGCGGAACGATCTGGCTAACTGTAGCGCAGAAGCACCGAGCCCCAGGTGAGTCCCCCGCCGAAGGTAACCAACAGCACGATGTTACCCTTTTTCAATCGGCCGTCTCTCACCACTTCGTCGAGCGCGATGGGGATTGAAGCGGACGAAGTGTTGCCGAACCGGTCGAGATTCACGACGACCTTTTCCTCCGGAATGCCGAGGCGCTTGTACACCGAGTCGATAATGCGAACGTTGGCCTGGTGAGGAATCATGAGATCCACTTCATCGACCGACAGCTTCGCCTGCGCGAGGACGTACCTCGATGTCTCTTCCATCGCACGGACGGCGTACTTGAAGACACCGTCGCCCTTCATGCGGAGGTAATGTTGCCCTTTCGCCACACTCTCGGCCGAGGCGGGTGTTCTCGAGCCTCCGGCCACGATGTAGAGCAAATCCGCCAGCGTCCCGTCGCTCTTCATGTGCGTTCCCAGGATGCCGCCACCCGGCTCACACGGCTCCAATACGACAGCGCCAGCCCCGTCGCCGAAGAGCACGCAGGTCGAGCGCTCTTGCCAATCGACGAACTTGCTGAGGATCTCGACGCCGACCACCAGTACCTTGTTCAGCTGCCCCGAGGCGATAAGGCCGTGGGCCGTGTTCACCGCGTAAATGAATCCACTGCACGCCGCCGACAGGTCGAACCCCACCGCCTTGCTTGCGCCCAGCCGGTCTTGCAGGATACACGCGGTGGCCGGGAACGGCTGGTCTCCAGAAATCGTACCGACGATGATGCCGTCTATATCACCGGGATCGATCCCCGCGGTATCGAGCGCATTTCGCGATGCCTCGAGCGCGATATCCGACGCGGCCTGATCGGGACGGGCAATGCGGCGTTCGCGGATGCCGCTTCGTGTGACGATCCACTCATCAGTGGTATCGACCATGCGCTCGAGATCTTGATTGCTGAGTACGTCGTCCGGGCAACAATGTCCCGTGCCGGTGATCCTGGAGCTTCTAATGGACTTTTGCAAGGCCGCTCACGTGTCCTCTGAATCGCTCTTCGATATGGTCGTTGATTTCGTATGTGACGAAACGCTGTGCCATAAGGATGGCGTTCTTGATCGCCTTGACCGAGCTGCTGCCGTGTCCGATGATGACGACGCCATTGATACCCAACAGCGGCGCTCCTCCGTATTCCGCGTAATCGAGTCTCGTCCGGATCGCCAAAAACGCCTGCTTCAAGAGCAGGGCGGCCAGAACAGCGACCTTGCGTTTTCTCACCTCTTCTCGGAATACGTGGCTAATAAACGACATTATACTCTCGCTGAACTTGAGCACGATGTTCCCGACGAAACCGTCGCAGACCACAACGTCCACCGTGTTGGCGAAGACGTCCTTGCCCTCGACATTGCCGACGAAATTCAGATCGCTCGCCTGGAGCAGCCCATAGGCGTCACGAACCACGTCGGTGCCCTTGCTGCTCTCTTCCCCGATGTTGAGCAGCCCGATCCTTGGTTTCTTGACATCCAGCTGGTACTCGGAGAAAACGGAGCCCATGACCCCGAATTGCAGGAGATTCTTCGGCGTACATGATGAATTGGCCCCGATGTCGAGCACGACGGTCCAACGCCTGGACGTCGTCGGGAAGAACGTCGCGATCGCCGGTCGCGATACACCGTGGAGGCGACCCAGCGTGACCAGCGATCCGGCGACCACCGCGCCGGTGTTGCCGGTACTGACCAGCGCATCCGCTTCACCGGCCTTGTGCATTCTCATGGCGACGGCGATGGAGGAGTCTTTTTTCTTGCGGATAGCGCTGGCAGGGGGTTCGGACATCTCGACGGTTTCGGACGCGTGCACGACTTTGATATTCGAAGGACGTGACCTGGATTGACCCAGGGCAGACTCCACGCGCCGGCGATCGCCGACGAGAATTATCTCCAGGTTCTTGCGGTCGGTTTTTGCAGCCTCTATCGCACCCTTGGCGATAACTTCAGGCCCCTTATCACCGCCCATGGCGTCGACAGCGATCCTCACGCAGTCACCCCTCTTAGAGTGCGTCTTCGACTTTGAGGACCTCGCGTCCCCCGTAATGACCACAGTTAGCACATACTCTATGGGGTTCTTTGTGCTGGTGGCAACGAGAACACCTGGTCAGATTCGGCGCGCTCAGTTTCCAGTGGGTTCTGCGCTTGTTTTTACGGGCCTTCGAAGTTTTTCTCTTTGGTACTGCCATAACGGTCTCCCCTGACTACGATGAATCCTGCAGATCCTTGAGTTTGCGGAGCGCTTCCCAGCGCGGGTCGGCGGTCCCGTTGCATGTGCAACTTTCGCAGTTGAGGTTGCTGCCGCACCCCGCACACAGACCCCGGCAGTCGGCGCTGCAGTGGATTTGTATGGGTATGTTTACGATCAAATTTTCGTATATGTAAGGATCCAGCGACAGCTTGGCCTGCCCCGCCGGGATCCGGATAAAATCTCCCTCGTCGGCGGGCCCTTCGGGCTCGCCCCTGCCTACGACTCGCTGAACGACCAGCTTGAAGGATGGACGGAACTCAAAACGGGTAGAGTCCAGGCACTTGTGGCATGTGGTCGAATACGTACCCTTCAAGTTCGTATCGATGTAATACGTCTCTCCGACCCTGCGAACACTGACATCAATGTGACAGTCGATGGGATTCTCATCGCCGGAGACGTCGTGAAACCCCACTACCTCATCGCCCTCGATCCGCTCCGTTCCAGACGATAACCTGTCGAGGTCGAGGATCATTGCGCCGCTCCTGCTCAATATTGGTACCTGGAGACGCTGTCGAACCGAATTTAGGAGTGCTCGAACACGATTGCAAGCTCTTTTTTCGCTGACGCGGGAGAGTCGGAAGCGTGAACGGCGTTGTTCTGAATCGATTTACCGTACATGTAGCGAACCGTCCCCGGTGCGGCCTCGGCGGGGTCGGTCGGTCCGATGAAGGCTCGAATCCTCTCGATGACACCCTCGCCCTCGACCTCCATCGCGACCACCCGGCCGCTCGTCATGTAGTCCACCAGAGCCGTGTAGAACTCGCGATCCTTGTGGACGTCGTAAAACCGACCTGCCGTCTCGCGGTCCATCTTCAACATCCGCAACCTGTTTATATTAAATCGATTACGAAGCACAAACGCGATGATTTCGCCGTGGAGTCCCTCCTCCACCAGATCGGGTTTGACCATCAACAGTGTCTTCATGGTTTGCCTTTGCTCGATGGCGGCCGGGGCCGCGGTCAGTGCGCCAGGCCAGGCGCGGCCTGCTCCATCAACTGGGCGATTTCCGACGGGATGCGGGCCACCGGAACCCCCGCTTTTTCGAACGCCTCCGTCTTTTCCTTCGCCGTGCCGGCGGCGCCGGACACGATGGCCCCCGCGTGGCCCATACGTTTTCCCTCGGGGGCGGTTTGCCCTGCGATAAATGCCACCACCGGTTTGCTCATGTGTCCGGAAATGAACTCCGCTGCCTCCTGCTCGTCGGTCCCTCCGATCTCACCGATGAGCGCCACGGCACGAGTCTCCGCATCCCGCTCGAAGCGCTCCAGCGTATCGATGAAGTTGGTGCCGATGAGCGGGTCCCCCCCGATGCCGATGCAGGTCGACTGCCCGAATCCTTTGCGGGTCAGTTGAAAAACAACTTCGTAGGTAAGAGTGCCACTCCGCGACACCACACCGACGCCGCCGGCCGTGAAAATACTCGCCGGCAGGATCCCTACCTTGACCTTCTCACCGGGCGCCGTCAGGCCGGGGCAGTTCGGGCCGATGAGACGACAGCTGCGCTGCGCGAGGTACGGCAGCGTACGCGCCATGTCGGCCACCGGCACGCCTTCCGTAATACACACGACCAGATCGATACCGGCGTTCGCCGCCTCGCACATGGCGTCCGCGGCGAAGGGCGCTCTGACGTAAATGACCGATGTGTTGGCCTGGGTTTCCGCGACGGCGGCCTTGACGGTATCGAAGATCGGCACCCTTTCCTTAAAAAGGCCGCCGCCCTTGCCCGGCGTTACGCCCGCCACGACGTTCGTCCCGTACTCCATCATCTGTGCGCTATGAAACGACCCGTCCCTTCCTGTGATTCCCTGAACCACGAGCTTCGTGTTCTTGTCGACTAAAATGCTCACCGATTCATCCTCCCCTCTAGCTCGCCAGCTCGATTGCCTTCTTGACGCCTTCATCCATGGTGGACGCGGCGGTCAGGCTTATTGCTCCCAGAATTTCCTTGGCCTCGGCCTCGTTGGTGCCCGTCAGCCGCACCACCACCGGCAGCGTGAGGTCCATCTGCTTGAACGCGGTGACCAGTCCCCTGGCGACGTCGTCGCAGCGCGTGATGCCGCCGAAGATGTTAATAAAGATGGATTTCACGCTGGGGTCGCCGAGAATAATGTTCAGAGCCGTCACGACTTTCTCCGGGCTGGAGCTGCCGCCGATGTCGAGAAAGTTCGCCGGCTCACCCCCGCAGGTCTTGACGAGGTCCATAGTGGCCATCGCCAGCCCCGCACCGTTGACGATACAACCCACGTTTCCCTTGAGTCTGACGAAAGAGAGACCCATATTGCGCGCCTCGATTTCGCCCGCGTCTTCCGCAGAGAGGTCGCGCATCTCTTCTATGTCGCGCTGCCGGTAGAGCGCACTGTCGTCCACGTTGACCTTCGCGTCGATAGCGACCACCTCGCCCGCTGGTGTGACGACCAGCGGATTGACTTCCGCAAGACTGGCGTCGCAGCGCACGAACGCCCGGTACAACTTCTCTATAATAGACGCGATCTGTTTCGCGACCGCGAAATCGGCGTGCAGCGTCTGCGCAAGCGAGCGGCTCTGAAAAGGCAGCACCCCATAGAGCGGGTCGACCAATAGCCGGTGAATCGCTTCCGGGTTGTCGCGGGCGACCTGCTCGATCTCGACGCCGCCGGCGGCAGATGCCATGATGAGGGGGCGCTGGGCCGAACGGTCCATGATCACGGCGAGATAGATCTCGGTGGCGATATCCACCGCTTCCGTTACGAGCACTTTTTCCACCGTCAGACCCTTGATATCCATTCCAAGGATCGCCTCTGCGTGCTGCCTGGCTTCGGCCGCGTCCTTTGCGAGTTTGACCCCGCCGGCCTTGCCGCGCCCGCCGACCAGCACCTGCGATTTGATCACTACGGGGACGCCGTATTCACGCGCGACCTCGTACGCCCGCTCCGCGGTGTCGACGACCTCGCCCCTCGGAACGGGGATACCTTCCCTGCGAAAAAGTTCCTTCGCCTGGTATTCATGTATTTTCATGCCTTGTCCCTTCTTCCCGGTCCGGCGAGCCCGGACTCATTTCACCGTGACCCTGATGTGCTTGTCCAGCAGGGCTGCCAGTTTCGGCTCGCCCTGTTCCTCGAGGTGATATCCCACGCGCAGATACGGCGTGTCGAACCCGGCGACCCGCCCCAGGTCAATCGGCGTGCCGACGAGGACCAGGTCCGCACCCGACGCGTCGATGGTCTCCCTGAGATCCGAGATCTGACCGTCCCCGTATCCCATGGCCGGCAGGAGCTCGCCGATAGCCGGGTACTTTTCGAAGGTCGCTTTGATGGTTCCAACGGCGAACGGCCGCGGGTCGATGATTTCCGCCGCGCCGTTCTCGCGCGCGGCCACCACCGCGGCGCCGTACTTCATCTCACCGTGAGTGAGCGTGGGCCCGTCCTCAACGCAGAGAACGCGCTTGCCCTTGATCTGCCCGGCGTCTCCCTCCACGG
>JAZGDW010000098.1:0-5027 GCA_036478295.1 Candidatus Krumholzibacteriia bacterium
TCGAGGGGCAAGCGGGCCTCACACTCACGCACGACGTGGTTGGAACACCGCTCTATATGAGCCCGGAGCAGGCGCGGCGGCGCAAGATTCCGATCGACCACCGAACCGACATTTATTCCCTTGGAGCCACCCTTTACGAGGTGCTCACCCGAAGACCGCCCTTTCGGGGAGAGGATAACCTAGAAACACTCAGCCAGATCATCGCCAACGATCCGTCACCTTTGCGTCAGCTTGACCCGGCGATTCCCAAGAGTTTCGAGACCATCGTTCTGAAGTGTCTGAGAAAGAATCCCAAGGATCGGTACGACACGGCGGAAGCGGTCGCAGAGGATCTTCGCCGGTTTGCGCGAGGAGAGCCCGTCGAAGCACAGCCGTTATCCCCTTGGGGAGGCGTGACTCGAAGGGCATGGAAACATAACCCACGCATAAGAGTCGTTGTCATGGCAGCTACATTGGTCTTTTTGGTGGTCTCTTTACTCATGCCGACGGAGGAGATGGTAGCCCGGCGGATCCGAGTAGGCCAACTGCCCTACGGTAGAGTTTCTCCCGACGGCAGCTACTTTACGTACGTAGATTGGTCGACCGGGGACCTGGCAATCACCGACCTCGCCACTGGAGAGAATCGCCGTCTCACAGACAAGGGGACGTGGGCTAAGTCGGACGAGTATGCCGAACTTTCCATCGTATCGCCCGATGGCAAGCAGATCGCCTACGCTTGGTTCAATGGTCGGTTCTATGAGATGCGCCTTGTTGGGTTTGATGGTTCCGACGCTCGGGTTCTTTATAGCCATGAAGATGTGGAATACCTTTGGCCGGGCGCGTGGTCTCCGGATGGGAAATACGTTACCGCGACCTTGGATAGGGCCGACAGCGTCCACCAGCTTGTATTGATCTCGGTTGATGATGGTTCGGAGCGCGTTCTCAAGACGGTCGACCGGCGTTTTCTGAGTCCGGGGCCGTTTTCACCGGACGGCCGCTACATTGTCTATGACTTTCCCCCGAGCGAAGAGTCACCCAAACGCGATGATATCTTCCTGCTGGCCACTGACGGAAGTCGCGACGTTCCTCTAGTAGAGCACCCTGCCAATGAGCGAGCGCTCGCCTGGACGCTCGATGGCGAGGGGCTTTTGTTTACCAGCGATCGCACAGGGAATACCGACGTATGGGCCATTCGCATCGGCGACGGAAAACCTCAGGGAGGCCCGCAGTTGGTCAAGCCCAACCTTGGAAGAATCTCGCCTCTGGGATTTACCAGCGCGGGAGATTTCTATTACGGACTTTCGACCAATCTAAGAGATGCGTACGTCGCCCCGCTCGACCTGGCAACCCGCAAAGGTCTTGGCACGCCGACGCGGGTTAGTCAGCGCAATGTGGGCACCACCCTCTGGCCCCGCTGGTCACCCAACGGAAAGTCCTTGGTCTACTTAGCGCTGCCGAATTCGCAACAGGGCCTGTGGGCGGCATCGCTCCTTGTGATCATTCGCTCTCTGGCAACCGGAGAGGAGCGGGAATTGCGCCCTGAACTCACCCTTGGTCATCAATTCGATCTTCGCCCCTCGCTGTCACCGGACGGAGGGTCGATTCTGCTGGCCACTCTGGATAAGAAAGGACGCCAGGGGATCTACACGGTTGACACCCGGACGGCTGCCGTCACGCCAGTCGTTCGGTCCAAAGCTGGGACGCGCGCCAGACTCCCGGCCTGGTCCCCGGATGGAGAGACGGTTTTCTACTTGCTTCGAAACAAAACCGGCAATCGAACCACCATCGTGGCGCGAGACTTCGCAACCGGGCGAGAGAGGAATGTGTACGAAACCCGTAAGCCTTCTAAGGTAATTCACTTGTCCATTTCGCGAGATGGCCGCAACGTAGCCTTTCTTTTGATTGATCAAACATCCGGATCGACGGCCATCATGGTCATGCCCACAGGAGGCGGAGAACCGCGTAAGCTGCTGAGCGTTCAAGACCCGGAGTTCATTGGGCAACCGACCGGCTTGGCATGGACGCCGGACGGACGCAATCTGCTCTTTAGAAGGGGCAGTGCCGATACGAAGCAGCCGGGAGACCTACAGCGAACTATTGTACCAGCAGATCTTTGGCGAATTCCTGTGGCGGGTGGAGAACCCGAGAGAGTCGGGGCGACGATGCCTGGATTCTTGCTGGGTCTGCACGTCCATCCCGACGGGCAGCGGATCGTCTTCAGCGCAGGTGGAGGCAAAAAGGAACTCTGGGTGCTGGAGAACTTCCTGCCCGCAATCGACGCGGCAAGGGGAAAGTAGTGGCCCGGAGCTGCCGGGCACGGCATTATGCGGACAACTTTAGACAGGAGATTTTTGCAATGAAAAGGGGAAAAGTAAGACGCTCTTTCGGTGTGCGCACAACTTTACAAAGGAGATTCTCGATGAGTAGCAAGCGGGTTTTGGGAGCGACACTAGCGGGATGTGCAGTCCTGACCCTCGTCTGGGCAATGCTGGCACTTTCCGGGAGCGCCCTGGCCAACCCGCCCGACGGAAACGGCAACCATAATCATGGCGCCGGTGGCGGCGACGTCGCGGCGACCGTTACCTTCCGGGACGCAGATCTTGACAGCATTGGCAGCGATTTTGGCGGTCCTTACATCGACGACGTGGATAGAGTGACTGCGGAGATTGCTGGTAACACTGGAAACTTTAGACTGAACGTGCCTAAGGCCAGGGGTAATAAGCCGGTAATCCGGGAGCTTTTTTTCGATTTCAGCGACTGCGTGGACCCGGCCGGGTGCGACGCATTCTACCCGGGTCTGGGAACGGGGGTCATCCGCACAGTTGGCGTCGATCTGAGAGCCATGGACGTGGACGAGAACGTGTACACGCCGGTGATCGCGAATGGTTATTATAAGCCCGATCCAGACATCAACGCACCGCAATACCACTTCAACCCCGATCGTTGCCCGGGAAGCACCCTCATTACCGTAAGGCGAATCGCAGTCGATACCTGGGAGATCGAAGCGGGACCCGACGGCGACGGCAACGACGCTGTCGCCTGTGTGGAGGAGGCTGTAGGCGGCAATAAAATAGTAACCCTATACAAAATGCGGTTCCAGCTTACGGTAACGGTAGATCCGTAATGGCTCGGACGCTCGGGATTGGTCAAACCCGTGGGCGCATTGAACGAGAATCATGGCGGTGGCGAAGCTTAGATGATGGAGAACTTCCTCCCGGCACCGACACCACGTCGGAGGGAAGGCAAATCTATTTCGTCCGCGCTCGATCGAATGTTGCCCTTAAACTGGAAACTCGCAGGGAGAGGGAATTGTACCGAGCGATCAGCTACGTCGTCAAGTTGGCTTACTCGCCTGATGGGCGGCGGTTGGCTTTCTTCGAAGCTGTGCAAGCTGGGGATCCGACCGTCGTGAAGACGATCCCGGTGTCGGGTGGAGAACCCCGCGAACTCTATACGCTTGAGGAGGGGATGAGATTCCATGGGGGTGTTGGACTCTCGTGGACGCCGGACGGGCGTCATGTGATCGTTGGAAGGCCGTACGCTGAAGACAAACCCGATGAGCTGTGGATTATTCCCGCCAATGGAGGCGAGCCCCGCAAGCTGAATCTGGGGTTCAAGGTGAAGCACATGTCCCTGCATCCCGACGGGCGGCGCATTGCCTTCACCGCAGGAAAGTACACCAGCGAAGTCTGGGTCATGGAGAACTTCCTCCCGTAACCGACAGCCGCACCGTGAAACGGTAGAATACGGCAGGAATAGTGAAGCACGATGGCGAAGAAGTTAGTCAGAACGGGGTCAGCCCGTAGCGACAGCCTTTGGCCAGTCATATTGCCGCTTATTGCGGTCGCGGCAGGAGCCCGGAGCTTTGGACTGTCAAGAACCTCCTTGCCACGAAAGTTGCTGCGAAGTGAGCGCTTCACCGATCGGCTCCTCGCAGCACATTCGGCCATGCAGCACCTTTTGAACGCTCGAAATCAGAGGATTGGCAGGATGATTTCTGTCGGGCTTTTCGCCGCGCTTTGGGGTGCGTTTCGACGGCCCCGATCAGGAACCCAGCGGCCTCAAGCGGCGCCGTCAAAATCAGAAACTCGGAGATCTAAGCGGCCCCCAGGCCGAGTGGAACTTTAAGGAGAGGAAACGCTTTGCAACTCTTTGCTTCTCGTCGCTTGAGTCTTAGGAATCTGGACCGTTGTTGATCTTTTGGGCTGTCGCTACGAATGCAGTCTGCCTGGCAGGCGCAGGTGACCGCGACTCGAGTTTTGGTACCGGGGGACTGGTCACCACCGATTCTGGCTTCGACGTATCTGAGGTAGCCCGTGCCGTCGCGATCCAGGCCGACGGCAAGATCATCGCCGCGGGAAGAGGAACGGGCATCGGTGGAACGGATTTTGCACTCGTCCGTTACAACACCGACGGGAGTCTGGACGCAACGTTCGGAACCGGCGGGGTGGTGACTACTGATTTCGCCGCCGACTCCCGGTGTTCGTTGAATCTCACTCCGTGCTCCCGCTCCGTCTTGTGTCAGGCTGTCGTTCGCCTACTTGCGTGATGTCCTTACACTGATCAGCGCCTGCCCAATCAACGACATCGGCCGGTTCCGGCCCGATTATTGGAGGCCGTGGAAGGATCCTGCGGGTCCGAGGTGGTTTCCGACAGCCGCACCGGCCGGCAACGGTGACGCGTCGGCTGGAGGCCCATGTACGAAGCACTTTTCCAAAAAAAAGACACAAACGTAATCTCGCGGTCACACAGCGGTCACATCGGCAGGGTAGACTTTCCTTCAGAACAGGAGTCCCAATGGTTACCCTAATCGAAAGGAGACCCCGATGATGCGGTGTGGAACTTTGATTCCGGTGATTGTGGCTATGGTCCTGGCGAGCAGCTTACCGGCACCTGCTCAATCCGCCTCGGATCTTCTGGAGAAAGGCATCTTTACCGAAGAAACGGTCGGCGATCTCGACGCGGCCATCAAGATATACGAGAAGATCGTGGCCGAAGGGGACAGCCATCGAACGTACGCCGCGCAGGCGCAATACCGGCTCGGTATG
>JAZGDW010000099.1:0-22073 GCA_036478295.1 Candidatus Krumholzibacteriia bacterium
GTCGCCGCGGCGGCATTGTTGGTCCACCGCGCGGAGCGCGCCCCGGAACCCCTCGAGGAAACCTGGCGGCAGGTGGAGACAGAACGCATCACGTTAGTGCTGGCGGCGGTCGGCAAGCGCGTACAGAACCTGCAGGACCTCTCCGCTTCGATCGGCGCGCGCACGGCGGAATTCATCCTTGGGGTAGAAAGCCGGGGCGACACGCTGGGCACACGGCTGGCGGCCTTCCGGCTTCTCCGCGGTGAGGCGGAGCGCATTGCACGCGGCCAGACACTGCCGGCAGGCACGCAGATCGGCATTCAGCTGTTCGACGGAGGCGGGGTACGCGCCGCGTGGGCGGGCTGGCCGCAGCAGATCGATGCGCAGGCGCAGCAGTTCATCGCCAGCGGCCGCGAACTGCTGTACTCGCGCCAGGTGTCCCTGTATCGCATTCTGACCCACATCATTCCGGTATACGACGACGCGCAACGCAAGCACGCGACGGTTCTCGTCGACATGCCGCTCGAAGTGAACTTCAAAGTCAACAACAAGTTTCTCAAGAGCACGAGCCTGGCCGACAACATCTCAAGAGGGATAGCGGCCAACGTGCGCTTCGAGTACTACCACACCGCCTCGAACCTGCCGGAAATCATGGGAGACCGAGACGGCGCGCAGGAGCGAAAGAGATCCCGCGGCGCGGTGGGCGGCGCCCCGGCGACCGCGCGCGGCGATGACGCGGCGCCCGGCGGGCGGGCCTCCCCCGGCTTCATGGAACTTACCGGCAAGATAGACGGCGACAAGTCCTTTGGCCTCAGCGGCCGGGTAGTGGTTCGCAGCGCCTTCGGCAATTCGTTGTTCAACATCACCGTCCTCGGCAGACCCTTCCGGTTTTTTGCTGGAGCGCACGAGAACCGGTACCAATTCCTTTGCAACGTATTGCTGCTGCTGGCGCTCACGTGTGGTTTCGTTTACTCGCTCAAGCGCTTTCCCGCGCGATTCCAGGGGCCGGCGTGCTCGCTCAAGGCGCTCTACCTGGTTGCTTTCTTCGTGTTTGTACGCTACTGGTTGCTGCTGTTCCAGCCCGGCCTGCTGTCCGGCAAGTTGAAGATATTCGACCCGGCGATTTTCGCGACACCAATTCTCGGCGGGTTGATGCAGAGCGGCGGCGACTTGCTCATTACGGCTCTGTTCTTCGTCGTGGCCTTGTACGGCGTGCTCAAGATCACACGCGAAGCGGTAGGGACGAGGGAGACGGAACCCAGGACGACCGGGTGGGGATTCGTGGTCAATGGCCTGTTTGCGGTTGCCGTTCTGTTGGGCGCGTTTCAGCTGGTTACCCGCTTTGTGGCCAGCGTCGTGGTCAATGCCAACCCGCGGCTGCTCGGTGAGACGATGCGGCTCTTCGACGGCTACGCATCCCTGCTTCAGCTCAGCGTGTTCCTCATGATCTCCGGAATTTTTCTCAGCGGGATGATCGGCATTTGGGGTTTCTACCGCCTGTTCGAGCGCGGCGACTCCGTCCGGGCGTTCGTCCTGGCTGCCGGCGCGATACTGGTGATCGCTGTCTTCATGTCGCGCTGGGAGTTCGCATTCATATCCCTGTTGTTGCTCTTGTTCATTATTTTCGCGCCGCGGATCGTGCAGCGCGAAGACCTGGTATCGACCGTAATCGTCGCGTTCGGCTTTGTGATAATCGTGGCAACGGCGTCGTACGTGTTTCTGCACAAGGAATACCAGGGTCTGCGTCAGTCTTTTGTACAGGAAAAGATAACGGAGCTGACCAATCCATCCGACAACTGGAAGGTGTTCATTCTGGAAGACGTGCTGGAAGGTTTCTCTCAGGACAACAGCATCCGCCGTTCGTTTTCCAATCCGTCGCAGGAAAACTTCCAGCGGCTCGCCTTCGACCTGTGGGCGGGCAGTTCGCTCTCACTGCTCGGTTACAGCTGCGCGATTCATGTGTTCGACGAAGCGGACAGCATGGTCAGCCGCTTTGCGGTCGAGATGCCGTACCGCGTTCGCGTGGACGAAGAGACGGAGCGCATGGAAACACCGTCCTTGCAGGAGTGGGTGGTGCTCGACCTGACGACGGACACTCCGCGGGGGAGCGTACGCTTCTATCGTGGCATCGTGAACATCGGGGACTATCTCGCCGCCCCCGGCGGCGGCCTCATGCACTCGTCGATGGGGAAAGTGGTGGTCGACATCCCGTTCTTTTTTGAAAACCTCGCGTGGGCGGCCAGGACCGGCCCGCAGACCCCGGAGGTGTTGAGGAACGTTCAGGAAGGCGGAGTGGAGCCGCGTCTCGAGGAGCCGGAGGCGCTCCTGCTCGCCCGCATTCGGGGGACGCGCGTTCTCGAGTCGTCGTCCGAGACACTGCCCGTCGGGTTTGCCTTCGAGCACGAGGAGCTGGACAGGGCCCTCAATCTCGAGTGGCCCTTGCTCTCCATTAGCGGAGCATCCTATCGCTTTCTACTGCGAGAGACCGGGGAGGGCGACGACAGTTACCTGCTCGCCGGTTTTCCGGCGCCGCCGCCGCTGCAGCACGTGCTGCGCTGGTCGACCATTCTCTCGCTCTACTTTTTCTTCGCCGTCGCGATCATCATCCTGATCATTCTGCTGAAGAGCCTGCCGTTCCTGGGAAGCGTGATGCCGACGCTCACGCCCGGCCGGCAGTTGGGGTTTCAGCAGAAACTGCTCGGGTCCTTTCTGATCATCGCGCTGCTGCCCGCGGTCATTCTTGGTGTTTTTTCCGTGCGTATGATCAAGCAACGGTTCGTGCAGGAGAACAAGAAGGAAGCAATGTACAAGTCGTTCAGCGCCGTCAAATCGCTGGAGAACATGGTGGCGGGTGAACTGAATTACCTGCTGGAGCATACGGATGTTACGGAGTTGATCGCCGGGTACATCCCGCGGTATTTCTTGAACGACACCGCTCATCTGGTACGGGTCTTCGACGAGAACGGGGCGCCGGTGGGGGCGAGCATCCTCGGCGACATCGACGGCGGGGGTGGCCCGGGGCGCCGTGACGACGCTCTGTCCGCAGAGGGCGGCCCGCCCACAGACACTCCCGGCATCGGCCCGATCTCCGACCCCGATTTTCAGGGCATCTGGAACCGATTCGACCCGGAAGAGGTTTTCGTGAGCCGTATCGAAGGGCGACCCTACTTGGGGCTCTTGAGCCGCCCGGTCACCGTGGTGACGGACGAGGGGGTGCGGGCATACACGGTCTATTATGGAAAGCTCCTCGACGAAAACCTGCTGGGCATGGTGGCGGACCAGGTCGGCGCGGACGTCAACCTGTACGACGGTGGCGAGCTCATCGCCTCGAGCCGCGAGGGACTCTTGTCCGGCGGCTTCATCAGCGCGATGATGAACGCGGACGCGTACGTCAGAGTGTCGCTCATGGGTGTCGATCAGTCACTGGTGACCGAGACGGCGGGACGTTACCGCTACGAAGTTGCCTACCTGCCCGTGCAGAGTTCGGGATTCGAAGAAAACGCGGCGCTCGGCCTGCCGTTGCTGTTTCGTCCCGAGTCGTATCATGTCGACGTACAGAAGGCGACGTCGGTGGTGCTCGGTATTTTTGCCCTGCTCTCAGCGGCAACCATCGGATTGGGGCTCCTGCTCGCCCGTGGGATTTTCGAGCCCCTGAAAGGACTGCTGGAAGGAACGCGGCGAATTAGCCGCGGCGACCTCACGTTCAAGCTGCCGGCGAAACGGCGAGACGAGATCGGTATCGTAGTCACGGCGTTCAATGAGATGACCAGCCAGTTGGCCCACTCGCGCGCTGCTCTCGACGAACGCCGGCGTTACCTGGAGGTCATTCTCGCCGGTATCGGCACGGGTGTTATCAGCACCGACGCCGATGATCGCATCCGTGCGATGAACCAGGCGGCGGAACGCATCCTCGGAGTGAAGGGCGCCGACGTGCTGGACCGGACCGGTGGGGAACTGGTAGAGCGCGGCGTCGCGACCCGGTTCTTCAGCCTGCTGGCAGGGGAGCCGTCGGCCAGAGAGCCTTTTGTGTCGTCGGAGTTCGACATCACCATGCGCGGGCAGCGGCGCACCATCAAGTACATGCACACCCGGCTCGACACCGAGGGCCGCTATATGGGTACCGTCTATGTGTTCGAGGATTTGACCGAGCTGATCAACTCCAAGAAACTCTCCGCGTGGGTGGAGATGTCACGCCAGATCGCCCACGAGATCAAAAACCCACTGACTCCCATCAAGCTCTCCGCCCAATTCATGGCCAAGGCGCACGAGGAGGGGGCCGACGATTTCGACAAGATATTCAAGGAAGGGTCCGACACGATCATGCACCAGGTCGAGGTACTGCGACACATTGCCGCGGAGTTTTCCAGCTTCGGACGCCTGCAGCAGCTCGAGCTCGGCACGCACGACGTCGCCCGTTACATCAAAGGCCTGGTGGCGCCGTACCGGCGTAACGACAACGGCGTGAACGTGTCGCTCGACGTTCCCGATACGGAGATGCCGGCAAACGTCGATCCCGAGGCGCTGCGCAAGATCTGCACGAACCTGATCGAGAACGCGCTGGAAGCCATGCCGGACGGCGGCGAGCTGCACATCGTGTGCGAAAACGCCGTGCAGGACGGACGAGAGTGGAAGGACGCGGATCGGGGAACGCCGGAACGCGCGAACAGGGAGGGCGTGTGCATTTCTTTCCGTGATACCGGGCCGGGTTTGAGCGAGGAGGCGCAGCAGAAGCTCTTCGAGCCCTACTTCTCCACCAAAACGACGGGCACGGGGCTCGGACTGGCGATTTGCCGCAGCCTGTCACGCGAGATGGGCGGCGACGTCGTCGTCGCGAATCTCGAGAACGGCCATGGGGTGGAGGCCAAACTGTACCTGCAGCCCGCGTGAGGGTGACGGCCCCTTCTGCGACGGCCGGCGCGCACGAATAACCCTGCTTTCATCTCAAGAGCACCAGCTTCTTGGTCGTTCGTCGACCGCCGGCGTTGAGACGGTAGAAATAGACCCCCGAGCTTACTTCGTTGCCATCGCCGTCCCTGCCGTCCCAGGTCACGCTGTGAGGCCCGCCATTCATGACGTCGTCGATGATTGTGGCAACAAGCTCGCCCTTAACGTCATAGACGAGCAGCTCCACAGCGGATCGGCGGGCAAGGGTAAACGAGATTGTTGTCGTCGGGTTGAAGGGGTTTGGGTAATTCTGATGGAGTGCGGGCAAGCTTCCGGTCGCTCCGGGAATCGAAGTAGGAACCTCAAGCTGCAGGATGTTAAATCCGCTGGTCAGCGGAGTAGCGGCATAGAAAAATGGCGGCGCCGCGACCGCACGGCCCGCGATCGCCTCGTCTGTATACAATCCGATCTCCACAGGATTCGCCGGGTCGCTCACCTGGACAATGTAGAGACCGCTGAACGTCGTTACATAAACGTAATCTCCGAACAGGGAGATGGCGTTGCCGTTTACCCCTGTCGAGTAGCTGCCGATCTCGGCAGGCGCGGTGGGGTTCGAAACGTCGATCACACGAAGCATGGCGTCCGGCGGCGTCGATCCTGTTGCGAGGTACGCGTAGCTCCCTTCGATGACAATGTCGGAGACGTGACCCCCGAAGCCAAAGGTGGCGGCTTCCGTGGGGTTCGCCGGGTCGGAAATATCCATCACGCGAAGTCCGTCCTCGGCTCCGAGGTAAGCGTGAGGCCCTGATAGGGCGATCGCGTGGATGCGTTGATTCGTATTGTAGGTGGCAATCACTGTTGGATTCGACGGATCGGATACGTCATAGACGATGAAATCGTCGAAATCAAAGGTGTCTCCTCCCCCCGCATATGCGTAATCACCGGACGCGTCGACCGCAGTCAGACAGCCCTTCAGACTGTACCCGAATCCAATACTGTCCGGGTTGGTCATATCGTACACCATGAGCCCGCCCCACGTCAGATACCACGTGTCGCAGTTGGCCAGATAGACGGTCGTGCCCGACACCACGAGATCATACGTAGACACGCCGAAGTGGGTAGGGACGCCGACGGCCACGATCGGATCGAGTGGGTTAGAGACGTCGAGAATGAAAAAGCCTTCGGTGTCCGTCATATAAACCAGACCGTTGTGTTCACAGGCGGACTGCGCAGAGCGCACCGCTCGAAAACGAGAGGTTTCTGTCGGATAGCTCGTGTCGGCTATGTCAATAATTTTTACGCCCTCTGACGAGCCTCCAACAAAGGCATAATTCCCGTCCACCACGAGCCTCTCTCCTTCGCCTGCCAGTGTCGAACCGACGGCCGTGGGACTCGTTGGCACGGATACGTCGACGACCTCGAAAGCACTTTGGTTCGTTACGTATGCGTAATTGCCTTGAACATCCACGTCACCACCCTGATCCTCCAAACGCAAGCTCGCCGCCAGGGCGGGATTCGCCGGATCAGATACATCCACTATCCACAGGTCATAATGCGCGATGTACACGTAGCTCCCGGAGACATCCATACCGAGATCCCTGAGGCTCGTCGGCGAGTTCCACGAACCCTCCAGGTATGGACTTGACGGATCGGCTACATTGAACACTTCCAGCTCGCCATCCGAGGCGTCCCAAACGTAAGCGTAGTTCCCCTGAACGACCACCCTCCACGGCCAGCCCGCAGTTGCCACAGAGCCCACCTCGAACGGATTTGTCGGATCTGAGATGTCCAGGACGCCAAAGCCATCCCGGCCCCGCGCGACGTATGCGTGGCTTCCCGAGACGGCCACACTCATGACGTCTCCGCCCGTCGCGGCACCCACCTCGATGAGATTCGCCGGGTCGCTGATGTCGATGACCCTCAGGCCGCTGTCAGCGTCTGCTACATAGGCGTAGTTCCCCGCCAGGACGATGTCCGCTATTTGTGTGTCGTAGGGAAACAGCAGGTTGCTGATCCGGGTGGGATTGGACTTGTTTGAGACGTCGATTGTAACCAGGAAGCGCCAAAGGCCCGCGTACACGACGTCACCGGCGACGGCGATCTCTTTGAAGGAACCACCTTCCACGGCTCGGATCAGGTTGACATTGCTGGAGAGACGGGGACTCGTACTGACGGGTGCGTCGGTGCGAATGGCCGCGGGTGCAACCTTCGATCTGCCGGGTTGACCGTTCGCGCCGGTAGTGAAAAGAATGCAAAGTACCGGAATTACTAAACCCAGTATCCGTATCGGCGGGTGCCTGACCATGGGAACCGCCTCCGCTGCGAGTGGGGTTTCCCAGAACTAACCTTGATCCGTCAGAAACCCGCTGTCTTAAGCCGGGGCCGGGCGCCAGGATGGGGGTCGACGGCGAGTTCCGCAGCGCGCCGACCGCCCACGGATTATGGGGGACAGGAACACGTTCCTCGTCGGCGCGCGAGGACTGTTTGAGCCGGAGCGCCCCCATCCTGGCGCCCGGCCCATCAGCACAGACCCATTGTTTCTGACGGATCAAAAGTAAGTGTAGCACGTCTTAGGCTACGACGCGAGGTAAAAGCGTTCCGGAGAGGAATGACAGCACACTGTCAAGTGAATGACAGCATACTGTCAAGTGAGTGACAGCATACTGTCAAGTGAGTGACAGCATACTGTCATTTTTTGTTAGGGAAAGCGCTTCGACTCAACAGATTTTTCCACCGGCTGTGGTGATCGCCGCCCCGTCATCGGGAAGCATGTCGTCTTCGACAACCCGTTCGCCACGAAACGCCCGCATCGCTTCGATAATCAGCACGACGGCGAGCACCAAGAGGACCGCCGCGATGGTACGGATGACGAGAAAATGGTTTTCCTTCACCAGCAGGCCCAGGGCGAGCAGGGTGACGCAGAACATGAAGATCATGGGAATAATGACGAAGACCGTCCGCCGGCCGGTGCGCTTGAGCCACACGCCGGTCGTCAGGAGCGCGAGCGCGCCGAGCAACTGATTGGTGGCGCCGAAGACCGGCCAGATGGCCTGCCACACCGGAATGACCTGGCCCTGGGCGTCCCGGTACTCGGTCAGTGCCAGCCACAGCGGCAGGACCAGTGTGGCTACCGTGGCCAGGATGTGCCACTTTTTTCCCCAGACATTAAAAAATTCTTCAAAGATATAACGGGCGAGACGAGTGCCGGTGTCCAGCGTGGTGAGAAGAAACGTGCTGAGCGCGAGCAAGCCGAACGATGTCCCCAGCGTAGACGGCACTCCGAAGGAACCGAGAAAGGTGCCCATGCCCGAGGCGAATACCTCGGTCGGAGAGCGGCCGGCCAGCGCGCCGCCCGCGACCACGATGGCACTGACCGAAATCAGCGCAAGCATCCCCTCGACCAGCATGGAACCGTACGCCACGGGACGCGCCGCGCGCTCGTCGCTGAGCTGCTTCGACGTGGTGCCGGAAGCCACGATGGAGTGGAACCCCGAGCACGCCCCGCACGCTATCGTAATAAAAAGCGCGGGAAACAAGAACCCGATGTTGGTGTTGAACCCCGTGACCGCCGGCGTGCTGAGAGTATGCCCGCCAAGAACGATACCACCGACCCCACCGACGATACAGGCGATCAGCAAGTACGAAGACAGGTAATCTCGTGGCTGCAGCAGGATCCACACCGGTACGATCGATGCCACCATGCAATAACCAAGCAGGATGACTGTCCACGTGGTCCTTGGCTCGCCGTGCGCGAGGGCAGGCAGCTCGCCGAAGGGCACCTGCTGTCCCACCCAAATGGCGACGAAAACCAGGGGTACAAAAACCAGGCTTGCCTTGCCCAGCGGGACCTTGCCGCGGTAGACCGCGAGCCCCATCAGAATTGCCAGCACGATGTAAATGAGAGAAGAACTGGCGACGCCACCGTCGGCGGTGAAGCTGCCGGCCGTAAGATCGACGAACGCAACGAGTACGTAGACCATCGCCAGCCAGATAAAGGCGAGATAGAGTTTATGCGCCAGCGGGCTCATCATCTCGCGGGCGACCTGGGCGATCGAGCGCGCCTTGTGACGGATCGATACGACGAGCGCGGAATAATCGTGTACCCCGCCGACGAAGATCGAACCGAGAATGATCCATAACACGGCTGGCAGCCAACCGAAGAACGCGACTGCGATAATCGGCCCCACGATGGGTCCCGCACCGGCGATGGAGGAGAAGTGGTGGCCCATCAGCACGGGCGTGCGCGCCGGCATAAAATCCGTTCCGTCGTAATGGGTATGGGCGGGCGTCTTGCGGGCGGACTTGATGTTGAACTGCCGGTCCAGGAACGCACCGTACTTGCGGTAGGCGATAGCAAACACAACAATAGCTATGACAAGGAGTATAAGCATGGGCTCACCCGGCGCGCCGTTCAAGAACATAGAATACTTAGGCGGGGTCGCACAAGCGCTTGCGGCAAGTCGTGTGCAGAGGACCTGGCCTGGGCTCCAGCAACAGGACGGAGGCGACGGCCGGTGCGATCCACCTGGGTCAGCACAGGCGCCGTACAGAGTGCGCGGCGCCACCTGCAACCATGGGTCGCGAAAGACGGTAATTGCTTTCAGGGTCGCCATTTCCTATAATTGAGCAAGGTCAATTCGGTGGTTTAACGTCGGAGTCGTCCATTGCGAAGCGCACACAATTCATCACTGGCCGGGCGCGCGACTCGGCACCCTCTTGCGGCCGCCGCGGCACGGTTGCTGGTCTCCTGCGCTGTGACGGCGGCGGTGGTATCGCTCGCGCCGGCCACCATGCGTCCCCTCGCAGGCCTGGCGCCCGCCCGCGCGCGGGTCCCCATCGGGGGCAATCCGGCCGACGAATACGGCATCCGTATCGCCCGTTTGAAGTACGGCGGCGGCGGCGACTGGTATTCCGACCCTTCGTCTATTCCCAATTGGTTAAACGAGTTCAAGAGACGGACGGGTATCAACACGCATGCGGAAGAGAAGATCCTCAGTGCCACCGACGAGGATCTTCGGGCGTATCCCTTTCTGTACATGACCGGCCACGGCACCATCCGTTTCACGCCGGAGGAGTTGGAAGCCCTCCGGGCACACCTGGAGGCGGGCGGCTTCCTCTATGCGGACGATAACTATGGTATGGACAAGTCGTTCCGTCGCTTCGTGCGGCAGCTTTTTCCGGAGGAGGAGTTGGCGCCACTGCCCAATTCGCATCCCATCTACCACGTTTTCTACGATCTGCCCGGCCTGCCGAAGATTCACGAGCATGATGGCAAACCCCCGCAGGGACTTGGGGTTACGTTGAACGGCCGCCTGGTGCTCTTTTACAGCTATGAATCAGATATAGGAGACGGCCTGGAGGACAGGCGGGTCCACAACGACCCGGAGGAGAAGCGGGAACTGGCCGTTCGTATGGCTGTAAATATATTAGTGTATGCGATTACCCAGAACGCCTTTCCCTAGGCCCACGGGAGGAGGCGGCGTTGTCCAGCGCCAACTCAATGGAATGAAAGCTGCTTCCCAGTTCACCGCCCCCCTGGGGAGCATGGATGGAACGCGCGCCGGTGCGGTAGCAGACCGAGACCGGCGGGGGCGTGGTGTCGGGGCAGCCGGTACGGAGGGTTCGAGCGCATGTCCAAGAAAAGCGCCTTCTTCAACAACGAGCTTCGTCGCCAGCTGAGAAAGACCTGGGCCAGGACACTGGGCCTGCGCCTGGCTTCGGGACTGGTGACGTTCCTGGCTCTGGCTTCCTGGGTGTTTGTGCTCGTCGTCCTGTGGACGGCATCGACCGGAGATCCGCCGCTGTGGCAGACGTTGGCGGTAAGCCGCGCGGCCTTCGGCATCTCCGCAGGCCTGTTTCTCATTTTCATAGTTTATCCGCTCATCCGTGTACCGGGAGTCGGCAAGCTCGCCCTGGCCGTGGAGAGCCGCAAGGACTTCCATGACATCGTGGCCGCCGGCTACGAGTTCTCCAGTCGAGACGATCTCTCCCGCGGCTACTCGCCCACGTTGGTCCGTGAGGTCATCCGGCAGGCGGTGCGTTCGGTCAGCGGTCTCGAAGTACGCTTTCTTTTCCTCACCCGCCGGCAGCTGGCGCTGGTACCCGTCGCTTACGCGGCACTGATCGCCCTCATCATTACCGCGTTCGCGGCGCCTTCGGCACTGCTCGAAGCCGGCCGGCGTGTTGTATCACCGCGTGAAGCGGCGGCCGTCAGCCACGATGCAAACCTCTACGCGTCACCGGGGGATATTACAGTGCTCGCGGGAAGCGATGTCGAAGTGACGGCGCTCGATTTCGGAGGAACGGAAGACCCGGTCGGGCTGTCGTACGATCTCTCCGGCGGGTTCTGGAAGACCGAGCCCACCGAAGAGGGGGCGAAACTCGTCGAAGGCGACGCGCCGATGAAACAGTACACCTACACCTTCAAGAGTATCCGTAACTCGCTGACCTACTATTTTCACTCCGGTGGCAACAAGAGTCCCGAGTACCGAATCACCGTGGTCAACAAACCCATCGTGACCGATCTGGCCATTGTGTTGATGCCGCCCGCGTACACGGGTGAAGCTCCCGACACGCTGGTCGACAGCGGCGGCAACGTGCAGGCGCTCGAAGGCACCCAAGTGCGGGTGGACGCGCGCGCGAACAACGATCTTGCGAGCGTGCGGGTGCGATTCGACGGCAGAAAGACACAGCCGATAGAGGTCAACGGCAAGGAGTTTGGATTCGACTTCGCCGCACTAAAGGACGGGTCCTACAGTATTCTCCTGGAAGACGAGCGTGGACACGTCACCGATGAACCCCTCGTATACGCGATCGAGGTCTACTCCGACAACCCACCGGTCCTCGACGTGCTCGAACCGGGCAGCGACGCGGCGCTCCCCCGAAATCTCAAGATGGACGTACGCTTCATTGCCTCGGATGATTTCGGGGTGAAAAAGGCCGATATCTACTACCGCAAGGGCGGTGTGGGGAAGTTCCGGCGCAACCGCATCGGTCTCGGCGCCGAGTCGGGCAAGCGAGAAATCGCCAAGGCGGTTACGTGGAATCTGGACGAGGTCACGTTGTTTCCCGGTGATTTCATCGAGTACTTCCTGCAGATCGAGGACAACAACGTCGTCACCGGACCGGGGATCACCAAGAGCAAGATGTTCCACATTACTGTCCCGACCATGGCCGAGCTCTACGAAAAGATCAAGGAGGACGACGGCAACCGCTCGGATCTTTTTGAGGAAGCGATGAAAGAGAGTAAGGAGTTCAAGAAGCAGGTGGAGAAACTGTCACGCGAATTCAAGAAGACCGAGCAGCTGGACTGGAGCCAGAAAAAAGAAATCGACAAGGCGATGTCATCGCAGGAGACCATCCAGGAAAAACTACAGGAGATCCAGCAGTCGCTGGAGGAAACCCTTGAATCGCTGTCGGACAACAAGATGACCTCGCAGGAAATCGGCGAAAAACTCGAAGAGATCAACCGCCTCATGGAAGAGATCAACGATGAGGCGCGGCAAAAGTACATGGAAGACCTCCGAGAGGCGATGGAGAAGCTCGACCCCAGGGATATCCAGGAGGCCCTGGAGAACCTCGAGCTCTCGGCAGAGGACCTTCTCAAGAGTCTCGAACGCACCGAAGCCCTGCTCAAGGAGATCCAGAAAGAGCAGGAAATGGAAGAGTTGGTGCGCAAGACCAAAGACCTGATGGACGCACAGGAGGAAGTCAGCGACAAGACGTCAGAGACGGATGCGGGTGATGCGGAGGAGATGAAACAGCTCGCCGAGGAACAGGAGTCGCTATCCGATAGCGCCGAGCAGCTCGAGAAAGACCTCGAGAAATTCGCGGAGGAACTCGGCGGCGATCTCGAAGATCCTGAAATGTCCGAACAGATGCAGGAGACTGCGGAGGAGTTTTCGAAGAACGACACGTCCCAGAAAATGCGGGACGCCTCCGGTCAATTGCAGCAGCAGCAAAAACAGGACGCTCAGCAGAGCCAGGAACAGGCGATGGATGATCTCATCGCGCTCTTTACGAGGGTTGTGGAGATGCAGGCGGGAATGCAGAACGGGTCCCGCCGGCGCAGCGCGGAGAACCTGCAGCGCCTGGCTCGGGGCACGCTGGATATTTCGTTCAAGCAGGAGGACCTGACCGAGCGCCTGCGGGAACAAGCGTCTACCTCGGACGCGGCCGGCGTCCGCGCGCTGGCCGAAGAGCAGCTGATCTATGTAAAGGCGGTCAGCCAGGTGGCCGACGAGCTGGACGAAATCGCGAAGAGAACGCTGGCGGTGCCGCAAACGCTCCTGGGAATGCTCGGGGAGACGATCACCCGTATGCAAAGCTCCATGGTGTTTCTCGAGCAGAACAAGGCGTTTCTGTCGACGACCAGCGCCGGGCAGGCGGTCACCAGCCTCAACCAGATTACCATCGCCCTGCTCAGTGCGAGTCGCAGCCAGTCGTGCGGCGGCGGATCGGGGTCGCAGCAGATGTCGGCGTTGCAGCGGATGCTGCAAGGCCAGCGGCAGATGCTGCAGGACTCCAAGGCGCTGGCGGCAATGCGCGCGGCGCAGGAGAAAATCCTCCAGGAGCGGCAGGCGGCCATGAGGCGCCTGGCCGGCCAGCAGCGCTCGCTGCGCGAACTCGCCGAGAACATTCAGAAAGACATCAAAAAAGGCGACCGTCCCCTGGGGCGCATGGACAGGATTATCGAGGAAATGGAAGAAGTCATCCGTGATCTCGAAGGCGGAGTGCTCAACGAACAAACCCTCCGTAACCAGGAGAGAATACTGAGCCGCATGCTCGACGCCCAGCGCTCGGTAAACTCGCGGGATTACGAGAAGAAGCGCCGCAGCGTCACCGCCGAAGACGTTTTTTCGAACGTGCCAGACGGCGCCGATGCGCGCCGTACCTCGCAGATGCTGCGCGAGGAGATCCGGCGTGCCATGGCGCTCAAGGCGCCGGGCGAATTCGAAGACCTGATCAGGCTCTATTTCCGGGCACTGGCCGAAGAGGCTCCCCTCGACAGCGACGGCAAGTAACGATTTGACCACACGACACCGCATCTCGATTATCACCGCGCTGCTTGCAGGCGGCGTGGCGATCACCGCCATGGGCGGCTGGTGGACGCCCGCGTCGGGACAAACACGCACCCGGTTCAACACCGACGTCCGGACCGATCTCGGCTCGGCCCTGCGTGTGATCCGGCCCCTTGTGCGTGACGATCCCGCACGCGCCGTGTCGATGCTGCGGAAACTGCGTACCGAATACCCCAACCACACGCGCATCTACCTCCTGCTCGGAGAAACCTACCAGGTCATGGGACTGGTCGATTCAGCGACGGCGGTGTACGAAATCTGCCTGCGCGTCCAGCCGGCGAATATCCAGGCGGGCGCCTCCCTGGGAACGCTGTACATACAGGGTGAGCACCGCCAGCGGGGCGAGAAAGTGTTTCGCGACCTGCTCGATCTTACCGAGAACAGCGTGAACTCCTACCGCATCATCGGCAACACACTCAGCCGCTATGGGCTGTATGATCGTGCCATGCGGATGTACGAGGACGGGAGGGTGCGTAACGACGACAACTATATCCTGACTCTCGACATCGCCTACCTGCACCGGACCATGGGAAACTACGAAGGTTCGCTGCGCGAGTACCTGCACCTCATCGAGACCGCGCCGCGCCAGCACCGTCTCGCGCAGGACAAGATCATGGAACTGCTGCGCGAAGACAGCGAAGGCGGCGACAAGCTCCTGGGCATTCTCAAGCGAGACGCGGAAAGACCGGCGCCGAACCGCAAGATGGTGTTTGCCGTTCTGGCCATCGCCTATCTGGAACGCGGCATGCTCGAAAACTCCCTGGAGATGGCGCTACGAGCGGACGAGCCCCGAAACGCCAGTGGCACCGTGCTGCTGAGCCTTGCCGATCGCGCCGTGGCCGAGTACCAGAGCCGCTCCTCGGGCCAGAAGGCCCGTTTCTTTGATCTTGGCCTGCGGGCGACAGAGGCGTTCCTCAATGGATACCCCTCGTCACCCCAGGTGCCGCGCGCCAAGTTGATGCTCGTCGACCTGCTCGTCGATATGGCCGCCGGCCGGGTGGACGGGCCGCGGACCATGCCGGTGGAAACGGCCCTGCTCCGGGCGATGAACGCGCTCGACTGGATAGTGTCCACGTATCCGGGCACCGAGCACGCAGAGCAGGCGTATCTGAAAAAGGGCGACCTGGTGTTGCAGCTCAAGAAGCAGCCGAAGAAAGCGCTCAAGATTTACAAAGACGGCCTGGTCAACGCTCGCATCCATCGTGCGAAGTTCGCCGAGCGGTTGGGGCGGGCCTACCTCATCACTGAAGAATACGATCTCGCCCGCAAACATTTTGGGAATCTGGTACATTCAACCACGCGTGAGTTCCACGAGGCGGGCGTTTTCTACAGCGGGCTCCTGCTCGGGTTTACACACGAGTACGAAACGGCGCGGGACACGCTGACCGCGCTGGCCGAGGGCAACCCGTCATCCGCCTACACCAACGATGCCATTGAATTCGCGTGGGCGATCGAGGAGGGGCTTCAGGGGGAACAACAAGTTCTCGCCCGGTACATCGACGCGCTCAAGGCGGAGATTGCCGGCGATACGGCCACGGTGATCGAGCACCTGCAGGCCATCGTGGGCCTTGCGACCGCGACGCCACTGCGCGCTCTCTCTCTCTTCAAACTGGGTGAGACCCTTCAGGGCATGAAGGACTACGATACCGCGATCGAGAGGTACGAGGAGTACCTCGGGGACTATCCGGCCAGTACGCAGTTGCCCGACGTGAAACGTCGCATCGCCGAGGCATACGAGCGCGGCTATGACAAGATGCAGCTGGCGCTCGAGACCTATGAGGATATTCTCTTGACCCATCCACACTACATCTTTCTCGATGAGGTACGAAAAGACGTAACGCGCCTCAGGGAGCTTCTGGGAGAGTAACGGAATGAGCGCTTTGCATTCACTCAGGCGGTTGGCGTTCACGGTGGTCCTGGCGATGGCCGTGCTGGCCGCGGCGGGGCGCGCCCAATCCGCCTCGATTCTCGTGCCGATGGACCTCACGCAGACCAACCATCTCAAGGCCTACGGCCTGGCGTTCCACGCGTTGCAGCAGGGACACATCGTGCACTGGCTTCTCAATTACCGGGGGGGCAGTTTTGTCATTCCGGCAAGCCAGAAGGTCGTGCTCGAAGCGCGCCTCAAGAATGTCTCCTTCTCGGAGATCAGCGGCTCGCAGCTTGCCGTCATCTATAGCGAAATCGAAAAAGAGAACATGGAGCTCGTGGTCCTCGAGAAAGCGCCGAAGGTCGCGGTTTATACACCACCCAACAAGCAGCCCTGGGACGATGCGGTGACGCTGGCGCTGACGTATGCCGAGATCCCGTTCGACAAGGTCTTCGATGCAGAAGTGTTGGCAGGGGCGCTGTCCGACTACGACTGGCTTCACCTGCACCACGAGGATTTCACGGGGCAATACGGAAAATTCTACGGCGCATACCGTCACGCGGAATGGTACCGCACGCAGCAGATTCAGTCGGAAGCGCTCGCGCGCAAGCTGGGATTCGACAAGGTTCCGGAAGCAAAAAAAGCCGTCGCTGAGAAAATCCGTGCGTACGTCCTCGGTGGCGGGTTCCTCTTTGCCATGTGCTCCGCGTGCGACACGGTTGATATCGCGCTGTCCGCCGCGGGCATCGATATCGTCTCCAAGGAATACGACCACGACGGCATGACGCCCGGGTTTCAGGACAGGCTGGACTACGACCGCTGCTTCGCTTTTACCGGTTTCCGGCTGATCTCGAATCCGCTGGTCTACGAGTTTTCCAATATCGACACAAGCGACTACGCCAAGGCCCGGAGCAGCGAAGCCGATTATTTCACGCTCTTCGAGTTCTCGGCCAAGTACGATCCCGTACCGTCGATGTTGACGCAGAACCACGTCAACGTCGTCAAAGGGTTCCTCGGTCAGACCACCGGTTTCAAGAAGGCGCTGGTCAAGCGCAGTGTGGTCATCCTCGGTGAGGACCCCGCCCACACCGAAGTCAAGTATGTCCACGGCAACTTCGGAATGGGCACGTTCACCTTTCTGGGCGGGCACGACCCCGAAGACTACCAGCACGCCGTGGGCGATCCTCCTACCGATCTCGCCCTGCACGTGAACTCGCCCGGCTACCGATTGATTCTCAATAATGTCTTGTTTCCGGCAGCCAAGAAGAAGAAAATGAAGACGTAGCGGGGGCGTATTTCGCTGTCGACAAAGCGCTTGACACGCAACTTCATTTGAAGAATAATGGTTGCGTCATCGTGCCTATCGCTCTCACGATGATAGCTTCACCGGGGTAACGGTGGGGTGTAAGGGTGGTTAGTGTGTGAGGTAGATGACAGGCCTGTCCCAGTGATGATGATGGAGGTGAAGATATCGGGCGAGAGCGCCCGGTACGAGTTATGGAGCCAAAAGATTTCACGGAATGTCTGAAGTGTAAGAACGGCGTGCTGCTGCCCTTGTCGGATTACGGTCGTGACGGCGCAACGATCATGTACAAGGCGTGGGTGTGCAACAATCCGACGTGCGGGTTCAATATCCGGATTGACAACGGAGAGATAAGTCTGGGGAGGGACATCAGCACTTCGGTGAAATAGTTCATTGCTGTTGGTTCGACGTTTGAACGGGAGTTTCCAGCGAGATGGAAGCTCCCGTTTTTATTTCCTTCAATAGCAGACCGACGGCGACGACGGCGACCGGTAGCATCCACCATTCGCGCACGTAGAACGGCGCCGTTTCCAAAGATTCCTCCGACAGCAGGGCCAATTGCAGGAACGCCACCGCGTTCAAAACCCCGTGCGACAGTATCGAGTAGCTCAGGCTGGAGGTGACGTGGAACAGGATGCCCAGAAAAATGCCGAAGCACACCAGGCCGGCAAGCAGCTGGGGATTGAGGTGTATCACCCCAAAAAACACACCGGCCAGTACGACGGCGAAGCTGCCTCTCATGTTTCTGCTGAAGATTTCCTGAATCATCCCGCGGAAGACTATTTCTTCCGCCACCGGCACCACGAGACACAGGCCAAGGAACGTGACTACGGCCGCAGCTACCGATGTTGGCCTGTACCGTTCCAGGGCCTCGATGTAGGTCTCCGGTGGGGGCATGAAATGCTGGCTGATCACGTACAAGTGGGACACGATGACGACCATCGCCAGCGTCGCCAGCACGACGTAGATGGAGATCCTCACGCGCGGGCGGGTAATGTGAAACTGTTTCATCAGGCCGGAAGGAAATCGCCTGGCCAAGAGAAAGACGGGAAGCAGTATGCCGAGCGCGGGCGCGACGCCGATGGCGAGTCGGAACTGACCGAGCATGATAAGAAGTTCCTGGATGAAGAGGCTACTGAGGATGCAGCTCAGACTGAAGAAAAGCAGGAAGTAATGGTTGAAGAATGCGAACATGTCCGGTGATGTCAGATGACTGTTGCGCTCGGGCGTTTCTTCCATTAATCTATCTCCGTTGTCGCCGAAGGCGAATCGTGTCCGATTATGGGACAAGGGGTGTTGTGCCGCGAACAGAGTGACTCCCTCCCATGATAAATCAGAAACGACCGGCATCCAATCACAAGTTCATTATGATCAAAGTCGTCATCTTCGATCTGGATAACACGCTCACCGATTTCATGAGGATGAAGGAGCGCGCCGTTGACGCCGCGGTGGACGCGATGGTCGACGCCGGCCTGCGTCTGCCCACCAAGACCATCAAGGCAAAAATCTACGAGGTCTACGAGGCCAAGGGCATCGAATTCCAGGGAGTGTTCGACCAGGTGCTCGTCGAACTCCTCGGCGAGATTAACCACAAGGTGTTGGCGGCGGGGGTCGTGGCGTACCGCAGGGCCAAAGAGGCGGCGCTGGTGCTGTACCCGCACGTGCGTGTGACCCTTTTCGAGCTGATCAAACGGGGTATCCGGCTCGCCGTTATATCGGACGCACCGCGCAAAGAGGGCTGGCTGCGCCTGTGCTACCTGCAGCTCCACCATATGTTCGACAAGGTCATCACCTTCGAGGATACCGGCGAGCGCAAGCCGAGTCCGGTGCCTTTCCAGCGCGTGCTGGAACATTTCTCGATCGAGCCCTCCGAGGCGCTCATGGTTGGGGACTGGCCGGAGCGCGATATCCGGGGGGCGGCGCAAGTCGGCATCAACACCGTGTTTGCCCGCTATGGTGACACGTCGGGGGCGATCGACAGCGGTGCCAGATACGAGATCAGCGATATCATCGAGCTCGTTGAGATTGTTGACAACCACAACAGGCAGTAGCGTCGGGGTCGTGGGGAAAGGACAGAAAGGGAAGCGAATGTAATGGACGTGCTGACCGGCGAACGGATGAAAAAGGTCGACGAGGAGACCATCGCGCGTTTCTGCCCGGGTCTCGAGCTGATGGAACGCGCCGGCCGCCAGGTGGCAGAGTTTATCCTCGATCGTTTTCCGGAAAAGGGGTTCAAGGCGGCGATCTTTGTCGGGCCGGGCAACAACGGTGGAGACGCGCTGGTGGTAGCCAGGCGGCTGAATGAAGACGGACGGGCGTGCTCGGTTCACTACCTGTCGTCGCCGGAGCGGTTCACGATGGACGCGCTCAAGAACTATCAGCGACTGCAGCGGCGTCTGAAAAGCAGCAAATCACTCAAGGAAATCAACTCTACGCGAACGGACTGGTCGAACATTCTCAAGAAAGACCTGATGAACGCGACGCTCATCGTGGACGGTCTGTTCGGGACGGGACTGGCACGCGATCTGGAAGGCCGCGCAGCGGACGTCGTGCGGCTGATCAACGAGCGCCGGCTGCCCGTCGTGAGTATCGATACACCATCGGGCATCCATAGTGATACCGGTGAGGTGCTGGGCAGCGCCGTTCGGGCGCATTTCACGGTTACCATGGGGTATCCCAAGCTCGGCATGCTCTTCCACCCCGCGCGGCAGCGCGTAGGCGAACTGGTCGTCGCCGATCTGGGCTTTCCAGAAGAGGTACTCCAGGTGCACTCGCTCGGCGTCCACCTGCTGGACCGAGCCGAAGCGGTGCAGCGCATCGTTCCCAGAGATCCCGCTGCGCACAAGTACGGGGTGGGCACCGTGCTCCTGGTGGCGGGGAGCCGGGCGTACACCGGGGCCGCCATGCTGGCCGCGGAAGCGGCGCTGAGAAGCGGTTGCGGCATGGTGTTCGTCGCGGTTCCGGAGAGCATCCGTCCCGTGGTTCAAACCCGCGTGCGTGAGGTGATCGTTATTGCCCTTCCCGAGACGGCGGAGGGTACTATCGCCCCTGGTGCGCTCTCCGTCCTGCAGGACCCTATCTCGGCCTGCGACGTTATCGCGCTGGGACCGGGCCTGGGGCGCCACGCGGAAACCAGTGACTTTGTCAAAAACCTCGTCGCGGAGAGTGGGAAGCCGTTGATCGTAGACGCGGACGGCATCAACGCGTTCGCCGGTGAGCCGGAACTCCTGGAGGGGCTGCGGGTGCCCACCGTCCTGACCCCCCACAGCGGTGAACTGCAGAGGCTTGTCGGCCGGGACGTGCCCACCGACCCCCTCGACAAAGTGGAGACGACTCGCGGCATTGCCAAAAAATTAGGAGTTACGCTGGTACACAAGGGCGCCCCCACGCTGGTCGCCTCCCCGGACGGCGACGTGTGGATCAACCACGTGGGAAACTCCGCGCTGGCAACGGCGGGAACCGGAGACGTCTTGACCGGCATGGTGGCCGGCCTGCAGGCCCAGGGGGCGACGGGGCTCGCGGCGGCGCTGGTGGCGTGTTATCTGCACGGTCGCGCCGGTGTGCGCGCGTCGTCGGCGCTGGGCGTTCGCGGGGTCATCGCGGGCGATCTCCTGCGCTTTGTGGGTGGGGCCATGCGTGAGCTGGAGAATATCATGCCCGACCCGCCGGAATCGCCGGTTCCGAGAGTGTAGTTGACAGGACGGCGGCATTCGGTTACAAGGTATGGGTTAATCCGCTCAACCCCGTGTCCAAAGTTGGAAACCCACACGCTCCTGCCAGGGGAGGATGGTGCGCTTAGGTATGAAGACAAGAACTCCCCAGGGCCTGATAGAATACGCAAAAGAACAAAAAGCCCTGGTGCTCGACTTGAAATTCCTCGATTTTCCCGGCACTTGGCAGCACTTCAGTGTCCCCATAAAGTCCCTGGACGAAGCGTCCTTCGAAGAGGGCTTCGGATTCGACGGGTCGAGCATCCGCGGCTGGCGCAACATCAATGAGAGCGACATGCTGGTGATCCCCGATGCGAACACGGCATTCATGGATCCTTTTTCCAAGCAGCCGACGCTGAGTCTCATTTGCGACGTGTTCGACCCGATTACCAAGGAACGTTACAGCCGGGATCCGCGCGGGGTCTCGGCCCGCGCCGAGAACTACCTCAAGAGTACCGGCATCGCGGACACGGCGAGTTTCGGTCCGGAGGCGGAGTTCTTCATCTTCGACGACGTGCGGTTCGATCAAAAACCGAACATGGGCTTCTATTATCTGGACTCGGTGGAGGGCAGCTGGAACTCGGGGCGCGAGGAAAAGCCGAATCTCGCGTACAAGCCCCGTTATAAGGAGGGGTATTTCCCGGTACCACCGACGGATTCATTCCAGGATCTCCGGACCGAGATGATGCTCACCCTGATAGATCTGGGATGCGAGGTGGAAACCCAACACCACGAAGTGGCAACCGCTGGACAGGCGGAGCTCGACCTCAAGTTCGACACGCTCGTACGAATGGGTGACAAGCTCATGACGTACAAGTATGTGGTGCGGAACATCGCCAGGAAATACGGCAAGACGGTGACCTTTATGCCCAAGCCGGTTTACAACGACAACGGTTCGGGCATGCACGTGCACCAGAGCCTGTGGAAAAACGGCAAGCCGTTGTTCGCGGGTAACGCCTACGCGGGGCTGAGCGAGATGGCGCTGTACTACATTGGCGGCATCCTCAAGCACGCTCCGGCGCTTCTTGCCTTCACGAACCCGACCACCAATTCATACAAACGCCTGGTACCTGGATTCGAGGCCCCGGTCAACCTCGCGTACTCACAGCGCAACCGGAGCGCCGCGATTCGCATTCCCATGTACTCACCGTCGCCGAGCGCCAAGCGCATCGAGTTCCGTTGCCCGGATCCGACGTGCAACCCGTACCTTGCTTTTTCCGCGATGCTCATGGCAGGTGTCGACGGTA